>CAZING010000018.1:0-27522 GCA_964540505.1 uncultured Cellvibrionaceae bacterium | reverse complement strand
GTTTGCCGCAAGCGCTGCCGGTAGGTCGCCGGGCGTTTCTCGCTCGGTTGCGCCGCAACCCACGAGCGAATGCGCTGTGGTGACGCCACCCGCGAAGAGTGCGAAAGCTTTTGTCGTCCGAGTGATGAATGTCCGCCGATACACGAGTGCTCCTTAAGCCGCTAAATTGCTTAAATGGTCAGAGAGCCTTAACGCAAAGGCCACGATCGAAAAGGTCGGGTTAGCCGCCCCACTAGCGGGGAAAATCGACGAGCCCGCGATAAACAGGTTGTCGATACCGTGCACTTTGCAGTTGGCGTCCACTACTGAATTCTCGGGCGATGAGCCCATGCGGGTGGTGCCTATATAATGCCCGCCACCGCGTAGGTCCAGTTGTGGCGGCAAAGTGCCTGGGCGACCTAGCCCCGAGGCGAGCAAAGAAGAACAAAAAACCTCCCAAGATCGGTTGGCCAGGTCGAGATAGTTAAACTGGAAATTGACGTGGCCTCGGGGTTGCCCTAGGTGGTCGAGTTGCTCTGACAGAGTGATCGCGTTCGATTGCTGCGGTTGCATTTCTGAACGAATGGTCACCGGACACAAGGTCAGTTCGCGCGAGCGCCCCAGTAACTTTTCTTCAATGGTGTCGTTAATTCGAAATTCCACGCTAAAAGATAGCAGCCCTTCTTGCTCGCAAAGCGCGGGCGACAACTGTAGGGCATGGGCGACGGAGACATCTTCCACCATATAGGGTCTGACTTTAGCGACATCGAGATAAATATCCGTTGCCGCATAAATGTGGGGGTGCTCCATCAGGTTCTGGCCGAGCGAATCATTGGGTATGATGCCGCTCAATTGCAAGATGCGCGCATTGATTACGCCGCCGCAAGCGATTATGTAGTGACTTGCTTTTAAGGTGTGTTCATCGGCTGCGGTGCCGGTGGATTCCTTGGTAACTATGCCCGTTACAGTGCCATCGACCTCATCAATTTTCGTGCATGTTTGGCCAATGATTACCTCGATCTTTTGGTTTTCTTCAAGCCAAGAGCCGTACTTATCCTGTATGCGAAGCTGTCTCGTTAAATAAAAAGGTTTGTAGATTAAATCGGTGGTTTCGGCGATCTCGGTCTGTATGTTGGTGTGAGCGAGTTCGGGGGCATTGACTATTTCCGCGGCGGCCGGGTAAAACGGCGCTATATCACTGTACTCTATTGGCCATTCGCCGGCATTGAACGCGCGCTCTTCCAAAGCCGCGCACCAGCCGCCCCAGATACTGGAAGTGCCGCCTAGTATGCGGCGAGTGTGCCAAGCGAAATGCGCTGCGCCCATGTCGGCGCTGCCGGTTAGGGCGCTAAGGTCTTGAATGGTCTCGTTTTCCTCCATTACGCCGCTTTCGACAATGGCGATGGTGGCGTCGGGCAAGTTCTCATGCAACCTCAAGGCGGCGCTTATGCCAGCAGGGCCGCTGCCGACAATAATGTAATCATAGGTACCAAGAGATGGAAGTTCGGTGATCATCTACAATAACCGTAGTTTGCGCGATTAAAAATGGTAGTGCCTTAGCGGCTGTTTTTATGGGATAGGCTGGCTTCTGACAAAGCCAATTAAAGACTACAATATAACCCTTGTCGAATTCAAAAGCTGAAGCATCGGGAGTCGACAGTTGTGGGTCAGTTATCACTTTTATCGATTACGGCGACCGGTCGGTGAATCCTGACAAGGGGCGTCTAAGGAGCCGGGTGTTCGAGCTTTCGGGTTCGCAAAGGCTTGTAGGCAAGGGTGCGGAAGTGCCTTTGTTGCTGATCCGCCGAGCGGCTGCGATAGTGCGCCACCCGTTGGCTGGCGCAGCGGACGAAGCAGGCGTCAGCCCGGTTTGGGCGAAACGCCGGTTCTAGCGTTCATCGGCTAACGGCTTAGCCACCGATGGAACGATGTTCACAGCGAAACGCTTCAGATTTCTGGCCGCGTTACCGCCACAACGAGCGACAATTTGCTCGCAGCGACCACTCGGCATGAACCTTAGGGCATCGCCGATGCCGACAACGACAGATAATAACAATCAAGGTCTCTTAATGTGGTAGGGCAACTTATAATTTACCTTTATCGGCTGTCGTTTTTCCGTTTTTTTCTGGTCGGTGGTTTTTCTACACTGGTTCAGTTTTCTCTGTTGGTCGTGTTGGTAGAAGTTTTCGGTATCTCGGCTGTGGCGGCAACCGCGATTGCTTATGTGCTAAGTGCACTAAGCAACTATCTTTTAAATTTCTATTTAACCTTCGGCGGTCGTAATCATCTTTCGGCCTTTGCAAAATTTATTGTTGTGGTTTTCATTGGTGTAAACATCAACACTTTTTTGTTTTGGCTGGTTAATCAAAGTGTTCCGCATTATCTGATCGCCCAGGTCGTGGCGCTTGTCGGCACTTTAATAGTCAATTTTCTATTGCATAAATATTGGATATATCGGAGGGCTGTATGACGAAATCGATTCCGAGTTTGGCTATCGTGGTTCCTTGTTATAACGAGGAAGAGATGCTTCCTACAACATTCGATGAACTGCTTGGTGCGTTACAAGAAATGATTCAGCAAGGGCATATTGCTCAGTCGTCCAAGCTGTACTTTGTCGACGACGGCAGTAAAGACGCCACTTGGGAAATGTTGAACGAAAAGGCACTTCATACCCCGCAGATAATAGCCCTTAAGCTTTCGCGAAACTGCGGCCATCAGCGCGCTCTATACGCGGGGCTGTGCTCGACGGTTGAAGACGCTGTGGTCAGTATCGACGCCGACCTGCAGGATGGCCCTGAGAATATAGTGAAAATGGTAGAGGCGTATCGCCAGGGCGCAAGCGTAGTCTATGGGGTTCGCTCGCAAAGAAGTACGGATACGCTTTTTAAGCGTTATACCGCTGAAGGCTATTACCATCTGATGCGCAAGATGGGTGTGGATTTAGTTTTCAATCATGCGGATTTCCGGTTGATGTCGCGAGAAGTACTTGAAGCTTTTAAACAGTATCCAGAAGCCAACATCTTCTTGCGGGGCCTGGTTCGCGAGATTGGCTTTCCGTCGGCAACGGTTGCCTATGAGCGTCAATCGCGCATGGCCGGCGAGAGTAAATACCCATTGCGAAAAATGGTCTCTTTTGCCTGGGAGGGTATAACATCGTTTTCCACTGTGCCGCTGCGAGCAATCACACTGCTTGGCTTTTTATCGGGTCTTTTGTCGCTGATTACGCTGACCTGGGTGCTTTTTGTCAAGATGTACACCGAAACAGCTGTTCCAGGCTGGGCATCGATTCTATTACCGCTTTTGTTTATAGGCAGTGTTCAACTGCTTTGCCTCGGCATACTGGGCGAGTATTTAGCGAAAATTTACTACGAGGTAAAAGCGCGGCCGAAATATCATATCGAAAAGGTGGTGCGCTAGTGCGCCAAGCAGAAACTTAGGTGAAAGCCCTTAAGTTACGCATTTTTAAGAGGTGAAATATCTAAGCGATGATGGGAGCGTGGCCTTGAGGCAATTCATAGTGTTTTGTATCGTTGGGGGGGCGGCCGCCATCAGCCACTTCGGAATTGCGGCCGCTTTGAATACTGTGATCCCGCTTCAGATAAGCAACCTTATTGGGTTTGTCGTTGGCTTTTTTATCAGCTTTTGGGGGCATTCAATTGTGACCTTCGGCTCGCCCCCGGCTGTCAGCAGCTTGGTCAAGTACGGTGGCCTCGCCTGCTTTAATTATATTTTTTCATCGGTGTTTTTGTATTACGCGGCAAGCGTTTTTGGGGTGAACGAAACATTGGCGCTTGCGATGGTGGTATTGGCCATTCCTGTGTTCAATTTCTTTGTGGGGAAAATTCTAATATTCCGATGAATGCCAGCCAAGTATCGGGTCTTGGCCTGTGGCGGGTAATTCGGAGAAGACATTAAATAGAAGGGCAGGCGCTGTTCTGTTCGGTGCGCGAAAGCCCCGGTTATTCCCGAGCCTGCCAAGAGGCCTCGTTAGTTGCGATTCGAAACGAGTCTTGGCACTGGTTGTGTTGATGGGCTCGGCCGGGACCTTTACGCGCTGCCCTACCTTTCCGCAATCTGGGTTAAATGCGAAAGCCCGCGTTTTTTCCGTGCGCAGTTTTCGTGTTATTAGCTCTCCGGCTTCTCTTTCGCGTTCTAGGCAATCGCCAAACCGATAAAAAATAAAATCGACAGCGCGATAAACACAAGTTGCAAACACAGACTAAGGTTGCCGGCTCTGATTGAACCTTGGTGCCAAAGCTTGACTGTGGCGTAGTTCAACATTACCGCGAAAGGTACAAGAATAGGCAATATATACCGGAAATCGATGTTCACTGGGAAGGTAATGCGCATGTAATAAACCGACACCAGCAGCAGAATAATCGATAAGCTCAGCGGTTGGGTGATCGCGTAGTGGCGCCGATTGGACTGAAAGTAGCTTCGAATCACCACAATAAGAAAAATAAGCAGTATAAAGCTGATGGCTATGGTGCATTGCGCGGTTAAATCACCCGCGTGCCACCACTCCCCAATAAGTCCTGTTTTTAGTAAGTAATTGGCAAAGTACTGCCTGCCGTAGTCGTCGCTGTAGGGGGAGGTGTAGGCTTCATTGATAAAGGTGTTAAGGTCCATCCAAAGAAAATTGTTGGCATCTCTGTCGACCCTTAACGCGCCGGATACGTTGTTGATGTTATCGACATAAAGGTGGGTGCGGTCGCCTTTGGCCTTAAGGTAGGCGCCTGGGAAAAAGGCAACGCCTACCGCAAACAGGGCAATCGCAGCCGGCACGATGCCCGCTTTGATTACTTTGGCGTTGATCAGCGAACGATCGCCAAGCCCCTTCTGGATAATCAGCACCGCGCCCAGTATGCCCAGCAACACGCCGTTTGCCTTGGTTAACACCGCGACAGCGGTCATGATGGCGCCGTACAAAAACAGCTTCTTGTTGGGCTGATAGTTGAACTTTAAAATATAGTATAAGGCCGCGGTGAAGCTGAAATAGAGCAGCGGGTCGTTGCCGATTCGCGCGCCGTGAATCACCGCGGAAGGCCAAAAGGCGACTAAGGCTGTGGCCAGTGCGGCTGGTATTCTAGGGTCGCGCTTGAGGCCCAAGAACGACTGCTTTTGTTCGATCGAATGGTGTGAAGAAAAGAAAAACGTCGCTATTTTTCCGGTATAGATTAAAAACCCGAAAGAAAAGGCCACGGATAAGTATTGCAAAGCTGCGTAGTGAAACGTGGCTTCTCCCGGGCGCAAAATTGACAGTAATTTCGTCAATTTGCCGGCAATAAAATAATAGAGCGGCGGGTGGAAGTAGGCGCCGCCGTTGGCCGATGCCAAGTCGGGAAGCCGCCAGTGATCCATAAAATAGAAGACGTACTCAAGGTGCTCGTCGGTGTCGTGGCCGCGGACATTGAAATCGGTAAACATGGTGTAGACAATTCTGAGGACCAGGCCGAGTGTCAGTATGGCTGTGATCTCCCACCGGAGTTTCAGAAGACTCAAGAACAGCCAAACCATTGCGATAAACGCGACGCCCCATGCGACCCTGAAGGTTATGAGGTCGGTTTGCGATAGGGCTGGACGAACCCGTACGCCGTAAAGACCGCCGACATCGGCGATGACAAAGCTAACAGAGTTTTCGCCGCGCTTAAGGTACTCCTGCAGGTCGATCTTAAAGCCTCGGTG
Source organism: uncultured Cellvibrionaceae bacterium (assembly GCA_964540505.1). Classification (GTDB taxonomy): domain Bacteria; phylum Pseudomonadota; class Gammaproteobacteria; order Pseudomonadales; family Cellvibrionaceae; genus CAYZQH01. The sequence goes on along the minus strand of CAZING010000018.1, from coordinate 21,858 downwards.
CCAGTCCGCCAACTGCCCAGGTGAAAAGCTCGACAGGTCGACCTTGCGGTCGTTGATTGTCATTGAGATCAGCCTGTCATCGGGTGCGATGATGTAGCTTGTTGGCGACAGTATGGAGCGATTTATTTGCCCCCGTATCTGGTAAGTGTCGGCTCGCTGGGGGGAGCGCTCGACAAACGGAAAACGCGTTTGCCGCTCGGCTTGCTTCGAGCCGCTGATGGTAAAATCCTGGTACCCGTATTGAAACAAAAGACCCATGGCAGCGTTAATAAGCAGAAGAATGCAAAACGCAATCAATCTGTTGCGCCTGGTCGCTATACCGGTGGCGCTAAGTGTCGTCATGGCGATTGGCATGGTTGATTTCGTTCCTTAATAGTGCGATTTCCTGGGCGAGCTTCTGGTTTTGCTCTGACAATTTGGATATCACAGTAGAGTAGTGAATCAGGATTAAAATAATGCACCCTATGAGCAACAGCAGCACCGCCGCAGGCGCATAATAGATGCCAAGAGCTGAGCCTATAAGGTCGAGGGAGCCCTTGAAAATAGAAAGTCCTGAAAAAAATACGGTAGTGGCCAGCCAGAGCAATGCGTACTCTTCTTTTAACTTACGCCTTTTAATCAGCAATATAATGAAGAAGAATAAGGCAATGCTTGCGGTCAAGCCTAATGCCTGAATGCGCCAGCTTTCGATCGAAAACGTTAATTGTGCCATTCTTTAGATGCTTGCTAATAGTTTCTTATGGAGGTAATCAGAATCGCCAGGGTTACTTTAATCATGTAATACACGGATTTAACCGCGGTGATGCTGGACGTGCCGCCGACCCGATGCAGCATTCTGGTTGGAATTTCTTTTATTCTATAGCCTGTGCGACCGAGCATGATAACAGCCTCGGGTTCCGGATAGTCGTTGGGATAATTGCGAGCTAAAGTGTTGATTGCCCTTTTGTTGTAAGCGCGAAAACCGGAGGTGTTATCGGTGATTTTTTGGCCGATAAGGAACGAATTAAGAATCGCAAAATAGCGAATGCCCACTCGTCTCGCTGCCGTCGAGCGAAACTCCGACTCCGAGTGGTGAACGAATCTGGAGCCGATGGTGACGTCCGCAAGGTCGTCAATGATCGGAGCTATGAGTGCGTCAATTTCCGAGGCTATGTGTTGACCGTCGCCATCGAATTGCACGGCTATATCGTAGCCTTGCCTTGCGGCAAATTTAAATCCTGTTTGAACGCCGCCGCCAATTCCCAAGTTAATGGGTAAATCGAGGAGTGTCGCGTAAGGGTATGTCTTTACGATGGTTGCGGTATCGTCGGTTGAGCAGTCGTTGACCACTGCGATCATCCAGGCGGGGTTGTGTGCGTTGAGCGATTCTATAACAGACCGGATATTGTCTTGCTCATTGTACGCCGGCACTATGATGCAAACGCTTTTTTCAGACATCTCACTCATATCTTTGGGCTTTGTGATGGCGGCTTTATTGATGACGGCCGCTGCTCGCGTGAGTGTCCGCAGCAATTCCGGGAAAAGAAGAGCGTAAAACGTATCGCCTCGAAGGTTGTGGGCTGATGGGGTTTTATAGCTCCAGGAGTGGCGGATGCAGCGGTGTTTATTATCTTGTAGGTTATTTAACCAAATGTGGCCATAGGATAATAGACGATAAAAGCCAGAGCCAGCCTTTTTTGCGGTAAAAAGTATCATTTGAAGAAGATGGCGCCCAAGAGCGGTGCTGATGAGCGTTGGCAGCTTGAGCCGCCAACATCGCGTTCGGAAAAGGCGCCGGGCAGGCGCACTTGCGCAGCCTGTCAGCTCTCAGTGTCGAAGTCGTAATCCATGGATTCAGCCGGCCCTTGCAGGTAATACCCCTGAATATAATGCACCCCCGACTGCCAAAGCTTGGATAGCACGCTGGCATTTTCGACGAAGGGCACAATCGTAATTTTTTCATGCTCGTGGAGCTGCGCGACCAGCTCGTTAAGTGCGGCGGGCTCGCCCGAAGCGCTTTGCAACTCGCGGGTGAAAGAGCCGTCCACTTTGATGTACTGCGCTTTGAGCAGCTCCAGCGCATTAAACGGGTTGAGCGCACAGCCGAAGTGACTGATACAGCACTCCGCGCCAAGTGCTGTGACTTGTTCGGTAAACGCTTTGGCAACGTTCAGGTGGTCGTTGGCGACCACCTCTGAAAATTGGAAAACAATCGCATCCGGTGGTAATTTCGCTGCTTTGAACGCGACGCCAAGCCAGGGCGGCAAAGAGGCGTCTTTCACCGACTCGCGACTCAGGTTGATGATAATACGCGTGCTGTGGCCTTCTTTTCGGTGTTTGGATAACACCTTAATGGACTCCAGAATGACCCAACGGTCAATTTTGGTGGTCATGTCGAATTTAGCCGCCACACCGAGGAATTCATCTGGAGAAATGCCATTGCCGTTCTCATCTATGATGCGCAGCAACACCTCGTAGTGCTCTCGGTCTGACCCCCTGAGGCTGAGTATCGGTTGGAACAACAACCGAAATCGGCCTTGATCCAACGCGTGTTGGACCATTTTGGCGGTTTCTTTGGTGGAGCGCGCCGCTTCTTCATCGGCGGTTTCGGGCTCCTCATAGATGCAGGAAAGGACCGTTGCGTCGGTTTTGGCTTTCTCTGCGAGCAGCTCCAGCGCTTTCACGGCGTTGCCTATCGGCGTGTCGGAGTTGCTGGTCGTCTCGTTAATCAGGGAGACACCTATGTGGTAGACAAACTGCAGAGTGTCGTCGTCTATATCGACTATATGCTTGCCGAGCGTGTGAGCCAGCGTGTCGGCGCGCTTTAAGGCCTCGTCGGGCGAAATGTTACGGCTAAGCAGCATGAAGCTGTCTTCATTAAAGCGGCACAACAGTTCGTTTTCTTTGACCAAGGTTTTCGCGTAGTCGGCGACGGTGCCAAGCACTATGTCAGCCGCGGCGAGCCCGACCTTGCTTTGCACTGTATCCATAAAATTGTTGAGCTGAATGCACATAAGCGCCGAGGTTGTCGTGTTCTTCACCGCGTCGTCCACGGTGACTTCCAGCTCTTCAATCAGGCGGTTTTTATTGTACAGCCCTGTGGCGAGGTCTTGATGGCGTATTTGCTCAAGTTTTGCCTCAAGGTGCACATTGTTGACGCCGCCAATAAACTTGACCACAAACTGAATGCACAGCTCCTCTTCGTATTGTGCTTTGCGGACGTCTATATTGAGCGTCCTCGGTGGGCCGTCGCCGCCAATCGCGTCGATGGTGATTTTTTGAGTTTCGACGTCGCTCGAGCGGATCATAAATTCCTTTATGAATTCCTTAACGCGTTCCTGGTCTTTCTCGTGGATTATATCGATAACCGGCATGCATTCGATTTCGTCCGCGTCCTTGTAACCCAATGCGTCGGCGAATGACGGGTTGGCATAAAGGAACATGCCGTCTTGAATAAACGCGATGCCGTCTTTGGAGCTCTCCAGCAGTTGTTGGTTGCGCCGCGCAATTTCTTTAAATCGACGTTCGGCGATGCGCTGCTGGCTTCGGTTCTCGCGGTTATTCAGCTCGCGGGCGATCACCAGTAACAGATGTTGGTCTTCATCGAGGCGCACGACATCGACTGCGCCACCTTTAAGCCCGTCGACCAAGGGCTTACTGCCTTCATCATCCGTTAAAAGAATCAAAGGAATGTCTTTGCTCAAACGGCGAATTTGTTTGACGACGGTGCCCGGCGTAACATTGGTGGTGGTATCCAAGCCTATTGCGAGGTCCCACTGCTGATCTTGCAACAGTTTTACGAGACCTTCCTCGCTCTCGACGTGTTGCGCCCGGGTGGGGTAGCCTGAATTTTGCAGCATACTGATCAACCGCTCGGCTTCAGAGCGCGAATCGTTCAGTATTAACAATCTTATTGTCGGATGGGAAGTCATACCAAATCTTATGTTGAGGCCCGCATGCTCGTCTCGGCTGCGTGCCAGCTTCGAGCCGCCAAAGGTTTAATGGCCAGTGTACTGAAAACTCGCCTTCTGGCCTAGCCGAAATCGCCGCGCGCGGCGAAAACAGCGCCCTCCCAGGCGTATCACACGGGGCGATTTTGTACTGTTTTACGTCAATTATCGGCGGGCCCGGTTGGCATTTTTGCCCGATGCGTTAAGCGTTTCCTTCTTTAGTGTAGTTGTTTTGAGTTTTTCTTGCCGATCAACCGTTGCTGCTTAAAGTCTCGAATGTGAACAGGCGAACCTTACTGGTCGAGAGAATGCACCGGTTGAGACGCACGTCGAGCTCGGTGTCGTCTTGCTTCAGGCGGACCCGGCCCTGCTCCTGAAATGGCACAGAGGCGGTCAGCAGGCTTGGCGGCTGGTCCGGATCGCTGGGAGCGGGAATGTGCAAAGCGCGCATAAAATCGGAATAGCCGCCCATGTCGTACATGAACGACGCCCCATAAGGCACCGGCTGAGCCGAAATCAGCTGCACGCCGAGCTGGGAGCCCGCTTTGAGCTTACGAATCCAGCGAATAACGCCGACACTCCAAGAGCGACGCCCCTGTTCGCGTACGCCGATCAGTTCGCCAGCCTCCACTCGGTTGCCGAGAAGCCCCTGCCAGAGGATGCAGTAGCCGCCGGCGCTCGCGTTTTGGATCGAGACCTTGGCCACCGACTGGCGGGCGGGTTTATCGGCGTCGACGTCCTTTTTTCGGGAAAGGCTGTTAACAAGGCTGTTGAAATTGGTCGACAAGAGCGATTCGTCGCCGTCGTCGTCCTCTTTCGGGTTTAGGAACTGCTCGAACTCGACGTCACCGCAGATTTGGCGGTGACAATCTATAAGGCCGACACAAACCTCCGCGGATACATCCGCCCGCTTTCGCTCGCGCAAGCGCTCCGGGGCCTGGCTCCAGCAATCGCTGATATGAAGCTGGAGCGACGCGGGCAACTGAGGCGCCGTTTCGTTTGCGTCCAAGGTGTTCGCGCCCGCAACCGTTTGCTTGCCGATTTGATCGGCCAGACCGTTAAAATCCATGACCAGAACGCGATCGTATTGGTCGCAGTGAAAGCGGCCTCTGTGGGCAGGGCCGTTGTCGGCAGACAGGTTGACCAGGTACAAAGGTTGTGAGCGGCTCTCGTTGGCGTTTAGCAGCGCAATCTGTTTGACCCAGTTGCCAAGCACGGCGTGAGTCTGCGCTATATCGTTTTGCGACAGCTGATTCGGGCGCAGGCTCGCCAGTGCCAAGCAGTGTACGTAGGCTTCGTGTACGGTTTTAACCTGCGGTTCGGTGATGAAGGTTGCCGCCACCCGTTCCTGCAGCACATCGTAATATTCAGCTACCAGGTAAAGGCAATGCAATTGCCGCCACATATTCGTAGGCGCTTGGGCGTACAGTTGGTAGCAGCGAAAGAACATGATGTCGGTGCACAGCATCGCACGCATCAGCGATTGAATTAAAATGCCTTTGTTCTGGGGCTTTAATTTTTTTTGGTTGCTCAGTTCACGAACGCAAACGCAATAGCCGTCCAGCAGGTGCTTTTGTAATGCCTGTGACAAAATGGCGGTTTTTTGCGCCGAGGGCGGCAGTATCAGCGGTTGCTGTAAAAAATCTTTCGCCAGCCCTTGCGCGCACCGCTGCGCCGGTTGCCAGAGCGACTCCAGCATCTCGAAGCGGGTTTTGACATCGGTTTTCAAGCGGGCGATTTCCGGCAGCGCTTCATAGAGCGCGACGCTCGAAGGCTTGACCTGCGTGAGCTTAAGCTCGCTCGCCCAGTGGGCAACTTTTTGCGATTTATTGCCGTTGCAAAAAGATAATACGTCTATGTCCTGGTTGGGTAATTTCAGTTCGGACATCGCCACTGCTGGCTGAAAAATGTCAATCATATGCAAAACCTAAAGTCTTCCTTGGAGCAAATTGGCGTTCTTGTTCTGGTGCTTGCACGGTTTTATCCCGCCCGGGCGTCGGGCCAATATTATTGGCTTCAATTGGAGATTACCAAATCGATGCCGTATTTCAAAAAATGACTAAAATTGCGGCGCATTCAAGTAGTTTATGACTTCATTTTTACTTTTTGGGTGCACACGGATTGGGGCGTGCTTTTGCTACACTGGTGCGGGTGAACAATCACCAACCCCGTGTCTTGCGAAAATCGAACCGCGACGACATGGCCCCGCCAGCCCTTGTGCCAATATACCCGCTAACCGCAATTTAAGTCCAAGCCACTTTTGTGATATCGCAATTGCGAATCTTGGGCGCCGACCTCGCCGCTGAACGCGAAGCTCGGCCAAGCCGCCTGCTTATAGCATAGACGAGAAGCGCGCCTGTAGAGGATTATCGACTCTATGCTCAAACGCGCGGTGTCGGTGGGCTGGGCAAAGAGCGCGCGAGCTTACCGCGCGAAACCTAGGCTTCGGAGGGCGGCCCGTTAGAGCCTTAATTGGCGTTTAAACCGCTATAGGCGATTTCGAGGCGACCCCGGGTATCTCACGTACCAGCTTGGGCACTAAGAACCCCGGCAGCTCCGCGAGCAACGACCGGTAGAGCGCCTGAGCTTCGTCATGCGGCACTTCGAAGTGAGACGCCCCTTTAACTGGGTCGAGAAGATGCAGGTAATAAGGTAGGACGTCTGCGTCGAACAGGGTTTCACTGAGCGCGACCAAGGTCTCCACCCGATCGTTCACCCCGCGCAAAAGCACCGATTGATTGAGCAGATGCAGGCCCGCGCCGCGAAGCGCGCCAAGCGCTTTGACGACCCGCGCGTCGATCTCGTTGGCGTGATTGCAGTGGATCACCATCAATGTTTTTAACGGGGCGCTGTCCAGCACATCCAGCAGTTCGTTGGTGATTCGGTTCGGCAGCACAATGGGGATGCGCGTGTGGATACGCAGACGCTTGATGTGGCCGATGTCCGCAATCGCGTTGATCAGCCAGGCGAGCTCTCGGTCGCTAACCCCGAGCGGGTCGCCGCCGCTCAGTATGACCTCGTTCACCTGTGGGTGGTTTTCGATATAATTCAGCGCGTCGCTCCACTGCTGTCGGTTGGGGCGGTGTTCCGAGTAAGGGAAACTTCGCCGAAAGCAGTAGCGGCAGTTTATCGCGCATTGGCTGGAGCTGATCAGCAGCACGCGGCTTTTATACTTGTGCACAAGTCCGGGCAGTGGCGCGGCGGCGCGCTCTGCAAGCGGGTCGCCGCTGTAGTGCAAAGGTGAGCCCAGTTCATACCCCAGCGGCAGAATTTGGCGCAGCAGCGGGTCATCGGCGTTGCCTTTCTCGATGCGTTCTATATACGAAATCGTCGCTCGAAGCGGAAACAGCCGCGCGGCAGTCTCGGCCGCAGGCAGCCACGCGCGATCGAGGCCCGTCATCGCCAGCAGCGACGCAGGGGTGGTGATCAGTTGTTGCAATTCCTGTTGCCATGGCATCTGCCAAGTTGGCTCACTTCGAGGTATCATGTGCGCGTTTTTTACACCCAGAGACAGTCAAATACGTAATTGAGGGCAAGATGGCGAGCTATTCTACCAGCGAATTTCGAAGTGGTCTGAAAGTCATGCTGGACGGGGACCCCTGTTCGGTGGTCGAAAATGAATTTGTTAAGCCCGGCAAAGGCCAGGCGTTTAACCGAGTGCGGCTGAAAAACCTGAGGTCTGGCCGGGTCTGGGAACGGACCTTTAAGTCGGGCGAAACCTTAGAAGCGGCCGACGTGCTTGACCGCGATTTCCAGTATTTGTACAGCGACGGCGAATTTTGGCACTTTATGGACCCAGACTCCTTCGAGCAGGTTCAAGCCGATGCCTCCGCGGTGGGCGACACGGCTAAATGGCTTCGCGAACAGGACGTGGTCACCGTCACCTTATACAACGGTGCGCCCTTGAGTGTGGCCGCGCCGAACCATGTCGAGCTCGAAATCACCGAGACCGACCCTGGCATCAAAGGCGACACCGCGCAGGGCGGCACCAAGCCCGCCACCTTGTCGACTGGTGCGGTCGTCAAGGTACCTTTGTTCGTCACCATCGGTGATGTTGTGCGTGTCGATACCCGAACCGGTGAATATCTGGGGCGCGCTAATAAGTAACGGCAGCTGCACTATTGCCCAATCGGGCTATAGCGACCCAGTGTCTTTCCGGCCCACTTGCGCGCTCGAGGTGCTGAGTCGGCGCGCGCAGTTGTTAAAGCAGTTGCGCGCGTTTTTAGAGCACGAAGCGATTATGGAGGTGGAAGTGCCGGTGCTTGGCGATGCCACAGTCACGGACCCCCACCTAAGCGTGCTAAGCGCGGGCCCTCTTTACTTGCAAACCTCGCCCGAGTTCTACATGAAGCGCCTGCTGGCCGCAGGGGCGCCCTCTATCTATTCGCTCGGTAAGGCATTTCGAGCCGACGAGTCCGGGCGTCGGCACCGGTGCGAATTTACCATGCTCGAGTGGTACTGCCTGGGGTGGGACGACCGGCAGTTGGTCGCTCAAATTGCGCGGTTGTTGAAGACTCTCGCCCCCGCAGCGCCGGTGAATGTGTGCACCTACGCCAGCGTGTTTGAGCGCGAACTCGGGCTCGACCCTTATAGCGCGACACCCGAATCTCTGCGGGATTGCGCCCGGGCGCACCTGGACCTGGGTCGTGAATTTGAACTCGACGGCAAGTCCGCCTGGTTGGACTTAGTGTTCAGCCATCTGATTGAGCCCCGCCTTACCGAGGGTTTCACCATAGTCACCGATTACCCAGCCGAGCATTGCGCACTTGCCAGAGTGGCGAACAACCGCGATGGCGTGGCGGTCGCCCGCCGCTTTGAGGTGTTCGGTTTCGGGCTTGAGCTTGCGAACGGTTACTGGGAACTGACCGACGCCGAAGAGCAACAACGGCGCTTCGAGGCCGACCGCCAATGGCGACGGGCGCAAGCGATGACGGTGCCGGACATCGATTGGCGCTTCTTGGCAGCGCTGCAGCACGGCTTGCCAAACTGCGCCGGAGTGGCCCTTGGGGTCGACCGACTGCTAATGGCCTTGCTTCATATCGACGATATCGCAGGCGTTATGGCCTTCGCAGACCGTTAGCCGGCCGGGCTTCGATTCGCTGGGATTGCGCGTGCGCCCGCCCTCAGCCGATGTTGTGATTCATGTCGTAAGCTGGCGTGGTGGTGTGCGGTTTGCCGACCACCACCGCTGGGACGCCGACCACGGTGGTGTGCGCGTCAACAGACTTTAAGACCACGCTGCCGGCGCCAATTTTGGCGCCTTCGCCTATCTCAATATTGCCCAGTATTTTTGCCCCGGCACTGATCAATACGCCTTTTCGGACTTTGGGGTGCCGGTCGCCGGACTCCTTGCCTGTGCCGCCCAAGGTGACCTCCTGCAGAATCGACACGTCGTCTTCGACTACAGTCGTCTCGCCAATGACGATACCGGTGGCGTGATCGAACATAACGCCGCGCCCGATGCGCGCGGCTGGGTGGATGTCCACGCCAAAGATCAGGGCGATGTGGCTTTGCAGAAAGTGCGCAAGGCACTCGCGGCCCTGGCCCCACAGCCAGTGCGCCACGCGGTAGCACTGCAATGCATGAAAACCTTTGAAATACAAAAAGGGCAGGTTGTAGTGGTGGCAGGCCGAGTCACGTTCGTACACGGCCTGGATGTCGGCGCGCACGGCTTCGCCTATACCCGGGTCCCCCGCCAGGGCATCCTCTATGATTTCGCGGATTTGCAAGACGCAGAGCATCGGGCTTGCGAGTTTCTGGGCCAGATGAAAGCTGAGCGCGGCCTCCAGGCTATCGTGATTCAAAATGGTGGCGTGAAAAAAGCTCGCCAGCGCGGGCTCCATTTCGGCTTGGCGCCGGGATTCTTCGCGTATGGCATGCCAAACTGGGTCGGGGGACTGCATTGGTTTTCTCCCACAGAAGCGGATTTCGCGACCAGTTGCGGTGCATTCTGTTTAAAAAGGTTACAAACGGTGCGCTCGAACGGAGGGATTTTAACGGATTATGCGGGCGAAAGCGCCAGCAATGGTTCACTTTACCCAATTTTTACTGGACAGACTCCTGCCAAGGGGGCGCCTGTTCGAGACGTCATTCGCGATGTCATTGGCCGGAGCTGTGTTATCTTGCGATGCCCTTGCCGCATTCGGGCAGTGTCGGATTCAGCCCGCCTGCGAAAACGGGCACAATACGGCCGAATAACCGAGCCCGGTGGCTGTGATGCAAGCACCGCTCGGGCAAAGGCCGGGTTTCGGTTCTTTAAGTGTCGCCTTTGGGGGTGCTCGTTATGTCGTTCTCATCTGTTGTTCACGCGTTTTTGTGGATTTTCGCATCTTTGGTGTATTCATCGGGCGCCGAGGCCGAGGTCGAGACCAGAACGCATTTTAATGTCTGCTGGTCGAGCTATGTTGGCTGGCTGCCATGGGGTTACGCGGTCGAGCGAGGGCTTGTTAAAAAGTGGGCCGATAAATACGGCATCACCATTGACGTGGTTCAGCTTGACGATTACCGCGATTCTGTCAACCAATATACCGCGGGCAAATACGACGCCTGCACCATGACCAATACGGACGCGCTGGCGGTTCCGGCCGCCAGCGGTGTCGATTCCACCGCGCTTATTGTCGGCGACTTCTCGTTTGGCAGTGACGGCTTGGTGTTAAAAGATAAACAAGAACTCGCACAGATAAAAGGGCAAACCGTCCACCTTGCCAAGCACAGTGTCGGCCACTACTTTCTTGTCCGCGCGCTTACGTCCGTGGGGCTCACCGAGCGCGATATTAAAGTGGTGGATAGCTCAAACGCTTCTGCTGCGGCGGCCTTTCGCGCCGGCGAGGCTACAGCCATAGTCACTCGAAACCCCACACTTTCTAAGCTCACCGCTTTGCCCGATAGCCACCTCGTATTTGACTCATCGCACCTGCCCGGTGAAATCATCGATATCATGCTCGTCAATACTGAGGTGCTGACAACCAGCCCCGCGTTGGCGAAGGCGTTGGTTGGCGCATGGTATGAAGTTATGGCTTTGATCGGTGCGGATGGCGAGGCCGCAGACGCGGCGAAAACCGCTATGGCAAAAGCCGCTGGCACCGACCTTGCGGGGTTCAACGCAGAGCTTCGTGCTACCCGCATGTTTTTCAAGCCCGTCGATGCGGTGGCGTTTGTCGAAAGCGAGCAATTTAAAGCCATCATGCAGTACGTCGCCGAGTTTTCGTTCGAGCATGGGCTGTTGGGCGAAGGCGCCACCGATGCAACCTTCATAGGTGTCGAGACGCCCGCAGGTGTTTTCGGGGACACCCAAAACGTACAGTTGCGCTTCGACCCGAGTTTTATGGATATGGCTGTCCACGGCAAGCTGTGATATCGCTAGGGCGGCCCGATATTGCTGTTGTTTCTTGGCTTTCACCGATTGCAGGGTTACGGCGTTTTTAAGAGCCGACGAACCGCCGCGCGGATTTTTAAATGGTGGGCCACGCGGCTTAACAGCACGTTTTTGTTAACGGGTTTCGTTAAATAATCATTGCCGCCCACGTCGAAACAGGTGTTGATTTCGTCCTCTTCGGTTTTTGCGGTCAGAAAGATGATTGGCAACTCTTCTATAGGAAATCTTTCGCGCACAATTTTGCAGGCTTCGTAACCCGACATGCTCGGCATCATCACATCCAGAATGACAAGGTCGACGGCTTGTTGCATTATGATTTCAATGGCCTCGGCGCCGCTTGACGCTTCCAAGATCTGGTAATTGTGAAGGCCCAGCATGCCTTTGAGCACCATGCGGTTGACGCTGTCGTCGTCGACCACCACCACCGTGGGTTCAACAGAGCGCACGTTAGTGGTCTGCGCGATTGGGTGGTCGTCGCCGGCGTGGACGACGGCCGCTTTGTTGGCTTTCTTTTGACTGGGAATGGGCCTTGGTTTCGCATCTTTTTCAGAGGCGGCCGGCAGCGTAAAGACGAATTTCGAACCTTTGCCGGGAGTGCTTTCCACCCAAATTTCACCGTTGTGCAACTCCACCAGTTGCCGCGTGATTGCAAGTCCTAGTCCCGAGCCGTCGTACACGCGCGCATCGCTCGAATCGCCCTGACTGAACGCGTCGAAAATGCTCGCCTGCTTTTGCTCAATTATGCCAAGACCGGTGTCGGTCACAGACGTATAGGCGACATTGTCGTGAATTTTGAAATCCACCGAGACGGTGCCTCGGGGCGTGTATTTAATGCCGTTGCCCACCAGATTAATCAGAATCTGCTGCAGGCGGTTTTCGTCGCCCATAACAAACGGCGCCAGGTGCTGAATGTTGTTAACCAGCTGGATGTTGTTGGGCTGAGTTAAGGGTTCAAGCAGCACAAAAACGTTGGCGGTCAGCTCATACATATCGACAGGCTTGGTGCTCAAGCTCAACTTGTTATTGGCCAGGCGTGAATAATCGAGAATGTCGTTGATCAGTGACGACAGACGCTTGCCGCTGCTGATAATCAAATCCAGATGGTTGCTGGTGAATTTATCTTGCAGCCCTGCGCGCTCTCTTAGACTTTCGGCTATGCCTATGATGCCGTTTAAAGGTGTGCGCAGTTCATGGGAGGTGTTGGCCAAAAACGCGTCTTTCATGGCGTTGAGGTTGCGAAGTTGGCTTGTGACTTCCCGCTCTCCTTGAAATTGAAGTTGTTTGATTTTGGCGTGGATGATCAACCAGACGGCCAAACACAAAAGGCCGATATAAATACTGAATGCCCACCACGTAAGCCAGGGTGGCGGCTCGATTTGAATCTCCAGTTCACTGACGTGCGGGCTCCAGCCCGAGAGCGTGCCCGCTTTTATCAGAAACTTGTACTTGCCTGGGTTTAGGTTGGTGTAGGTGACCGAATTGATATCGCCCGTTTCGCTCCAGCGATCCTCGAAGCCGTCAAGTTTATACGCGTAGCGGGTGTTTCGGCCGCTTCTGAAATCGAGCGCGGAAAAATCGATTGAGAAAATCGTATGCCGGTAATCCAGCATCAACTTGTGCTTGTCATCGACAGATTGTATCCGCAGCCGCGAACCGCTGTGACCGTTGCTGCTTGGTACTGTGACGCCGGTAAATCGAACCACGGCATTAGCCGGATACTGCTGGACCTTCAGCGGGTCGAACACGCTGAAGCCTTCGGTGCCGCCGAGATAGATTTCGCCGGAATCGGTTTTCATGCTGGCATAACGATAAAGGTTATCACCCACTAAACCGTGGCTTTTATTAAACACCGTCATGGACATATCGCTCGGGTCGACCTTGACCGCGCCGTTAGCGGTGCTGACCCAAATAAAGCCTTGGTCGTCCTCGGTAAAGCCGGTGATGTAGGCCGTGGGCAGACCGTGCTCGGTGGTAAAATGTTGAAACCGATCCGTGGCAAAATCGTAAACAAACAGCCCGGTTTCCTGCGTGCCCACCCAAATGCGCTTATCGCTGTCTTGGAACAGCGCGCGAATGCGCTCACTGTCCACTGTATGTGGGTTGCCGGCCTCGCGCGGAAAGTTATAGAACTCTTCGGTTTCGGGGTTGAAGCGGTTGAGCCCCCCGGTGGTGCCTATCCACAGTTGCCCCAGGTGGTCCTGAATAATGGACCAGATATCGTTGTGGTTGATCGAGTTGGCGTTGGGCTGATAACGAAATTGTTTAAAATCGTCGGTGTCGGGTCGATACAAATTTAGACCGGCGCCTTCTGTGCCTACCCACAACCGGTTTTTGGTGTCTTTCAGAATGGCCCAAATAAACGGGCTGCCGATGCTGTTTTGCTGGTCATTGGGTTGGTAGTTGGTGAACTCGCCCGTGCGCTTGTTGAATTTATGTAGCCCGCCAGACCAAGTGCCTACCCATAAGGTTTCTGCATCCTCTTCTGCCAAGGCAATCACGGCCCCGGCTTGCAAGGCGCTGGGGTCGGCGCGGTTGGGTAGGTAACCTGTGAAGTTTTGGTGCTCAGGGTGAAATTGATTCAAACCGTTTTCGGTGCCCACCCAGATGTCACCGGCGCTGTCTTTTAAAAAGCACAACACGGCGGCGTGACTTAAACTGTCGCTGCGGTCGGGTCTGTGGGTGTAGTTGGTGAATTGCGCGGCGGCGCGGTTGTAATAATTCAGACCGACCGGAAACGTGGCCACCCAAAGATCGCCGTTTCTGTCCTCCAGAATCTGCCGTCCTTGATTCGAAGCGAGTGTTTTAGGGTCGTAGGCGTTGTGTTTGAAATGCTGAAACGTCGCGCTGTCTTCGTCGAACAAAGACAAGCCGCCGTGGTCAGTGACCACCCAAATATTGCCTTGGGAATCGTCAAAAACATCGCGAATGTAGTTGTGCCGCAAACTGTCGGGGTTGTTTGGGTCGTAACGGAAATGGGTAAATGCGCGCGCTTTTGGGTCCAGTCGGCTTACGCCCGCGGTTTTGGTGCCTATCCAGATTCTGCCTTTGGCATCCTCGGTAATCGTTGTGATCTGGTCATCGCCAAGCGAGCCGGGCCGTTTGGCGTCGTGGTGATAAAAGGAAAATCGGTTCGACTTTTGGTTGAATACGGCAACGCCCGCACCGCGCGTGCCTAACCAGATGCGGTTGGTCTTATCGACCATTGCCGCGACCACGGGCTCGTCAACATCGCCGGGAAGCGCGAAATGCTTAAACAAGCGGTTTTCGGGTTGATAAATACTAAAGCCCTTGGGGCGCACCAGGACAATCTGATTATCCTGGTCGGTGGTAATCGCCGCGATGCGGTTGAGGGCTGCATTTTCGGGAAAGGGCTTTAACCAAGTGAAGCTGTCGGCCTGCTCATCGTAAAGGTGGACACCGCGTTCGGTCGCCACCCACAGGCGATCTTTGTGATCGACCAGAATGTCATTGACGAAGGTGCCGCCGGAGGGGGTATCCACCAACGGGTAGTGAGTGGTGAGTTTGCCGTCGAAACGGGCTAAACCGTATTCGGCGCCTATCCAGATAAAACCTTTACGGTCCTGCGCCAAGGCGACAATACTGCCGACGTCGTACTCGGCGGTGTTGCGTTCGGTGATCAACCGTTGAAACTCGATTTCAAGCGGCCACGCAGGTCCGCTCATGCAACCCAGGGTAAGACACAGCGGGGCTGTGCGAGACAACAGCAAAGCGACTGCGGTGCGGAATTTAAGTCTTGTTATTTGTGACATCCGTAGTGCAATTCTTTGTTCGAGGCGGCTTTTTGGGCAATGCCAAGAAAGTATAGACGTCACTAAAGGAATTCACATGAATAGTCATAACAATTGGCGAATCGCGGCGATCCGGGAATAAGCCGACGGAAAGACCCCGCTGCCCGGACGAATTTTTTATTTGGTGGCGCCTTAAGAACCAAACGGTCTTAAAGTTTATCCGCATTCCGACGAATAGCCAGGCAAAAACCTGTACGTTTTTTATACTAATCTAAAGCGGTTCTCGCATTTATTCAAAGGCGGTGGAGCGGTGTTAAGTTCAGTGTTCAATGAAGGTCTTGCTGGTATGCAGCAAAGCCAGAAAAAATTGCAATTGGCTGCGCAGGACATAGTGCGCGCCGGTATTCCCCGAGACAGGCCCGATTTTAATCCGACGGCCACCAACGCGGCTCCGGTAACCGATGCCGGCGTCGCCGTGCCCGACCTGCCCGCTAACCAGGCCGTCGAGGCCACGGGGCTCGCCGAGTCGTCCGGGGGGGCATACGCGAGTCAGCACGGCGACGTCATCGACCCGCTACTCGAGCAGCGCCAACAACAACTACTATTTGACGCTTCGGCCAAGGTTGTGGGTGCTGCGAGCGACACCCTGGGCAGCTTGATCGACCAGCTCACCTGAGTCTTCGACTTTCGCAGAGGGACTCATGCAAATCACTTCGGCCTCGCTCCATGCGGGCCTTACCCACCCGTTGCTTCGCACCGCGCCCGCCGCCGAAGCGAAGCACCCACAAGCGACCGCGACCCCAAGCGCACGCGCCTCTAGCCCAGCCGCAGAGCGCAGCGCCGACACACCCGAGCGCGTAAGTGCGGGCCGTACCGGCACATCTGACCCGGCCAAGAAAGCCGAAGAGCGCCGCGCGCTAGAGGATATGGAGGCCATTAAAAAGCTCGCGGCCCGGGACCGCGAAGTCCGCGCCCACGAACAGGCGCACATGGCCGTGGGCGGCCGCTATGCGGGTGGCGCCAGCTACCAATACGAGCGCGGTCCGAATGGCGTGGCCTATGCGGTGGCGGGCGAGGTGCCAATCAGCACAGGCGAAGAGGCGAGCGCGGCGGCGACCCTGCAAAAAGCCCGGATTGTTCGCCGGGCGGCCCTAGCACCTGCCCAGCCTTCACCGGCGGACCGACAAGTGGCGGCCGAAGCCGCGGCACTCGAAGCTAAAGCGTTGCGAGATCTGCAACGGGAGGCGGCCGCCGCCGTAGAGGAACAACCACAATCGCCCGCACAAGAAGCCTCCCAAAGCGCCGCTGCGCAAACCGACGCGAAGCGTTCTGGCGAGCCTCGCCCAGAGGACGCGCAAGCCGCAGCCCGTGACCGCGCTGACACCGCTTTCGTCAAACCCAACCCCTATCAAAATCGCCCGTCCCCCGGTGTGCTTATCAGCCGCTTTGCGTAAACTGTACCCGCAACGATGCGCCCGGGCGCTGTTAACAGGTTCTGAAATTTTAAGCGTTGTTGGCTTCAGGCCGGAATCGTTTCGTAAAAAAGTTGCTCTATAGTGTAATGACCGAATCCATGCGAAAAATATAAGGAGCCGAGATGGCGGATTACCGAGCCCCACTAGCGGATATGCGTTTTTTATTCGAAAGCGTTTTTGAGCTGGAAGATTTTTGGCAGCAGTTGTCCGGCACCGCCGACCTGGACGGGGCCACGGCTTTGGCGATCCTCGAGGAGGCGGCGAAGCTCAGCGAAACCGAGATAGCACCGTTGAACCGCGCGGCCGACGAAGCCGGGTGCCAATTCGACCAAGGCGAAGTGCGCGCGCCAGAAGGCTTTAAGGCCGCCTACGAGGCGCTCGGCAAAGGCGGCTGGATTGGACTTGGCGGCAACCCCGATTACGGCGGCTTGGGCATGCCCAAGTCCTTGGCTTGCATGGTCGAGGAGATGATCCAGGGGGCCTGTATGTCGCTTGGCTTGGCACCTATGCTTAGCGCCGGGGCTTGCTTGGCGCTAGACGCCCACGCCGGGCAAGAGCTTAAATCGCTGTATTTGCCGAAGCTGTACAGCGGTGAATGGGCCGGGGCTATGGACCTGACTGAGCCTCAGGCCGGTACCGATCTCGGATTAATTCGTACTCGCGCGACACCGAACGCGGACGGCAGTTACGCCTTAAGCGGCACCAAGATTTTTATCACCTGGGGCGAGCACGATCTCGCATCTAACATTGTTCACCTGGTGCTGGCCAAGTTACCGGACGCGCCGGCAGGCAGCAAGGGCATCAGCATGTTTCTGGTGCCCAAATTTTTGCCCGACGAGCAGGGCAATCCGGGTGCGCGCAACCCGGTCTATTGTGGTTCGCTCGAGAAAAAAATGGGCATCAAAGGCAGTTCGACCTGTGTGATGAACTTCGACGGGGCCAGAGGCTGGCTGGTGGGCGAGGCCAATCAGGGGCTCGCTTGCATGTTCACCATGATGAATTACGAGCGGCTGGTGGTCGGCATTCAGGCGGTGGGCGTTGCCGATGCGTCTTATCAAACCGCACTGCAATACGCTCGCGAGCGCACCCAGAGCAAGGCCGCGAGCGCGCATCTGCGAAGTGCCGAAGCCGCCGACCCCATCATTCACCACGCCGATGTCAAGCGCATGCTGCTCGACATGAAAGTGGCCAACGAGGGCAGTCGGGCGTTTTACGTCTACGTCGCCCAATGGTTGGATCTCGCCAAGCACGGTGAGGCGCAATCCATTCGCGAGCAAGCCGCAGAGCGCGTGGCGCTGCTCACGCCCGTGGCCAAGGCGTTTGTCACCGATTTGGCGTTCGCCAGCGCGCTTGCCGGACAGCAGGTGTTGGGCGGGCACGGCTACGTTCGTGAATGGGGGCAGGAGCAGCACGTTCGCGATATTCGCATCACTCAGATCTACGAGGGCACCAACGGCATCCAGGCGATGGATCTGATCGGGCGCAAAACAGTCGCTACGCGCGGAGAGCTTCTGGACTCATTCGCCCGAGAGGTGGCGGCTTACCTTGAAACCACCGAAAGTCGGCTAGAGAAGTTGGGGCTTGCCGCGTCTCTGGCGGCGTCGTTGAAGTGTTTGCGCGAAGCCACGGATTTTATCGTCCGAGAGGCCAAATCGGACGCGGAGCTCCCGGGCGCCGTCGCGAACGATTATTTGCATTTGCTCGGGCTTGTCGCCTACGGCTATCTGTGGGCACGCATGGCGGTCAGCGCTCGGGCGGATTCGGATTTCGCGCGAGCAAAAATTAAATCGGCACAATATTTCAGTCAGCGCTGGTTGAGTAAGTCGCAGTGGCTGGCGAATAACGTGATGCTGGGCGCCCAAACCAACTCTGCATTTACGCCAGAAGAGCTGTGATCAGGGTGGGGTCGCCGCGCGGGCGTCCGGCTCAATAATTGATCAGGTCGTCCATCACTTCCAGGGCTTCATAATCCAGAAGTTCCTGCGGAATCGCGTGGTTGTTGTCGCTGGTTACTAGGCTTTCTAAGTAACCCGAAAAGTGCTTTTTGTAGGCGATGGCGGAGGGCTGGTCGCAGCGAAAGTCCACACGATACACCTCGGGGTCGTGGCTGCCGTCGCAGACGATGAAGTCGAAAGTGTTTTCGAAATTGGCGATCAGCAGCGCTTTTGCGGGCAGCTCAAAATCAAAACCCTGCGCCTGATACAGATCGAAAGTTTCGCGGATTTCCTTAAGATCATCAAAATAAATGGCCATCCAGGGCGAGAGATACCCCGCCGAGCGGCCGAAAGTTATTAAATACTGGCGGTACACCTTGGGGAAGGTTAAATGGAGTTGCTGCTCGAGTTGTTTGATCTCCGACTCTTTCACCCCGACTAAATCGCCGGCTGTCGCGACCGCCGAGGCCTCCATCAGGCGCACCACTTTTTGAATTGAAAAGGCTGTTGGATCGTCTGATTTCAGTGGCATAGCACCGTCCATGTCGGCAGCGGAGATTCAATTAAATAGCAAAGCTTTAGCGGGTTGGCAAGCTCGAGGGCACGGTACCCGCGGCTGGGGTCGACACGGTGCGCGACGCCTATCTTGTTTCGCATTTAAAATGAGCTCGATCAAATTCCTTTATCAGTATTGCAGCATCTGGTGATCGGTCAAATATATTGGCGATATATTCTATAAAATTGCAGTCACCAATTAAGCCACAGTTACACTTTCACTCAGGGGAAACCCCGCCGAAGTTTACCGCATCCGCTATCAAAAAGAACTGCACTTTGGGGCCGCTCGGTCGGGCGCGACCCCGTGGGGGGGCAAGTTTTTGTTGTCAATCCGCATTGGCGTGGGCGGGTGGGGTCTAGGCTGCTTTGCCCGATTGCAAACAGCTGGGAGAACTGGCGCGGGCGGGCAGGGGCGTGTAAAGTTTAAAAAACGTGCAGCGGGAACGCCGCCGACGCATAGAATAATAAACAGAGCCGAACGCACGGTTGTGTGCGCAAAAAAAACGGCTGTTGGCGCGAAGGTTGCTACCACTGCGGGCGAGCGACGGCGAAACCGGCAGACGAGTCAGCGCTGCAAGCCCTAAATAACAAAATTAAAGCGCCCTGTTTCCAGCGAGTGGGCAGTCGAACAATTAGCGCGGAAATGCCGCAAAGATCCACTGCATGCAGAATGTAATGACAATGCTTCGGCTTACCCTATGCGGGGTGTCGATATTTCTCGGGTTGTGCGTGGCATCTTATGCGCGAGCGCAAATCGAGCCGCCCGAAGATTGCGAGCCGTTTGATTACGGCGCTCTGAATGAGCCCTCATCCTCCTACCAGCAGTTCGAAGGGCGGACGGTGCGCTCGATAGTCGTTAAACGAATTAATGTGTTCGACCCAAACGACCCAAAAGAGAACAACGCACTCTATCGGCTTATGAACCGGCTACATATCAATACCAAAGAAAATGTTATTCGGTCTCAGCTGCTGTTCGCAGCCGGCGACACGCTTAATGTGGCGGATGTCGCCGAGTCAGAGCGAATTCTTCGGGCCAAGCACTACCTCACGTTTGCGGCGATACATGTTAATCGCGTGTGTACCGAAGGCGTGGAGTTGCTTGTGGTCACGCGCGATGTATGGACGACCGAACCCATATTCAATTACAGCCGCGAAGGCGGTGATACCAAACGCGGTATTGGCTTTAAAGAGGGCAATCTTCTCGGTCGTGGCAGTGAATTGTCATTGGTGTTCGATCAATCCGCAGAGCGCAGCCGCACTCAATATAATTACTCAAGTCCACACCTTCTCAATACCCATCTTCGTCTGCGGTTGGGCTATATCGATACCAGCGACGGCCAGTCCACCAATTTTGGTTTGGACCGCCCGTTTTTTTCCCTCAAAAGCCGTTGGGCGATGGGCGTGTTTAGCAGCGATACCACCTTGATTGAAAAAATTCGCTATCAAGATGCACAAATCAACGCCTACAAACGCAAAACCGAAGTTTTCAGCTCCTATGTAGGCCTCGGTTTCGAATTTGACGATGACGCGGCGCATCGGGTCCTGGTGGGCTTGCATCGAGAGGTCGAAGAATATGACCCTACCGAGGCCACAGAGTTGGGCTTACCTATCGCCGCGGAATACACCTATCCATGGGTGGAGTACCGCTACATTCAAGATGTGTTCGGTGTCTACAGAAATTTGGATTTGCTCCATCGGGTGGAAGACGTGCCGCTTGGCGCAGATGTGCGCATTCGAGTCGGGCACGGTGGCAGCTTCCTCGGGAATGACGTGGAGTTCAGTTACCTGGATTTCGAATTTTCAGACGTTTTGAGCATAGGTAAAAACCAATTTTTTAAATTCAACGCCATGGTCAATGGCACCTGGGCAAAAGACGCCACATTCAGTCATAACGTGTGGGGTGGCGGCGCCCGTTACTATTTTCTCTCCGGCGACTTTCACCGTTATTTCGCCGAGCTGCGATACCATCAGGGACATAATTTACTGCAGCACGAAGAGTTGACCGCCGGTGGCGAGAATGGCCTGCGCGGTTACCCGTTGGACTATCAGCGGGGCGATAAGCGATGGTTGTTGACCTTGGAAAATCGCTATATTACGCCCTGGCACTTTCTAAACCTTCTTCGCATAGGCGCCGTGGGTTTTGTTGACGCGGGGCATGTCTGGGGCGCAGGCTATGGCAAGAGCTCGGTGCTCGCCAACGCCGGGGTTGGCTTGCGTCTCAGTTCGAGCAAAGCCAAATTGGATCATATCGCGCATTTGGACTTGGCCTTTCCGCTGGTCGACCGCGACCAAGTCGATGAATTCCAGTTGGTGATGAAAGTCGAGGCGCACTTTTAAAGCTAACCTTGCGCGGTGGCTCGGTCGCGTTTTTTGGGTGTTTGTGGTATGACAGCCCGATGGTCGCCGAGGCACAACCTAACCGCGGCGGGTCAACTCACACGGGCAACGCCTGCTCCGCTACAGCGTGCATCAGCGCTAAGCCCGTCGTTTTAAAATCCAGGAGTAAACTCAATGCCGTCCTTTGACGTGGTATCTGAAATCGATATTCAAGAAGCGCGCAACGCCGTCGAGAACGCCGCGCGCGAATTAGACACACGGTTTGACTTTCGCGGTGTACCGGCGACATTCGAATGGGTGGATAAAACCGCAAAAATGACCGCCCAGGCCGAATTTCAACTGCAACAAATGCTGGATATTCTGCGCAATAAGCTCGTCAAGCGCGGTATCGATATGCAAACGCTCGAAGTGGGCGATGCCACCCCCTCGGGCAAGACAGTGTCGCAGACGGTGTCGTTTAAAGAAGGCCTGGATACCGCCTTGGCGAAGACAGTCGTCAAATTT
>CAZING010000017.1:24611-27822 GCA_964540505.1 uncultured Cellvibrionaceae bacterium | reverse complement strand
TTGATCCGACAGATAGATGCCTCGATCATCGATTTTTACCCGGTTGCTAACCGGCACCTCGGTGACCCACTCGACGCCCTCTTCGGGGTCGTACTGAAACCGGCCGGTGGCGGAAAGCGGAGCCGGCAGCGCCACTAGGGTTTTGCGTTGGCGAAATTGCCCGGCTAAGCCTTCGAGCTTGGCGTTGCGATCTTGCAATACACCAAGCAGCGCCGCGCCTTCATCCGCGGCCCAAGCGCTGCTGCCACCGCCAAGCAGCGCGGCCGATAGCAGCCCCCGCCGCAACCAATGCGCCCCGCGCTCGGCACGCTTGCATCGGGATTCGGCGTCGAAGATACGGGCAAGCTTCGCGATCGCTGCCAACGCTTTCGGTGTCATGGTGTTAGGCCCAGTTTTTGGTAAAGAATTTGGGGCGAGGCCATGAGCATCTCACCGGTTTTTAAATCGACGGCCACCTGATCGGTCAAGCCCTCGGTCAGTTTGCCGCCTGTGGCTTCATCGGTGATTTGATATCGGATGCGCAGCCTATGAGCCCATTCGAGAATGCGCGCCTGGACTTGAATGCGCTGGCGGAATCGAAGCGGGCGCAGGTATTTCACCTGCAAATTGATAATCGGCCAAGCGTAGTTGGACGCGCGCATCGCCTCGTAGTTGTAGTCGAACCGCTCAAGCAGGTGACAGCGGGCGAGTTCAAAGTACCGGGCGTAATTGCCGTGCCAGACAATATCCATCGGATCCAGGTCGTGAAACGGAATCTCTAAAGAAATCTGCGCCTCAAACCCCCACGTCTCAGGCATTAGACGCGTCTCCAGAAACGGCTATGTCGGCGCTCGCGAACGCCGCAATTAACGCGCGTAGCTCGGTGTCGAGCGGCCGGTCAATGCCGACCAAGCCATGGTGGCGACGCACATCGGCAAGGGTTTGCTCGAGCGCTTTGGGTAGACCGATATCCGGCTTCATCCGGCGGCGCAACTCCACGCCCTGGCAGGCCGCCATCAGCGCCGCGGCGGCGACCTGCTCGGTCAGCTCCAGCACCCGCAAGCAGTCGCGCGCGGCTATAGTGCCCATGCTGACTTTGTCCTGGTTGTGGCATTCCGTCGAGCGCGAGAACACGCTGGCGGGCATGCACAGTTTCAAGGCCTCGGCCGTCCAGGCAGAAGCGCCAATCTGCACCGCTTTAAAGCCGTGGTTGATGCTTTTTCGTTCGCCTTCGACGCCGACCAAGTTGGCCGGCAGGCCCTGGTTGAACTTGGGGTCGACCAGTTGCGCGAGTTGGCGATCGAGCAGATCCGCGACATTGGCGACGGTGGTTTTCATATGGTCCATTACCGAGGCAATGTGGCCGCCGTAGAAGTGCCCGCCGTGCATCACGCGTTCGCCTGTGGCGTCGATCAGCGGGTTGTCGTTGGCGCTGTTGAGTTCGTGCTCAATGAACTGCCGCCACCAGGGCTGACTGTCGGCAAGCACGCCCAGAACATGGGGCGCGCAGCGCAGCGAATAACGGTCTTGCAGACGCCGTTGGTTGCGCTGCTGCGCGTCGCGATTGTCGAGATCGGCACGCAACCAAGCGGCGATTTTTTGCATACCTGGGTGGGGTTTGGCGTCGAACAGTACGCGGTCGAAGTGCTGGGCGTTGCCCTCGAGCGCGACCACCATCAGCGCGGTGATACGGGTCGCAAGCCGCAGCAAATATTGCGCGCGGCCGTAGGCGAGGCAGGCGAGCGCGGTCATCACTGCGGTGCCGTTCATAAGTGCCAGGCCTTCTTTGGGGGCGAGCGTCAAAGGCTCAATGCCGAGCTCGCTGAAAACTTCAGAAGTGAGCCGCTCCCGCCCTTGCCAATAGACACGCTGGCGCCCGCAGAGCACTGCCGCGACGTAGGACAGAGGCGTTAAATCGCCACTGGCGCCGACCGAGCCCTCCTCGGGTATCAACGGAATCACATCCTGCTTTAATAGATTCGCCAAGGCTTCGAGCAGGCGGTAGCGCACCCCCGAGTAGCCGCGACACAGCGAAACCAACCGGGCCGCGAGCACCGCCCGCGAAGCCTCAGCACTGAAAAAACGCCCCAGACCGCAATTGTGGAAGGTGTACAGGTGTTCTGGAAGTTCCTCGACCAGCGACAGCGGTATCGCCGTGGTGCAGCTATCGCCGTAACCTGTAGTCACGCCGTAGATGACGCCGTCCTCTCGCAGTAAGCGGTCTAGAAATTCGGCGCCACGGTCGATGCGCGCGCGAAATTCCAAAGACTCGTCCAAGACGCACTGGTCGTCGCCGCGCGCCAGAGCCACCACGGCTTCGAGCGGCAAAGCCGCGTCGTTGAAAAGAATCATAAAGTGCGTTCCAGATCCGGTGAAGTATTGGCTTGGGCATTTGCCCCGAGTCGGGTCTGCGCCCGAGCGCCCGCAGGGCGCGCCCAGAAATCGTAAAAGTTAAACCATTGCAGCGGAAACGCTAGGCAGTGCTGTTCGAGACGGTGGGCGAATTCGTGGGCCATATCGAGCAGCAGTTGTTCGCGCAATCGGCGCGGGTAGGCGTCGTCTTGCTTTAGGTAGTCAAAGCGAACGCGGTATTGGCCGACGCTGCGTCGCGGCAGTTTATTGCAAAAGACGGTGAGCACCGGCGCCCGCAAAATGGCGGCCAGCGCGAACGCGCCCTTCGGCAGCAGTGCCGGCTCGCCGAGAAAAGGCACCTCATAGCCGTTTTCCGGGTGATTGACGGCAATTCGGTCGGCGGCGATGGCGACCAATTCCCCGCGCTGTACCCGCTCGGCGAGCAACATTGCGGTGGCCGGGGTGATTTCTGTGACCTGCAGAACATCGATCGCGCAATCTTCGACTTTCCGCTTGAAAAAGCGATTAAAGGTCTCGGCGTGCTTGGTGTGCATCAAAACCGTCAGCTTTAAGTCTGGGTGGTGAGTGGAGAGACACCGGCAGATCTCGAAATTGCCCAGGTGCGAGATCATCACCACCGCGCCGCGACCCCGGCTGCGCAAGTCGTGGATGATGTCGCCGTTTTCAATGACTATATCCTGGTGACGGATGCGCGCGTGCCAGACTTCGAACTTGTCGATCACCGCCATCGCAAAGCTCCAAAAATGGCGAAAACTCTGCCAAAGCAGCGGTTTTAACGGAACCTCAAGGTGGCGGTTAACGCGTTTGAGGTAGGCTATCGACGCCCGTCGATTGACGCCTCTGACCAAAAAGAAGTAGA
>CAZING010000017.1:20225-24511 GCA_964540505.1 uncultured Cellvibrionaceae bacterium | reverse complement strand
GATGTGCATTTGGGCAATCAGCCGGTTGTCGCGCCAAAGATTAAAATGCGATACGCCTTGCTCGGGGTAGTGCACGGCCACAGAGAGTTCTTTAAGCGGGCGCGCGGCCCAGACCCAGCGCACTATAAACTCGGTGTCAAAATCCATGCGCTCACCGCGCACCTGCGCGCATAAACGGTGAGCCTCGGCCACCGGGTAGAAGCGAAACCCGCACATGGAGTCGGTAATTGTCAGCGACAGGGTGTTGAGCCAAACGCAAATATGGGTCAGGTAGCGTCCGTAAAAGCGATGGCGGGGCACGCTCGAGTCGAACCGAGGGATGCCGCTGATCAGCGACGATGGTGCTTGTTCGGCCGCGGCCAGAAAGCGCGCTATAGCAGTTAGGTCGTGCTGGCCGTCTGCGTCGATTTGCAGCGCATGGCTGTAGCCCCGCTTGGCGGCCTCGGCGAGACCCGATTTCACCGCCGCGCCCTTTCCGCGATTGTAACTGTGGCGAACCAGGCCGACCGGCGCCTGTGTGGCCAATCGGTCGATGATTTGGGCGCAGTCGGCCGCGCTGCCGTCGTCGACCAAAATGACGTCGAGCCCCTGTTGGATCGCAATCGCAACCGTCGCCGCCAGCGCCTTGGGGTGGTTGTAAATTGGAATTAGCGCGCAGGCTTTGATGCGGCTGGGTGCTGCGTTGTAGTTCATCAGTGGGCGGGCCTCGCGCTCATCACCGCTCGGCCGCGCGAGTGCGTGCCGTCGTCACTGCTGTACCAAAAATGCAGCTTTTCACGGTCCGCATCGAACCGCAGCTCCAGGTTCACTTCTCGTCCCTCGGGGATCAACTGCTGAAATTTGACGGCTTCAAGCGCTTTGAATTCGCCGAGTTGTGGCCAGTGTTCGCGGCCAAAACCGATCGCCCAATGGATTTGCACGACGCCGGCAAGCACGGGCTGACCGGGGAAGTGACCGTCGAAACACCAAAGCTCGGCGGGCAGTTGTAAACGGTAGCGAACCACGCAACCTTCTTTCTGAATATTCAAAACGACAGGGTGTTGCACGAATCTTTCTCTTGGCCTCCTTCAATCGTTTCGGAAAACAGGTTGGTCAGCGCCGCGTGGGTTACTTTGCCTTGGCTGTTGCGCGGCAGCGCCCCCGGATAGCGCCAGAACCGGGGCAATGCGACGGCTTCCACTTGGTCTGCAAGCGCGCGGCGCAGCGCTCGATTGAGCGCATTTTTACGGTATTGGCGCAAAAATGCGAGCCCCTCGTTGTTCAGTACCACCACCGCGGCCAGGCGCGCCTGCGCCAAGGGGTGTAGCAATACTCGCGCCTCTCGCACCCATTCGTGGGCCTCAAGGCATTGCTCGAGCCGGTTCAGTGAAATTCGTTTGCCGCAGATTTTAGCGATTCGATCGGCGCGCCCGAGCAGCTCAAATTTTTGCTCGGCGTATAGCGCCACCCGGTCTTGGGTGTCGTGACTGGTACCGGGCGGCAGGTGCGGCCCCGAAACCTGCAATTTGGGCGGGGCGCCGGGCGTGTGGGTGAGCGCGCGGAGCGTGACCCCGGCAAAGGGCGACCATAAGCGCTCGCTGTGGTGCTTCCAGGCTATGCCGCCGGTTTCGGTGCTGCCGTAAACTTCGGTAATCGGCGTGCCCAGGCGCGCACTGGCGACCGAGGCGTGGTCGGGCGCCAGAGGTGCGCCGGAGGAAAAGATTCGCCGCAAACCAAGCGGCGCCGCAAGTTCGGGTATATGCGCTAAATGTGCTGGACTGGTGGCCAGCGCGCTTCGCGGAAAGGCGCGGGCGGCGGCTTCGACCTCCTCCCAGTAGAGCAGCGCTTTGCGGCTGAACGGTCGACCGGCGCAAAGCGGCCAGAGCAGCCGAAACAACAGGCCGTAGATGTGTTGGTGGCTGACGGTTGAGAATACCGGTGCGTCGCCAAGTTCGTCGCCCCAGGTGCACTCCAGGGTTCGCAGTTCGTTCTCTATTTGGCGAAAGGTCTTGCCGATCTTCGCAGGCTCGCCACTGGAGCCGGAGGTGAACAGCAGCAGCGCTTGGCGATCGGCCTGTTCGTAAGCCAGCGCGGGCGCAGGCGCAGGCGCTTGCCATTCTGGCAATGGTGCACCGGTCGCTTTTGTCAGACTCGACGGCAATTCGCCTATGGCAATCGGCGAGATGCGGGCCAGTTCCTCGAGGGTCGCCGGTAAACAGTTCGGCGGCAGCACGGCCACTTTGCCGCTTCGCCAGATCGCCAAAAGCGCGGCGAGAAATTCCACAGCATCCTGATGATAGAGGTGGACGTGGCGGTGGTTCGCAGGCACCTGCGCGAGTGCGCGACACCACGCGCGATAGCTGTCGACGCATTGGCGCCAGGCGACCGGGGCGAGACCGTCAAGCGCGACGCAATGATCGGCCTGAAAGGCCGAAGCGGGGTTCTTTAAAAACCGCTCAAGCGGTCGGCCGGTCACGGTTTTTTCGGGCGCAGCAACCATTCGCCCCCCAGTAAAAGCCCCATCGCCAGATAAGCCACCAGGCCGTTGTACAAGGCCCAAATTCGGTCGGACAAAAACAGGGTCGCCGTCGCGATACTGGCGTTGACCGCGAAAAACCAACACCAGACGACTGTGACCTGGCGCGTGTAGCGCACGCCTTTGGCGGGAAGCTCTGGGTGCTTTAACCGGGCCAAGCGCTCAATCACCGTCGGTGGGCGTTTCAAGCTGTAGGCAAAGACCGCGAACGCCACCAGGTTCATCAACACCGGGTAGCTTTTGACCCCAAGCGGGGAGTCGGTGATCAGCGTAAACCCGGCGGCCGCCAGCGCGGCGGCCAAGAACCATAGAGCGCCGCTATCCGCGTTTTTAAGGGTTAGGAAGCGGGCGACGCACAAAGCCGCGACCAGCAGCGACACCGCGCGCGCGCAGTGGTATTGCAGCGCTAAGAAGACCAGAGCGGGATAAGCCACCGCAAGCAGCACGGCAACCATCGATGTCAGCGAGGCCCTAGTCACCATTCATCATAGCGTCCAGCGCGTCGACTAAGTCCTCGACGGTACGCACCGAATTGAAATCCTCGGGGCGGAACTTGCGGCCGACGTATGGGGTTAACTCGACGACCAAATCCACGGTATCAATGCTGTCGATGTCCAGGTCTTCCTGAAGGCGCGCCTCGGGGGTGATGGCTTGTTCGGGCAGTTCGAAAAGGCGTATCAGAGTCGTTCGCACATGTTGAAAAATTTCGGCTTTTTCGGTCACGACTCAGTCCTTGGTGCGGCGGTCTGTTACCAGCGCACAGAGCGAATCGATGCTGCGAAAATGTTGTCGGGTGTTTTCTTCATCGGGGGCGAATTGGACCCCATAGCGCTTCTGCAAGGCGACCCCGAGCTCCAGAGCGTCAATGGAGTCGAGCCCGAGACCCTCGACAAAAAGCGGCTGGTCGCGGGCTATGTCCTCGGGGGTTGTGTCTTCCAGATTCAAGGTCTCGATGATCAGCGCTTTCAGCTCGTCGGCGAGAGTGTCGGCATGTGAATCGGTCATAAAAGGTCTCTTTATTGGCTGTCGTCGGGTCCGGGTAGGGTGCGACCGGAAGCGGCGGGCGCGGGCGTCGCGGCTTTGCCGACGCCCCGGGCAGTCAGTTCCGTGTTAAATAGCGTCTCGAGCGCTTGCGTTAGACGTCGGGCTGCGATTGTGCGCGGAAGGTCGCGATAGTGCTCGGTTTCAAGCGCAGGCAACGCCCACAGGTCAAAATGCACGCGACGTTCGGGCACATGATACCAGCGGTGCATTCTCGACAGTACAATCGGTTCGCACTTTAGGATTACAGGCAATATTGGCGCCTTGGTGCGTATGGCGATGTTGGCAGCGCCACGCTTTAATTGCACCGCGGCGCCGGGTGACGTGCGCGTGCCCTCGGGAAAGATCACCAGCGACGCGCCGTTTCGAATCGATTCGCGCGCCTGCTCGAGCAGCGCCGGACCGTCTTCGTTAGCGAGATAACCGGTCAGGCGAATGAAACCGCGCATCGCGAAGTTGCGTCGCAGCTCGCCTTTTACCAGGCAGTTGGCGTGCGGAATGTGGGCGACTAAGAACACCGCATCCAAAAGTGTCGGATGGTTGGCAAGCACCAGTGTCGAGGAGGCCCGCAGGCGTTCAAGGTCGTGCGCGCACCACGTGAGAACCCCCAAACCGCGCAAAATATAAAGATAAATGCGAAAGACTTTGTGGACGAGCCAGCGCGCGCAAGTTTGGCGTTTCTCGGGTTCACGGTGGATCAGTAGAATCACCGGGGCAGCGATCAGTGGCA
>CAZING010000017.1:0-20125 GCA_964540505.1 uncultured Cellvibrionaceae bacterium | reverse complement strand
GACCATCGCGAAGCTGTACCCGGTGCAATCGTCGGCAAACAGCGGCCGATACGCATCCGGCAGTGGCGAATCGCCAAACAGGCACAAAACGGGGGAATGAAAGGCGTGACTCATGCCCAGCGCTTCGATCAGTGCCGGGTAAAGGTCTTCGCGGCCCGCGGCAATCGCGTTGATGCTCTGGTGGTTGTCGGTGTGAATGGCGAGCACGCCGGCCGAGGCGTTGTGCACAGAAAGGCTGAAGGCCGTCGGCGACACAGGTTCGTTCTGCGCGATTTCGTTGAGTAACTGCAGTGTTTTGGCGCTTTCGCCATGACGCGAGGCGAAGACAATAGGTAGGTTGCCATAGGCGTCCACAAGCGGCAGCGCCAGGCTGAAAATAGAGCGGCCAAGCGGCGTCAAACGCCGGCGAAGCATCGCGGGCACAAGGTCGCTGCAGGGCGTCGGGTCGACCGCGCTGTCCCAGCCGCGCCAATCTATCAGGTGAAATTTCAGGCTCAATTTCGCTCCACTGCCTAAACGTTAATCGCCGCTATGATAACCGATTGGCCAAGCCGTAACCCGAATGTCGACCCCGCTAAGCGGTTCGTGCGCCGCCCGTTATTGGGCGTCCAGGCTGTCGCTGATACGAGTCAGTAGATCGTTTAGAAACCTATAGCCGAGCGGTGTCGCGACTATGCGCTCGGGTTGCTCGGCTATCAACGCGCGCGCCCGCAGTGGCGCCAGCGCGCGCTCGAGCGTCTCCGGTGGCAACTGCGCGCGCTCGCGATAAAGCGCCAGCGCCACGCCCTCTTGCAAACGCAGGCCGTTCATCAAAAACTCCAACAGGCGGTCGTCGGGCGACACCGACTTGCGTCCGGCAATAAAAGGCGAAGCGGCGTTTAAGTAGTCGCCCGGTGCTCGCGTTTTCCATAGACGTTCGACGGTGCCATCAAGATGGGTGATTTTGCCGTGGGCGCCCGCGCCTATGCCGAGGTAATCGCCAAATTGCCAGTAATTCAGGTTGTGTCTGCTGCGCCTGTCGGCGCGTGCGAATGCGGAGATTTCATAGCGGCGGTAACCGGCCGCGTCGAGGCGTGCGAGGCCCATGTCGTTGATGTCGGCGAGCCGATCTTCCTCGGGCAGTTGTGGCGGTCGGCGCCAGAACAGGGTGTTGGGTTCGATGGTTAGCTGGTACCAAGATATATGCTCTGGGGCGAGCCCCAGCGCGACACTGAGATCCGCTTCAGCATCCTCGAGGCTCTGCTCGGGCAGACCGTGCATAAGGTCGAGGTTGATGTTGTCGAACCCCGCCTTTCGCGCCGCCTCGTAAGCGGTGAGCGCCTCGGCGGCGCTGTGGATGCGCCCGAGTCGTTCGAGTTGACGGTTGTTGAAACTCTGAACACCAAGCGACAGGCGGTTGACCCCGGCGGCTTTCAAGCCGTGCAAATTGCGGTATTCGGTGGCCCCGGGGTTGGCCTCAAGCGTAATTTCAATGTCGGGGCTAAAATCGAGGCGCGCCTGCACGCCCTCTAAGATGCGGGCAATGCTGTCGGCTTGAAACAAACTGGGGGTGCCGCCGCCGAAGAATATGCTGGTGAGCGGTCGATCGGCGGCAAGCTCGGCGTCGGCCGCCACATCGTCGAGCAGCGCCTTGACATAGGCCTGTTCCGGCAGGGTTCGGCTCTCGTGGGAGTTGAAATCGCAATAGGGGCATTTACGCACGCACCAAGGTATGTGCACATACAGGCTCAAAGGCGGCAGGGCGTTCATAACGGAACCGTCATAAGCCGCCGCGCTCAGTGGCGCAGCGCTTGCAGCAGCATTTGCATCGCTCGGCCGCGGTGACTGAGGCGATTTTTGGTGGATTTATCGAGTTGCGCGGCGGTGCAGTTTAAATCCGGCAGCCAAAAGAGCGGGTCGTAGCCGAAACCGCCGTCGCCTTGAGGCGCTTGCAGAATAAGCCCTTCCCAAGCGGCTTGGCAGATAATGGGCGTCGGGTCCTCGGCGTGACGAAGGTACACGAGCAAACATTGGTAGCGGGCTGTGCGGGCGGCGGGCTCGAACTCGACCAGCGCTTCAAGCAGTTTGCGGTTGTTGTCGGCGTCCTCGGCCGCGGGCCCGGCAAAGCGCGCGCTGCGGATGCCCGGGGCGCCTTTCAGCGCGTCTACTTCTATGCCCGAGTCGTCGGCGAGCGCCGCAAATCCTGTGGCCGCCGCCGCGTGGCGGGCTTTTATCAGCGCGTTCTCAACGAAGGTCAGGCCGGTTTCGGCGACCGACTCTATGCCGAACTCTGCCTGAGGTTTGACTGCGATACCGACCTCGCCAAGCAGCGCCTGGAACTCGCGGACCTTGCCGGGGTTGTTGCTCGCCAGGACCAGAGTGCGCATCAGGGTTCAAGCCAAAGTTTGCGGGTGAACTTTACCGAATGCGGCTGGCCATCCAGGGTCACCACCAGGTCGAAGTGCATCACCTCTTCATTGGTGTGGCGCAGCGACGCTAGGTAATACACCGCGTCGGGTTCATCGATGGTTTTGAACTCGAGTGACTTGCTTTGTTGCAGCAGGTTGCGCGCGACGCCGCGGATGTCTGCAGCGACGGTTCTTCCGGTGTTGTTGTCGAGCACCGAGACGTTGACCAAGGCTTGATTTTTGGCCCGAACCAATGCGTGCACCGAGGCGATGTCGGGCGGAACGAACAAACTGTTGAACACGGTGAAGTTCACCGTGTAGTGGTCGATGGTCTCGCTGTTGTGCGCGACATTGGCGTGGCTGCTTGCGGCCATAGCCCAAGCGAAAGCGCCAAAAAGCCAAGCCAGTCGTTTGTACGCGGTTGTCATTTTCTTACCCTGAAGATTCCGGTTTCCCCAAACAAGTTGGGGTTTACGCTCTGTAACCAATGATCTTTACCTTCGCCGACAACAAGTTTGTCGATAATGGTCAGCGCCATTTGTCGGCAGAGGATTTCAAAGTCGAGAAACGTGCAGAAGTGTATGTTGGGCGTATCGTACCACTGGTAGGGCAAGAGGTCTGACACGGGCATGCGGCCTTTTAACAATAAATGCAGTCGCGCGCGCCAGTGGCCGAAATTGGGTATGGTCACAACGCACTCGCGACCGACGCGGAGCATCTCGCCGAGTGTTTTATCGGGATAGTGCATCGTTTGCAAGGTCTGGGACATAATCACTGTGTCGAAACTGTCGTCGGCAAAGTTCGCAAGACCTTCGTCGAGGTTTTGTTCAATCACATTGACGCCTTTTGCAACTGCTTCGAGAATGCCTTGCTCACTGATTTCCAGGCCGTAGGCGCGCACCTGTTTGGCGTCCATCAGGTGCTTGAGCAGGGCGCCGTCGCCGCAACCGAGGTCGAGCACGTGAGAGCCCGGCTTGATCCACTGGTCAATGACACGATGGTCGAGGCGCATCAGACACTGACCCCTTGTAAATATTGGCGAAGAAGCGCGGCGTAGCGCGGTTGCTCGGGAATCAAAAAGGCGTCATGACCCCAGGGCGATTCAATTTCCGCATAGCTGACATCGCGGTCGGCGCGCATCAATGCGTCGACGATTTCACGCGAACGCTCGGGCGCAAATCGCCAGTCCGAGGTAAACGAGACCACCAGAAACCGACATTTGGCCTCGCGAAAGGCGTCGGCTGGGTCATGGTTAAAATCCCGGGCCAGGTCGAAGTAGTCGAGCGTGCGGGTCATCAGTATGTAGGTGTTGGCATCAAAGCTTTGAGAGAAGCGGCTGCCCTGATAGCGCAGGTAGCTTTGAATCTGAAACTCCACGGGCTCCTCTGTGCCTATGGCGAAGCTGCCCGAGCGCAGTTGGCGCCCGAATTTTTCGCCCATGCCGACGTGCGATAAATAGGTGATATGGCCGATCATGCGGGCCACAGACAAGCCGCTTAGCGGCTGTTTGCCGGCGGCTAAATAATGGCCGTCGCAAAAGTCGGGGTCGGACAGTATGGCTTGGCGAGCGGTTTCATTGAACGCGATGTTCTGCGCGGTGAGCTTCAGCGCCGAGGCAATGGTCACGCAGTGACGCAATTTGTCCGGAAACTGTATCGACCAGCGCATCGCCTGCATCCCGCCTAGGCTACCGCCTACAACCGCCGCCCACTGCTCGATGCCCAACCGCTGCATTAACAGATGCTGGGTGTTCACCCAATCGCGGACCCTGAGCGTGGGGAAATCCGAACCCCAAGCTCGACCCGTTTCGGCGTTGATGCTGGTTGGCCCGGTGCTGCCGTGGCAGCCGCCAATATTGTTGCAACAGACCACAAAGAACTTACGCGTGTCGATCGGCTTGCCGGGGCCTATGTACGCATCCCACCAGCCGGGTTTTTTATCCTCTTCGCTGTGGACCCCGGCGGCGTGATGGTGGCCCGACAGCGCGTGGCAGATGAGCACGGCGTTCGAGCGGTTCGCGTTCAGCTGGCCGTAGGTCTCCGTCACCAATTCAAAGCCGGGGAGGCTGCGTCCATTGGCGAGCAACAAAGGCTCGGTAAAGACTTCGGTGAACGGCTCGACCCGGCCGACGGAGTTTTGAGGTTGCGCGCCGGGTTTCAATTTAGGCGTAACCCACCAAGAAGTTGAAAGGTGTGTTCAGGTGGTTGCCGACGCTGTAGACCATTATGCGGATGACATAAAGGCCGACCCCGAGAAACAACAAAGAGAAGTCCAACCCCCCCACCGGTGGTACGAACCGGCGCACGGGGGCGAGCATGGGTTCCAGCAATTGACGCACTAACAGCAGCAGCGGGTTTTGACTGAAAGGCGCCAGGAAGCTCGAAATGAACAATACGAAACCGGCGAAGATATA
This sequence comes from uncultured Cellvibrionaceae bacterium, assembly GCA_964540505.1. GTDB lineage: Bacteria > Pseudomonadota > Gammaproteobacteria > Pseudomonadales > Cellvibrionaceae > CAYZQH01. The sequence continues at coordinate 15,325 of CAZING010000017.1, read as the reverse complement.
AATGGATATAACATTGCCGATAAGACCGATCACAGCCCAAGCGAGCATATATTGCGGTGCGACCAAGCCGTAGCCCGCCACCAGCAAAATCAGTTGCATCACCAGCCAGTGGAACAGCAGCGCCAACACCAGCGAGGCGATATCGATGCCAAAAACACCGGGAACAACGCGCCTTAGCGGAATAAGCAGCGGGCTTGTCAGCTTCACCAGAGTTTGTGAAACGGGGTTGTGAAAATCGGCTCTGGCGGCCTGCAGCAAAAAGCGCAGCAGGATGACGCACAGATACAGACCACCAAACACACGGATTAGAAAAATAATAATTTGTGTCAAGGTATCCATTTCGGGTCCTGAAGGGCACAGCTGCCAGTTGGTTTAAGTTGGATGGTCGCCGAGCAGTTCGGCCATTTCTTCGGCACGCAGTTTACAGGCTTGCATGGCTTTGGCCACTATCTCGCGAAAGTGGTCGGCCTCGAAAGACGCAATTGCCCGCTCGGTGGTGCCGCCGGGAGACATCACTCGGCGGCGCAGTTCGGCCACTTCGTGCGGGCTTGTGGCGGCCAGTTCGGCGGCGCCGTAGGCCGTTTGAAGCGCGAGCGCGCGCGCCGTGTCGCCGGGCAGTCCGAGTTGCGTGCCGGCTTCGGCCATGGCCTCGATCAGCAGGAAAAAATACGCCGGGCCGCTCCCCGACACCGCGGTGACCGCGTCGATCAGCGACTCTTCGGCCACCCAGTAAGCGAGCCCGACCGCGGTCATGATGTCATAGGCGAGTTGGCGCTGCACCGCGCTGACCCCAGGGGCTGCGTAAAGACCGCTGGCGCCACGCCCGATCTGCGTAGGGGTGTTGGGCATAGAGCGCACCAGCGCCCGGTCGCCGCCGAGCCAGGCGTTTAAGCTTGCGCAGTTAACCCCCGCGGCCACCGAGATCACCAGAGCGTCTTGCGACAGAGCCTGGGCGAGACCGCGGCAGACCTCGGCCATCGCCTGGGGCTTTACCGCCAAGACTACCACTTGAGCCTTGGCAACCGCTTCGGCATTGTCGGTGCTGGTGCCAAGGCCGAACTCCCGCTCGAGCGTTTCGAGACGCTCGCGTGTGCGCGCGGTCGCCCAGATGTCGCCGGGGGGAAACCCCCGGTCAATCAGCCCGCGGATGATGCTTGTGGCCATAGTGCCGGCGCCGATGAATGCGATCGTTGTCAAACTCTGCTCACTTTAAATAGAAGGAAGGTTTAAGCGGCAAGAATTATACGTAACGCGAAGCGGAAACGCGAAATCCCGCGTTGGCCTATTCGACTGACCGCTTTCCAAGCGCGGGGAGGCGGGTGGGCGACGCGTGACCGGTCGTTCGGTTAGGCCTTATTAAATTTCGGCTTTGGGGGCGCGCGGGCCGAATATTGCGGTGCCGACACGCACGCAAGTAGAGCCCGCAGCGATGGCGGCGACCATGTCATCGGTCATGCCCATCGACAGGGTATCGAGTGGCGCCGGGAGCGCTTTATTGAGCGTTTGCAAAAGTTCGGCAAGTGCCCGGTGAGGTGCGCCGCCCCCGCCCGGGTCGGGCACGGCCATCAGCCCGCGCAGGCGCAGCCCCGGCAACTTGGCAATCGCGAGCGCAAGTTCGCCGGCCGCTTCGGGCGCACAACCCGCTTTGCTCGCCGAACCGTCGATGTTGACCTGCAGGCAGATATTAAGCGCGGGCAAGCCCTTGGGGCGGTGGCGGCTCAACCGCTCGGCAATCTTCAGACGATCCACGCTGTGTACCCAGTCAAAATGCGCCGCCACCGCCTGGGTTTTATTGCTTTGAATTGCACCCAGAAAGTGCCAGCAAATGCCCCGACGGGCGAGGGTTTCGATTTTGACAAGCGCCTCCTGCAGGTAGTTTTCGCCGAAGTCTCTCTGGCCGCAGTCGTAAGCCGCGCCTATGGCGTCAACCGAATGGGTCTTGCTAACCGCCACCAAGCGCACGGTGGCGGGCTCTCGGTCGGTCGCCGCGCAGGTCGCGTTTATCCGATTGCGCACTGAATAGAGATTTTCTTTTATTGCTTGCATCGTTTTGCTTTTCAATACACCACCGGGACGGCATTATAAGCAGATTCGAGCCTTAAACGCTGAGCGCGAGGGTCATTGTGGCCAGTCCGCGTGCACGAGCGGGTCGGCCGCAGCGGCCCCGTCACGGCAGTGTTTGCTTGGTAAAAACCGTGGCCGCGATCCCGGTTTGGGTCTATCTTTGCTGCATGCTATTTGGATTTCGCGACACGGTCGGCCCTTCGACTTGTTTCACTCGAGACGGAACCGGTTAGAATGACAGGATCTTTGGGAAGATTCGCTCAGCTTGTTTCCCCAAAGGCGGGGTGGCCCCGGGTTGGGTGCGTGAGCCCCCAAAGCGATTTCTAAGGTACAGTTCGGAGGGTGAACTCGAAAACCCCCGAGAACAACGTTTTGTTGCAATAATGAAGAGGGCGGCTAAGCCCCAATCACAGAAGGTCTTCAGATGGATATCACTGAGTTACTCGCATTTTCCGCCAAACAGGGTGCCTCCGACTTGCATCTTTCCGCCGGTTTGCCTCCTATGATCCGTGTCGATGGCGACGTACGCAGAATCAACCTGCCGCCTATGGAGCACAAGCAGGTTCACGGGTTGATTTACGAGATCATGAACGACAAGCAGCGTAAGGATTACGAAGAGTTCCTCGAAACCGATTTCTCGTTTGAAGTCCCCGGCGTGGCTCGTTTTCGGGTAAACGCGTTCAACCAGAACCGCGGCGCCGGCGCGGTGTTTCGAACCATTCCGTCCAAAGTATTGACCATGGAAGAGCTGGGCATGGGCCAGGTCTTTCGAGATGTCTGTTCTGTGCCGCGGGGTTTGGTGTTGGTAACCGGACCGACCGGGTCGGGTAAATCCACGACTCTGGCGGCGATGATCGATTTTATTAACGACAATAAGTACGAACACATCCTGACGATTGAAGACCCGATCGAATTCGTGCACGAAAGTAAAAAATGCCTGGTCAACCAGCGTGAAGTCCACAGAGACACCCACGGCTTTGCCGAAGCATTGCGCTCGGCGCTGCGTGAAGACCCCGATATCATTCTGGTCGGCGAGATGCGAGATCTCGAGACCATTCGCTTAGCGTTGACCGCGGCCGAGACCGGTCACTTGGTGTTCGGTACCTTGCACACCACCTCTGCGGCCAAAACCATTGACCGAATCGTCGATGTCTTCCCAGCGAACGAGAAAGCCATGGTGCGTTCGATGCTCTCTGAGTCGCTCGAGGCGGTGGTCTCGCAAACGCTGTTAAAGCGTGTGGGCGGCGGCCGGGTGGCGGCCCATGAAATTATGCGCGGCACCTCCGCGATCCGAAACCTGATTCGCGAAGACAAAGTCGCGCAGATGTACTCGGCGATTCAGACCGGCGCCAGCGTCGGTATGCAAACGATGGATCAATGCCTGGCGGACATGGTTGAGCGGCGCATTATCAGCCGAGATACCGCCAAACAGAAGGCGAAGATGCCCGATAACTTCTGATGCCTTGTGGGCATTGTCCACAAAACGAACAAATTTCACGTTTTCGTCCAGCGAGCGCTTGGCGCGCTGCGGCTGGGGCCATATAGTATCCACACAGAATTCAGAGGCTGTCTGGAGTGTGCACGCGACAACCCCTCTCGGGCAATCGCAGCAGGCTTCGACCGTGCGCACTGGGGTGAATCCGCGCAATAGCCGCCGCTCTAGGCGGTGCGGTCCACAGCCTTGGCAAATGTCCATCGCAGGCAGACCTTGTGATGACAGAGGTACGGACGCCATTATTTAACAATAACAGCCGCCTCCCGCGCGAAGAGCGGCGTATTTGAGGTAAAACTATGGATATCGATCGCCTGTTATCGCTGATGGTGGAAAAGTCGGCGTCGGATTTGTTTATTACCGCGGGCATACCGCCGTCAATCAAGCTGCACGGTCGTATTGTGCCGGTGACAACCACGCCACTTTCACCCGAAAAGGCGCGTGAGACAGTGCTTTCGACTATGAACGAGCGCCAGCGCAATGAGTTCATGGAGAAAAAAGAACTCAACTACGCGATCAGCGCGCGCGGCGTGGGTCGTTTCCGTGCCAGCGCCTTTTTCCAGCGCAACCTGGCCGGCATGGTGTTGCGGCGGATCGAGACCAATATCCCGCGAATTGACGACCTGGGCCTGCCCGAAATCATCAAAGAGCTGGCGATGGTCAAGCGGGGGCTGGTGATCTTTGTCGGCGCCACCGGTACCGGTAAGTCGACCTCACTCGCGGCTATGATCGGGCATCGCAACCGCAACTCCAAAGGTCACATCATTTCCATTGAAGACCCAATCGAGTTCATTCACCAGCATCAGGGTTGCGTGGTCACCCAGCGCGAGGTCGGCATAGATACCGACTCCTTCGAAGTGGCATTGAAAAACACTTTGCGCCAGGCTCCCGATGTGATTTTGATCGGTGAGGTCCGTTCCCGCGAAACCATGGACCACGCGATCGCGTTTTCGGAAACCGGGCATCTGTGTCTTTGTACGCTGCACGCCAACAACGCCAACCAGGCGCTGGACCGGATTATTCACTTCTTCCCGCCCGAGCGGCATCAGCAGCTTTGGATGGATTTGTCGTTGAATTTGCGGGCAATCGTTGCCCAACAGTTGATCCCGACCCCCGACGGCAACGGTCGCAGAGCTTGTTTGGAAGTTCTTTTGAACACGCCTTTGGCCTCGGACATCATCCGCAAAGGGCAGGTTCACGAGCTGAAAGAGTTGATGAAAAAGTCCACCGAGCTCGGGATGCAAACCTTCGATCAGGCGCTTTACGATCTTTACGATTCGGGCGAAATCACCTACGAAGACGCGCTGGCACACGCGGACTCCGCCAACGACCTGCGCTTGATGATTAAGCTGAAATCTGAAACGGATGCGGATTATTTGAGCAACGCCGCGGATGAGTTGAGCCTGCAGGAAGACGAGCGGGCGAAGAAGTTCTAGTGGAGGCGCGAGCGGCTTTGGCGCCTCTCACGTATTCCAGGCGAGCAATAAAAAACCGGCGATCTGCCGGTTTTTTTTATCCCGAACCGCGGAATTTAGCGCGGTTGGCTACCGCCACAGTGCAGCTAACCGCAAGAACAACTCACGAAGATTTCAGGTGATGTTGCGTGTCCGATAAGCCTTTCTCTGCGCTCGCTTTCGATTACGGTACCAAAAGCATTGGCGTTGCCTACGGTCAGAGTGTGACCGGCACGGCGAAAGAGTTGCGCCCCCTAAAAGCGCGCGACGGTATTCCCGTTTGGGATGAGATTCACGCCCTGTTGTCGCAGTGGCAACCAGACTTTTTGGTCGTGGGTTTGCCTTTGAATATGGACGCCACCGAGAGCGATTTTTCTGCCCGCGCCCGTAAATTTGCCAACCGTTTACACGGGCGGTTCGGGCTCGAGGTGCAATTGTTCGACGAGCGGCTGACAACTCGAGCTGCGAAAGAGGAAGCCTATGAACGCGGTCATACAGGCGCCTGGGCAAACTCACCGATCGATTCGATCGCGGCGCGTATGATTCTTGAAGGGTGGTTTCAGCAACACGGAGGCTGAGCGACGCCGGGTTGAGTGGCAATGGCGACGGGCTCGAAGCCGATGATCAAAGACGCTTTTGACGTTTGACCAGAGGCGTTATCGCGCTCAGGCGTGACCTACCGAGGAAGACATCAAATTGATGTCGAAGCCCAAGCACCGTGTCGCGGCAAGCCAGCGCTGCTCGACCGGGGTATCGAATAAAATGTCAGCGGTCGCAGGCACGGTCAGCCAGCTGTTGTCTTTGATTTCCTGTTCGAGCTGCCCGGCGCTCCAGCCCGCGTGACCGAGAATAAACTGCGGGTTGCGAGGCCCCTGGCCTGCGGCGATTGCTTTAATGATATCCCGGGAAGCGGTCAAGGCGATGTCGGGGCTCACCTGTATCGTGGATTCCCACGTCCCGCAAGTTGGATGCAGCACAAAGCCGCGTTGAGCGCCGACCGGGCCGCCCGCTAAAATCGGGGCGCGCCCGGCGCCCGGCTCGTAATCGAGCGCCATTTGCTCAAAGACTTCGTCCAGTTGCGCTTCCATGCATTTGTTGATCACAAGGCCCATGGCCCCGTCTTCGGAGTGATCGCAAATATAGGTAAGGGAGTTCGCAAAATAGGGGTCGCTCAGGCTGGGCATGGCCACTAAGAAGTGGTTGCGCAGACTGGTGGTGTCGCTAAGTGGTGGCGCGAATACTTTTTTCCTCATGGTTCAAGTATGAGGGCTCGGAGCAATAAAACAAGCTTTTATTCGCGGTCCAGACCTCGCGCAGACGTCCGGTCTAATCCCCCGTACCGCCGGTTTTCAGCCCGGTAATCTCGAATCGCCAGGTGCGGATAATGTCGAGCTGGTCGGCGTTTTTAAGTATTTCGGGTGGAAATGCGTCGAAAGGGGCGGCCAGGCGGATGGTCTGAAGCGCCGCTTGGTCCAGAATCGGATACCCGGAAGGCTTTAGAACTTCGACCTTTTCGACCGAGCCGTCGCTGTTGATCAGCACCGACAGGCGCAAGCTGCCGTAGATGCGTTGGTCGATCGCGGCTTGGGGGAAGTGGCGGTTGCCCATGGCTTCCACTTTTTGCGTCCACTGGTTGAGATAGCGCGCATCGGCGCTCGACTGCGTGGCCACAGAGGTCATTCGACGAATCCGCGGACGTTTGCTGAACTCTTGTTTCAGTTGGTCGAGTTTTGCCCGCAAGCTCGCAATTTCCGGGTTGATCATCGGGGTGTTTTCGTCTTCGGCATCTAAGGTCTCGGTGTTATCCTCTTCGTCATCAAGCTCTTGACGTCGGATCTGAAAATCGCTGTTTTCGGCCGTGAGGTACTGCTGCTCGCTTTGGCTTTGCACGGTGGATTTGCGCTTCGGCGCGGGGTTGACTTCGTTGATGCTGGGCGCGGCGATTTCCGCGTACTCGCGCGTGGTCAGTTCTTTGGCTTCATCGATGGTGCCCGAGGCCTCCTGGTCGTATTGAGCGAGGTAATCCGCTTGCTCCGGCGCCTTTTTCGCCTGATAAGTCGCAAGTGTGATGTTCAAAGTGGGTGCGATTTTTTGCTCGTGACCGAGACTGAAGGCGACACCGAGAATGATCACGGCGTGCAAAGCAATGGCGAGGAACGCGGTAAAGCTGAGTCGGTCGCTGGTGCTGGTTTTATCGATGCTCATAGTAAATCAGTAAACTTCAAATAATTGAACAATGGGGTCAGAGGAGAATGTTACCGACCGGTCTAGCGTGCGTGAGCACCGTTTATTCATTCTTCTGCTTGTTTGATACCGCGTTCGCGTAACCGGCAATTGCAAACCGGTGAAAATTCGGGGCGTTATCGCGATGCCGCAAGTCCTCTAGGCGACAGCGTGTGGGCGCACCTTTCTTATTTTCTTCTTGCATTCTTGTGCGTTTAAGCCCCGCCTGTTGCCGCCCGCAAGTCTCGAAGTGGCGGTTTCTTGCCAGCGCGATTGCTATATGGCCCCTTGGTTATTTTTTATTGGCCAGTCGAGCCTCAATGGCAGTGATCAAACGCATGCCAATTGCGGTATTGTACGCCTTATCGATTTCTCTGACACAGGTTGGACTGGTGACGTTAATCTCCGTCAGATAGTCGCCAATCACATCCAATCCTACAAAGAGTAGCCCTTTTTCTATTAGTGTGGGAGCTACTTGGTTCACGATCAGGCGGTCTCGATCGCTCAGAGGTTGAGCTACGCCTCGGCCGCCCGCGGCGATGTTGCCGCGACTTTCACCCGCTGAGGGAATCCGCGCCAAGCAATAAGGCACGGCCTCGCCGTCCACCACCAGAATACGTTTGTCGCCCTGGGCAATCTCGGGGATATACTTCTGCGCCATGATGTATTCGCGACCGTGGTCGGTCAAGGTTTCAAGAATGACGCTGGTGTTCGGGTCGTTCGGCTGCACCCGGAATATTTTGCTGCCGCCCATGCCGTCGAGCGGTTTGAAGATAACGTCCGAGTGTTGTCGGTGAAACCGCTTAAGCATTGCCATGTCGCGCGCGACCAGCACGGGCGGGCAACACTGTGGAAACCGGGTGGCAAAGACCTTTTCATTGCAGTCTCTGAGGCTTTGCGGTTTGTTGACCACTAAACAGCCTTGGCTCTCTGCGGCTTCGAGTATATAAGTCGCGTAGAGGAATTGGTTGTCGAAGGGCGGGTCCTTGCGCATCAGCAGGGCATCCAGGTCTCCTAGCCGAGTGACTTCGGCCTGGCCCAGTTCAAACCAGTGGTGTTCGTCTTCAAAAACCCGAAGTGGCGCCAGTCGCCCTCGGGCTTCGCCTTGCTCCAGGTACAGGGCGTCCATCTCCCCATACAGCAGCCGCCAACCGGCGTCCTGGGCCGCCCAAAGCAGTGCCAAAGTGGTGTCTTTGTGATAATGGATGTCGGCGATGGGGTCCATAATCACGGCGAGTGTTTTGTTGGCGGGCATAGCGCGCTCGAGCTCCATAAATTGAATACAACAGCGTCGTTAAGGGTTCGGTGGCAGCCCGACCGGCGGCTTATGCCCGGTCTGACTTCACGTTAGTGTAACCGACCCGTTCATGTGAAAGCTGCAGTTTATTGGGTTTCGCGCGGGTCAATCCGTCGCCGCCGCGCTGGGTTTACCGGGGGCGCGTCAGCGCACCGGCCGCGCGATTCACCTCTTATATCCGAATTTTGCGTTCTGGGTCGAAACTATGAAAAATATCCTAAGCCAGCGAGTGGCGGTTTGACCCAGTTTGGACGATCATAAGAGGGTTGTCGGCGCTCGAGCGGTGCGGATGGGCTATGCTCACTTATAGCGAAGCATTCTATAGTGACGGCCCGCCTGCGATTCGAAGCGTTCGGTGCCCGGCTCGCAACAGGCGGAAACAACCGCTGAACGCGGGCCGTATTTAAACTCATGGTTTTATCGATATGCTTTTTCTTTCAAGGGCTTATAGATAAAGCAGATGAACTGTGTTAAAAGTTTGACCGAGCAGAGGCAAATGGATCTGGCCACTTGTTGGTAATAACTTTTTATAACAAATAACCGAAGTAGGACTCCCTATGGACGTGAATCTAGAACATTTAAAAGTGATGGTGATTGACGACAGTAAAACCATCCGCCGCACAGCTGAAACCCTGCTGCAAAAAGTCGGATGCACGGTTGTTACCGCCACCGATGGCTTTGATGCGTTGGCTAAAATCGCTGATACCCGCCCCGATATCATCTTTGTCGATATCATGATGCCGCGTCTGGACGGGTACCAAACCTGCGCTTTAATCAAAAACAACAGCGAGTTCAAATCCACTCCTGTCATTATGTTGTCGAGCAAAGACGGGTTGTTCGATAAGGCGAAAGGCCGCATAGTGGGCTCGGATCAATACCTGACCAAGCCGTTTAGTAAGGGCGAACTTCTCGGTGCGATTGAAGCTCATGTCAAAGTGGCAAAAGCCAGTTAAATCCATTGTTAGAAATCCGCAGATGACGGTATATTCTGGGGGGGAATCGTGGCCAAAGTATTAATTGTGGATGATTCGCAAACGGAAACGCATAAGCTGACTCACATGCTTGAAAAACACGGGCACACAGTCGTCCGCGCCGAAAACGGCGCTGACGGTGTCGCCATTGCCAAGACCGAGCTGCCCGATGTGGTTCTGATGGATGTGGTTATGCCCGGGCTGAATGGCTTCCAGGCGACGCGTCAACTGAGTAAAACAAAAGAAACGGCAGCGATTCCGGTCATTATAGTCACCACGAAAGATCAGGAGACCGACCGCGTTTGGGGAATGCGTCAAGGCGCTAAGGCCTACCTTACCAAGCCCATAGAGGAATCGGAGCTGATAAAAACCATTGCCAGCCTCGCCGGCTGAACAAGCAGAGAACTATGTCGCAGGACATTGCCTATCAGGCTCTTAAAGAGCTAGCACAACTCAGTCAAAAAAATGCCAAGGCCCTTCCAGCACAGGTGGATGCTCTACCGCGCTGGAGTGGCATTGGCTTTTCTTTATTGGGCGCACGCTTTGTCGCCCCTTTGGGGCAGGTCGCGGAAATTCTTGAAGTCCCCGTGAGCACTCGACTGCCCGGCGTAAAAAGCTGGGTGAGCGGCTTGGCCAACGTGCGCGGTCGGTTATTGCCCTTGTTCAATATGCCAGAATTTTTTGGCGGCCAAGCCACGGCGTTTCGCAAGCAACATCGGGTGCTGGTTCTCGATTCCAATAATTTTTTCTGCGGCCTAATTGTCGACCAGGCGTTCGGTATGCAGCACTTCACCTCGGAGAGGTTCTCTGAGCAGGCACCCGAAGTACCCGAAGCCATCCTGCCGATCGTCGACGGCTCTTATACCGATGCGATGGGCAACACCTGGGCGGTGATGCATTTACCGAGGCTTCTAAAAGACACCAGCTTTGCCAATGCAGCATTGGCGTAATCGGAGCCAGAAGGCTCTTTCTGACTGATTTCGGGGCTCTGCCGCCCTGCGTGCACGATTCATTGGAGTGATCTATGAAAGCAGAATCAAGTGGCCTGATCTCGCGCTTGAAGTCCAACAAGGTGATGGCGATTTTGATTTTCGTCCTTATCTGTTTCGTTGTGGTAATCGGGTACATGGTGGCGAAGTTGCTCGCTTATTCAGAAAGCGACCAGCATATGAAAGATCTGGTGTCCGAACTTCGCGCCTCGACATTGCAGTTGTCGCCTCTGGCCAGTAAAGCGACCGACGGCGATATCCAGGCATTCAACCAGCTCGAGCGAATCGTCTCGCGAACCCAGGATTCTTGGCAGCAATTAAAGACCATAGACGGGCAGACCCGGGCGGCCCTGTCAGACGAGCTGTTGGCTTTCGAAGGGGTGTGGAGCCGAATTCGAGAAAACTCCCAGGTCATCACCAGCAACGAGGATGTGATCATTCTGATGCATAAAGTGGCGACTTCGGTCAACGAAGCGCTGCCCGCCATGCAAGGCGAACACGACAACATAGTCGAGATCCTACTGGAGTCGGGGGCGCCGTCCGAGCAGGTGTCTATGGCGCAAAGGCAATCGTGGTTTGCCGAACGTATAGGTCGCAACGTCGAGATTATGCTGCGCGGCGGCGAGGACTCGGAAAAAGCCGCCAGTGAATTTAACATCGATGCCAACCGCTTTAAATCCGTACTCGACGGTATGAAAACCGGCGATCGCTCTTTGGGCATCAACAAGGTGACCGACCCGCAAGCTCTGGAGAGCCTGAACAATATCACCAACCTTTTTGATCTGGTGGCCGGGCAGGTGCAAGACATTTTCGAGCAGGCACCTTCTCTTTACAACGCCCGGCGCGCGACCACCGCAATCGAAAATGCCAGCCCTTTGCTGCAAGAGCGCCTGTCGGTATTGACCGAGAAAATTGACCAGCTTCCGAGCGAGCGCAAAGTCAACAATACCTCCTTGGTGTTGGTCGGTGCGCTGGCGCTGTTCACACTGATTTTGCTCGGCTGGGAAGTGAACCGCGCGACCAAGCGTCGCTTGCAAATTACCGCCGAAGCCAACGAGCGCAATCAAAATGCGATTCTGCGGTTGCTTGACGAGTTAGCCGATCTCGCCGATGGTGATTTGACCACCACGGCCACGGTAACCGAAGACTTCACAGGCGCGATCGCCGACTCCATCAATTACACCATCGACCAACTGCGGGTGTTGGTGTCGCGAATCAACGACACCTCGGTGAACGTGGCCGCCGCCGCTCAAGAGACACAGCAGACGGCGCTGCACCTTGCAGAGGCGTCCGAGCACCAGGCGCAAGAGATTGCCGGGGCATCGGCCGCGGTCAATGAGATGGCCGTTACCATCGACCAAGTGTCGGCCAACGCCGCCGAGTCCGCCGGCGTCGCAGAGCGGTCGGTATCCATCGCCAGCAACGGCGCCAAAGTGGTGCAGAACACCATTCACGGCATGGACACGATTCGCGAACAGATTCAAGAAACCTCGAAGCGGATCAAACGCCTTGGGGAGTCCTCGCAAGAAATCGGCGATATCGTCAGTCTGATCAACGATATCGCCGATCAGACCAACATTCTGGCCTTGAACGCCGCGATCCAGGCCTCTATGGCCGGAGACGCGGGGCGCGGGTTTGCGGTGGTCGCGGACGAGGTTCAGCGCCTCGCAGAACGCTCGGCGACCGCCACCAAGCAGATCGAAGCTTTGGTGAAAACCATCCAGAACGATACCAACGAGGCGGTTATCTCGATGGAGCAAACGACCTCCGAAGTGGTCCGCGGTGCGCGCTTGGCGCAAGACGCCGGTGTCGCCCTAGAGGAGATCGAAAGCGTCTCGGCGAACCTCGCCGAGTTGATTCAAAACATCTCCAACGCGGCTCGCCAACAGGCGGCCTCGGCTGGGCATATTTCCAATACGATGAACGTCATTCAAGAGATTACATCGCAAACCTCTTCGGGTACAGGCGCTACTGCCTCGGCGATTGGTAACCTCGCGCATATGGCGATTAAGCTGCGCGAGTCGGTCGCGGGTTTCAAGCTGCCCGAAGAGATGGATACCAACCCCGGTTTGCCGGAGTTCCGCACAGCCGGTCTGTCCAAAGACGGCGACTTTCCAGGGGAAGATGACGATGCGATGCTCGAATTGAACTTGGATGACGCGCTCGACAGCGACGATCAGGATACCGAGGACGCACGGGTTTAAGTGGTAGGACGACCATTTCATGGTTTGGTCTTTACAAGTTATCCCCCAGTTAACCGATGAGCATTTCGGCCTCTGGGCGAGGTTGCTCGAAGAGCGGGCCGGGATTTACCTGAGCGAACAGCAGAAGACGTTTTTGCAAACTCAGGTGATCCAGCGGATGCGTGAGCTCGGGGTCAGTGACTACGGCGACTACTACCACCAAGTGATGGATGGCGTTTCCGGTCTGGTGGAATGGGCGCGGCTGGTCGACCGCTTAGTGGTCAACGAGACGCGGTTTTTTCGCCACCGGGCGTCTATAGACTTTATTGGCCAAGCGCTGGTGAAGCGTATGAGCGACGCGTTTGCGAAGCTCCCCGATGGTGAGACGCCGACGGATGGCCCCGAACATTTTGATGTGTGGAGCGTCGGTTGCTCTTCGGGGGAAGAGCCCTATTCGCTCGCGATGGTTATAAACGACGCCTACCACATGCTCGGCTGTGAGGCGCGTTTTAGTATCACCGCCACCGACATTAGCCGGGCCGCACTGACGGTGGCCCGGGCCGGAATATACAACGAGCGCAAACTGACAACCGTTGATAAAACGTTTCGTCAGCGGTACTTCACTAAAGTCGCCGAAGGTCAGTTCAGAATCGCGAGCCATCTTCGTGAGCGTATTTGTTTTAACCAAGGCAACGTGCTCAATATTAATGAAATGCCCACGTTGAAGGTCGACGTGATTTATTGTCAGAACTTGCTTGTTTATTTCAGGCGTTGGCTTCGAGAACACATTCTGAATGCTTTCGTCGAACGCTTGCAGCCGGGGGGGCTGCTGGTTATAGGCACCGGTGAGGTTGTCGGTTGGACGCACCCGGACCTTCGCCGAGCCAAATCCGATGAGGTGCAGGCGTATGAACGTATATGAGTCATTCCAGAGTGCCGAAATGCACTGCGCGAGCGTCATGGCGGGTCAAAATACCCGCGGCCGCTCCAAGGTAAAAACTCTTTCAGTTACGGGACTCCATAATGGGAGATAGAAGCAATTTTGCGGCCCTTGAGTGGGTAATCGGGGAAATCGGCGAGACGTTGAACGACGCGCGCAGGGCCCTGGAGGCCTATGTCGAAGATCCGCGGGACACCTCGCGCATCCGCTTCTGTCTGACGCATATTCACCAGGTTCTCGGCTCGCTGCAGATGGTTGAGTTCCACGGTGCGTCGCTGTTCGCCGAGGAGATGGAACAGCTCGCCGGGGCGATCATGCACAACCGCGTGGTCAACGAAAAAGAAGCGCAAGAGGTGCTGATGCGCTCACTCCTGCAGTTGCCGCACTACCTCGAACAGGTGAAAGACTTTCACGATGACCACCCTGGCATCGTTCTGCCGTTGCTCAACGACATTCGCGCGGTGCGCAAACAAACATTTCTCAGTGAGACAAACCTGTTCAACCCCGATCTGACGTCTCTCGATAAAGTGTCGGGGGAGCGCCACGCGGTCCTGGCCGACTCGGCCAAGCTACGCGAGATAATCGGCAAACTCAAAGAGATGTACCAGTTCGCGGCGGCCAGCGTCTTGCGCGGTTTTAAAATAGACGAAAACCTCGCCTATATAGACAAGGTCTTCGTGCGCCTGGAGGGCCTGACTCGGGGCACCCGCGCACATCCGCTCTGGCAAGTCAGCGCGGCACTGGCCGAGGCTTTGGTGCGCGACGATGTCGAGTTGTCGGTCGCGGTGAGGGGGTTGCTGCGCCAGTTGGCGACTCAGCTTCGTCAATTCGAAGAACACAGCCCGCAGATACTCAACGCCCCAGTCAACGAATCGCTTTTGCGCAACCTATTGTTCTACGTCGCCCGCGCTGAGGATGGCGGGCGCAGGGTCGCCCAGGTGAAAACACGCTTTGGGCTCGAAAACGCGCTTCTTGGCGGCGGGGCTGGGCGCGGCAAGCTGCACCAAGGTCTGATCTCAACCCCAGAGCCAGGTGCGATTCGCGCCGTGGTAGTGGCTTTGCAGGACGAGCTCAATACCGTCAAACACCTTATGAACACAGCGCTTTCGGGCCAGGGCGGGGTCAGCGATCTCGAAGAAATGCTGCCCGTGGTTAAGCGCATAGGCGATACCTTGGCGGTGCTCGGCATAGGCGATATGCGCAAGTTGACCATGGATCAACACGATGCGCTCAAGCGAATGTGCGCCTCGGGCAAGGTGGTTGAGACCGACCTGATCGATGTCGCAGGGCGCCTCGCGGATATAGAGCATCGCTTGGAAGCTATAGGTAAAGGCGTTGGGCGCAGGCTCGATTACGCCTCAGTGGACCAGCGAGAGGTCGAGTTCGACTCGGCCAAAGAGGCGGTCTTGCTCGAGTGTCGTTCTGGTCTCGATCGCGTCAAGGGCGCGATTGTCGACGCGCTTTCGGCGCAATGGAATCCGAGCCAACTGCCGAGCGCGGTGGCCGTGCTCAAAGATATTACGGGCGGTTTGGGCATACTGCCGCTGCCGCGCCCTGCGGCAATTCTCGCTAACTGCGCGAAATATATCGAAGAGCGACTGTCCGAGCTTGAGGACACCCCCGGTGAGGAGCTTCAAGTGCTGGCCGACGCCATTGCCAGCGTCGATTACTACCTCGAGCGGCTGGCCGGCACCCATGGCGATGAGCTCGAC
>CAZING010000016.1:0-27951 GCA_964540505.1 uncultured Cellvibrionaceae bacterium | reverse complement strand
TACTGGAAAATCATTCGCGCGAACGAATACAAGCTTTGGTTCCACACGCCCATATCGTGGTGCCCGCCTTGGTAGAGTCGCCAGAGGTGGGGCACGTTATTGGTGGTTAAATGGTTGTGGAGACTGTTGCTGAAATTCAGCAACCCGTCTGCCGAACCGCAAGAGAGGAAAATCGCGTTGAGGCTGCGCATACCCTCGAAGTTGGTCGGCGAGGTATTGAGGTTCGGCGCAGACGAAAAGCCGGCGACCCAACCGAAGACGTCGGTGTTTCGAAGGCCGAAAGTCGCCGCCTGGCCGCCGCCCATGGATAAACCCGCCAAAGCTCGATCGTCTCGGTTCGATAAAACCGGATAATTGGCTTCGATATAGGGAATCAGGTTTTCAATCAACGCGCCTTCGAATGCACCAAAACTTGAGAAATCGTTGCCGCTACCGCGCAGCGCATTGCCATCGGGCATCACAACGATCATGGGCGTTATCAAGCCCTGGTTATGAAGGTTATCCATTATATTGTTAAAGCCCGCGCCGGCGTGGTTTTGCCATTCCCATTCGTCGCCGCCAATACCGTGCAGTAAATAGAGCACCGGGTAATCTTGGTTGGGGTTGTAGTCGGGCGGGGTGTAAACCGTCGCTTCGAGGTTACGGCCCACCGCTGCGGCGTTATAGGTGACGTGGTCGATATTACCGCGCGCGCCCCCCGCAAACTGGGTGAAGTTGGACGGCGGGTCGATCACTTCGACCACCACCGGGTCGGGCTCGTCAATCGCGCCGTCGTAATCGCCTATATGAATCCAATCCAGGTCGATATCGTTATTGTTGCCCACCGTGACCCGGATTGTTTGAAGACCCGGTGTTAGGTGGACCTCGCCCGCCGACCAAACCTTGAATTCGCCCCAGCTCGATATGCGCGGCACAGTAAACGTGCTGATCAGGTCTTCGTCGCATTGACTGATACTTAAGGTCCGGTTCGCCGCTGTCGCGCCAGCGCGGATGGTGACCTCATAATCCCCTTCGACCTCTACGTTTATCGTGTATTCCAGCCACTCACCACCGGTCATGTAGCCGACCGCGTAACCGCCGTCGATAGCTTTGATGTCCACGGTTTCATTGGGACGATATTCGCCGCCCTGGTTGGTGTCGGTGGAATCTGAATAACTGTCTGGATCGAAGTTTTCCGCTTCGAGCCTGCCCGGTACTTGCAGGGGCATTTGCTCGTAGGCCGCCTCGGCATTGCTCGGGCAACTTGCATGAGCAGCACCGCTGGAACTGCTCGAACTGCTGGAGCTACTTGAGCTACTTGAGCTACTTGAGCTACTTGAGCTGGAGGAGCTTGATGAACTGGAGGAAGAGTTCGACGAGCTCGAACTCGATGAACTGGACTCGCTACCTGCGCCCTGCCCGCCACATGCGGCCAACGCCAAGACGAGCAACCCGACTAAACTTATTCTGTTCATATGCAAGACCTTTATTTTCCGGTTGTCGTTTCGGGGCACCTGCGTCTGGCCTTCATTAAAACGCGCGGGTGCCTAATCCCTGCTAAAGCGTCAAAGGAAACACCCAGAAGTGGACAAGGTCAATTATTCGATAAAGCTAAATGATAAAAATGTGAAGCGAAAACCCATTGATTTTTAACGCGGTGACAGGCATCACGCCAGTTTCATCAAATGCGAGTAAAATGTGAGGGAGTTTTGCCTCAGTCAGCGACGCTCTTGTGTTCACCCAAGAGCGTTTTCGCAACCATCAAACATTCATTCCTTGCAGCTGCCCGCTAACGGGTATGGCCTCCTGTCAGAATAAATTGATCGATATCCAAATAGCCACCGTCCGAGTTTTCGTTGTAGCAGAAAATGGCGATTTGTTGCCCTTGGAAGGTGCCCGTCTGCCAGGCAAACATTAATGGGAATTCCGCTCCGAGTTGGCGCCACTGCTGGCCATCCAAACTGTAACCCACCCGCGCGCGGTCGCGTTTGAAATCCAATTCGGTCACCAACCAAAGATCGCCTCTCGCCAGCCGATCGGACGCAGTCCCTAGCCTGTGGCGATGAAGGCCCGCGCTTGTGTGCTCGACCAACTCAGTGGTTAAAGCCAATGTGCCGTCTTGGCGAGCGGTGACTGCTATGTTGCCGTTGTATTTGCCCAAGGTGCCTAGGCCGCAGCGGTCGCCTGTTTGGATGCCCGAAGTATCCACTTTCAAAGCCGCCAAACTCAAAGGCGCCTGGCCTTTCTGAACCAAGGTGTTGCGGGCGTGCCAGAATGAATCGGAAGCCGTCGCCCGCAGTCGCATAAAACCGGGGCGCTCGGTCAACGACCATTTGCTAGGCGCTGAGTTATGATTCCACTGCCACTGAAGGCCTAGGGTATCGTTTGAGAAATCATCGCTGGCGCCGGGTTCGACAAACCCGTAGCCTTTGATCGGTTTTTCGGCGCGCTCGGGGACCCGCCCCGGCGCTTCAGGCGTGCCCCACACGGGCCAATCGTCCTGCCAGAAAACAGGGCTGATGTTGGTAATTCGACCTACAGCCTTGGTATCCACCATCACAAAGCCGTAGAACGAGCCGTCGGGAAGATCCACCAAAGCACCTTGGTGGCCGCCCGTGGTATCGTCGATTTGCTCACGCGTCTCCCAAGGGCCGAACAAGCTCTTTGCGCGCGAGACGGTCAACTTCAAGTGGCGCGGCACCGAGTGAAACATATAGTAATAGTCGCCGCGTTTTATGATTTTCGAGCCTTCCGCGCCCGGGTTGTAATACACCTCTTCGCTCGCCGCCACTTCGGTCAGGTCTCGGTTCAAAGTCATCAGCGTCAGGGTCCCGTCCCAGCCGCCCGAGGTCGCAAGGTAAGGGGTGCCGTCCTGCTCGAAAAACAATGCAGGGTCGAACGCCTCTACGCCAAGGTCGTTGCTCTGCCAAGGCCCGGCGGGATTGCTCGCGCGATAAATTCGCACGTTTTGATCGACGGGCATCACCGCGAGATAAAAGACGCCTTGGTGATAGCGCAAGCTCGGCGCGTAGAGACCTTTGCGATAGGCGTCACCGCCCTCAAAGTTGTATTCGGGCTTACCGGTTAATTCATCCTCTACATAGCCAATAATTTGCCAGTTCACCAAATCTTTTGAATGCAGTATGCGAAGCCCCGGGGTATTGGCAAACGTAGTGGTCGCGAAATAAAAATCTTCTCCGACTCGGATAATATCCGGGTCGGGATAGTCGGCCCAGAGCGGCGGGTTGGTGTAGGTGCCGTCGCCATTATCCGAGCGCCATACCGCGGCTTCGCCCGAATCGGCGGGCTTGGGCAAAGATTCAAGCTCGCCTTTGGCCGCTTGGCTGCTGGCACAATAAGGCCCAACCACCGTGCCGACAAAACCGCCGGCGCGGTGGGTGCTTAAAGGCGTCATATCGACGTCTTTAATTAAAGTGCGTGTTTGGCCCGCTGCTGTATAAGTAAACGTGCCCCGCCCCTTTTCGAATTTAATCGTAAGGTTCAAGGTGTCGGCAACAGCAATGGAGCGCTGCGCAAGGTACACCGGGTTCGCGGACTTATCGTGCTGATACACCACCAACTCGGGCTTGCCCTGTCTTTGTTGAACCCCAAAGAAGATCAGCGATTCATCGTTCTGCACAGCAGCCAAACCGGCCTGATCGCCCTCGAAGCTAGGCGCGAACTGGAGCTCGGTTGAAACCTCGGCAATATGGTGTTGTTGACGCCGCCCTATAAACGAAGGCGCCTGCAGCAGGTCGCCAAACGGACCGGCGCACTGAAGTTGCAACGCGCCGCGCTCGAGACGGTAGAAAGGCTCCGACGGCACACGCACGCCGAGCCAAGCCTTAGCAAGCTCGGACCCGGTAAATTCGTCGCGGTATTCGAACGCGCCTGTGGTCGGTGTCCAGTCGGGCCCTACCTGGGTTGGCAACGGCTTTCTATGCGTGAAGGGAATGACCGCACCGGGCGGCAAAATGTGGGGCCAGTCGTCTTGCCAGCTGACCGGCAACAGAAAGGTCTCCCGGCCGATGTTGTAATAGTCCTCGGCATAGGGCCGCGTGGACAAAAACGTCGCCCACCAGTCGCCATTTTCCAACTGCACAAACTTTGCGTGGCCAGCAGCCGACACCGGGTTCGCCCGGTTTGGGTCCAAATCCCGCTGCGTCAGTATCGGGTTGTGCTCGGCAGGCTTGAACGGCCCCAGTATCTGCTTGGAGCGAAATATGGTTTGGGAGTGATCCACACTGGTGCCGCCTTCGGCCGCGGTGATGTAATAGTACTGGCCGCGCTTAAACAGATGCGGCCCTTCTATCCATATGGGCTTTTTGCTGATGTCGACCCCGCCGTTTACCAACTGTTTGCGCTCGCCCACCATTGCTTTGTTTTGCCAATCAAACTCTTGAATCCAAATTGCTCGGTGACCTTCGTAGCGCGGCGGCTCCATGGGAGCGCCATTGTTGACCACATAGGCTTTGCTTCCTTCCCAATAGATAGAAGGGTCAATACCTTCAAAATCGAAATAGACCGGATCGGACCAAGGGCCGGCTGGGTTGTCCGCGGTCATGACAAAATTGCCGCCACAGTCGACACAGGTGGAGATCAGCCAGTACAGCCCGTGGCGATACGAAATATCCGGCGCGAAAATGCCGCGTGAAACCTCGAGCCCCGAAAAATCGAACTGGTCTGGCCGTTCGATCGCGTTGCTGATCTGTTGCCAGTGCACCAAGTCCTTCGACTCGAATATCGGCAGCCCCGGGAAATGGGTAAAGGAAGAATTCACCAAATAGAAGGTATCGTCGACACGCGTCACGGACGGGTCTGGGTAGTAGCCTGAAAGTATCGGATTTTGGTATTCATCCTCGGCCGGCACCGCTTGCTCAACGGGGTTTCCTTTGTAGGTAAAACTTTCGAAGCGGGCGACCACCCGCGTTTTATCAGAGGCGCCTTTCGCGCCATTTTTATGCGCCCATGAACAGCCCCCTAAAACAACCGAAACCAAGGCGGCAAAAATTAATGTTTTTTTCATTGTCTCCCCCAATATTTGCAGACTGTTAACGCACCGTCGCATGTGCTCGGTCGGCTTTTAAAGGTTTTTGTTGGCGTGCTACAGCTGCGCCATTCTACAGATGCGCACTTGTTTTGTCCGACACAAGGTTGGGCACTTTGAAGGGCTGGGCTATAAATGGACGAGCGCAAGCGAAACCCGTTCAATATTCTAAACACAGCGATTGCTTCCTCACCGCTTTAGGCCGACTTCGCGTGTCGATTGAGTCTGAAAAGCGGAATATTTGTGCCAGAAGTCCAATTTAACTGCCGTTCGTCGGCTGGAATATAACTTTTAGTACGCAAAATCACTCCAAATGGCGCAATTACATTTCATTGCCTAGAATCAAAAAGCATAGGCAGAGCCAATTAAAAGAGCATGAACCATATGCGAGTGAACAAAAACAATTCGATACTGATCATTGATGAAAATATCCAAGCGCTGAAAAGCCTAGGCAAACTCATCCAAGATCAGGGGGATGTAATTGTCGCAACGTCTGGCGAGGCAGGGCTTTTTCTCGCATCCCAGCGCAAACCCGACCTAATTATTACGGCATTGCATATGAACAAGTTAAGCGGCATCGATATATGTCGCCGCTTAAAATCCGAGCGCGACACCAAAGACGCTGCGGTGATTGTCATTACCGAACACGAGAGCGAGGACGCGGAAATAGAGGCGCTGGGCGCAGGCGCGGTGGATTTCATTAGCAGGCCCTACAGCCCACCCGTGGTTCGAGCGCGCGTTAAGACGCATCTTCTGGTGTCGCGCCAACAAAAGATGTTACAGAGCCTTGCGGATCGGGACGGTCTCACGAAAGTGTACAACCGGCGTTATTTCGAGTGCCAAGCGCGCGTGGAACTCGGGCGTCACTGTCGGCAACAGGCGCCTATGACACTCGCGCTTTTGGATATCGATCATTTCAAATCCTTTAACGATACTTACGGGCACTTGCACGGCGATGCCTGCCTGCGCGAAGTTGCGCAAGCCATCAATCATGGCTCTCGCAGGCCCGGCGAATTTGTCGCACGTTACGGCGGCGAGGAGTTTGTCGCAATACTGCCAAACACCGATGTCAAAGCCGCCAACAAATACGGCCGCTGGATCTGCGAGCGCGTGATTTCTCTGGCGACCCCACACGCGCAATCGCCCACCCTGCCTTTTGTTAGCATCAGTGTCGGCATAGTGACCATAGTCCCCGAGACGGGCACCACCTTGGACACGCTGGTCGCAACCGCCGATACTGCTCTGTATTTAGCGAAACAATCGGGGCGCAACCAATACCAGGTGACCGCAGTGGAAAAAGACTCCGTCAAAGTCGCAGGCTGAGGGCACTGACGCTCGCGAAGCGGACGGCACTGTTCATTGGGCACCGTGAACGACGGTGACCCAACACTGAAATGTAAGCATTAAGAAGCTGCGCTGCAAAGCTCAGCAACGGACAACATGACTGAACTCACCCGAACCAGGGGTGGCGGTAATCGCCACCCCGTTTTTGACTCTGAACGCTTCGTGCAAATGAAGCACTCGAATGTGTCGCGCGCCAAGGCTTTACAGAGCATTTTGGCCAATGTGATCGCCAAGGGCACCACGCCCATCACGCAAGCGCGGATGGCTTGGGAGCGAAAGCAACCCGCCCAGGCGGCGCACGTGATTCACAATTTAAAAGGGTGTGTGGCCAACCTCGGCGGCATGCGGGTTTATGAACTCGCCAAGCTCGCCGAAATCAGGTTAGAGATCAGCGCCGACCCGTCAGAAGTGCTGCAATTGCTGAATGACCTCGAACACGAGTTGACGTTATTCATACAAACGGCCCGCGACTGGCTGCTCGAAACCGGCGAAGACCGCGAGCAGCGCGTGGTGATTGAACCGGAACAACGGGTTCTGTTGACCAGTTACCTGTTGGACAGCAATATTTTGGCCTGCGATCTTTTTGAATCGCTGGAAAATGAACTTCGGGCCCTAATGAACCCGCGTGATTTTCAAGGATTACACCGCGCCATGGAGAATTTAAACTTCACTCAAGCTTTGGTGCACCTTGCCAGTCTTTCAAAAAATTCCGAGGGCGTTTAACCGGGCCGAGCAACTGCGTGAGCGGCATGACCGCTAAATCGCGGCCGGTTTTAGAAGATGCGAATAAGGGGCTTATGGACTGTAGAGCACCTCTAAAAATTGCTTTCGGTCTCTGGCTTTCAGGAATTTTTAGAGGTGCGCTGTAGCCTTAGCGAAATAAAACTCTGGCAAGCGCAAACAAATAAAAGCCAAGGAACGCGCGCCGAGGGCATGAGCGCAAAACTAAACTACGCTCCCGCCCTGGATTGTTTTGGGCTTGCGTCATACGCCTTGGTTGATATGGAAATAGACCGAGTTATT
The DNA here is from genome assembly GCA_964540505.1 of uncultured Cellvibrionaceae bacterium. Lineage (GTDB taxonomy): Bacteria > Pseudomonadota > Gammaproteobacteria > Pseudomonadales > Cellvibrionaceae > CAYZQH01. The sequence continues at coordinate 20,558 of CAZING010000016.1, read as the reverse complement.
GCGCAGTTCCTGCTTGATACCAGCGATAGTGGTCTGCGCACCTATGGTGATCATTTCCACGCCCGCCATTTCACAAAAATCCTGCACCTGCGCCAAGCTCACCCCTTGAGTGTAGACACTGTGGTGAGCACCCCCTGCGTAAATCCATGCGGCACCGGCGACTTCAAGGCTCGGCCGCGGTTCCCAAAGCGCTTTGGCCACGGGCAGGTGCGGCAATTCGGCCGGGGGCGAAACCGTATCCAACTCGTTCACTATGACCCGAAAACGCGTACCGAGATCGATGGTGGAAATATTCAACGCGCTGCCCGTTTTGCCGGTGAAGATCAACCGGGCGATGTCCTTTTTAATACCGATGGTGTGCGGGTGGACTTCGAGCTTCGGTTTACCCTCGGCTATTGAGGGACACACTTCCAGCATATGAGCACCGAGCACTTGGTCTTTTGCACCAAAGTGATAGGTGTAATCCTCCATAAATGATGTGCCGCCTTCGCGGCCCTCGCTCATCACCTTTACGATGCGAGTCATGGCCGCGGTTTTCCAATCGCCTTCCGCACCGTAGCCATAGCCTTTGCTCATCAACCGTTGCGTGGCCACGCCGGGCAAACCGCTTAGGCCCGTTAAGTTTTCGAAGCAATTGGTGAACGCCTTACAGCCGTGGTCATCAAGAAATCGCTGCATACCAAGCTCGAGCCGGGCCTCGTTGTGCAGAGCTTCCACTTGTTGTTGGTCATCCAGCAATGCCGGCGAGAGGTCGTAATCCTGCTTGTATTGTTCGACCAGCGTGTAGATGTCGTCGTCGTTCACCGCCTCGCAAACCTTGGTCAAATCGCCGAGGCTGTAAGCGTTGACTTCATAACCAAATTGAATCTGCGCGCTTACCTTGTCGCCTTCGGTCACCGCGACTTGACGCATATTGTCGCCAAAACGGGCGACTTTAAGTGTCTGTGCTTCCGCCCAGCCCATTGCCGCTCGCACCCAATCGTCGATGTTGCGCTGCACGGTTTCGTTTTGCCAATGACCCACAACCACTTTGCGGTCGTGGCGCAGGCGCGTGCCTATGTAGCCAAACTCGCGATCACCATGAGCGCTTTGGTTTAAGTTCATGTAATGCATATTAATATCGGCCCAGGGCAGCTCGGCACCGAACTGGGTGTGCAAATGCATATAGGGCTTGTTAAGCGCCTTGAGCCCGGAGATCCACATTTTGGCTGGCGAGAAGGTGTGCATCCAAAGGATGAGGCCTACGCAATTGCTGTCACTGTTGGCTTGCTGGCAAACGGTCAAAATCTCTGCGGGGGTGGTGACCACGCCTTTGGTAACCACCTGTGCCGCAATCTGCTTGGATTCGCTGAGTCCTGCGGCAATTTGCGCGCTGTTGTCGGTTACTTGCTTTAATACCCCAGGGCCATAAAGGTGTTGGGAACCGGTAACCAGCCAAACGGACTTCTCGCCATACGTCTTCATAATTTTCCTCAACCTGTTCAATTTTTCCTGCTGTTTCAGATACAAAGCGTCAGCTTTGACCGTAATAGGCGCCTTTACCGTGTTTTCTTAAGTAGTGTTTATCCACTATGCCCTGCTTCAAGGGGGCGACATGCGGCGCGAGAGTTCTGGTGAGATACGCCATGCGGGCAATTTCTTCCAACACCACCGCGTGATACACCGACTGCGCTGCGTCCTTACCCCAAGTAAAAGGCGCGTGGCCGGCAACTATCACCATAGGGACTTCATTCGGGTCCAAACCTTCGAACCGCTGGGTGATTTGCACCCCTGTTTCCTCTTCGTAATCGCGCTCGATCTGGGCGTCGCTCATGATTGCAGTACAGGGAATTTCGCCGTATGCAAAATCGGCGTGGGTCGTACCGTAACAAGGGATGCCGGCCTGCGCTTGCGCCCAAGCCGTGGCGTAAGTGGAATGGGTGTGAGTAATGCCACCTATGCTGTCAAAATGCCGATACAAATGCGTATGAGTGCGGGTGTCCGACGAGGGCTTCAATTTACCTTCGACAATTTGGTTATCGAAATCGACCACCACAATGTCCTCGACACGGAGCGTTTCGTAGGGCACGCCACTGGGCTTAATGGCGATTACGCCCGCTTGGCGATCAACTTCGGAGACGTTGCCCCAAGTATAAATAACGAGCCCGCGCCGGTGCAGCTCCATGTTGGCTTCGAAAGCGGCGCGTTTCAATTCGGTAAAATTCAATTTTGATCCCCTTCCACCAGCTGCCCGAGCCGTTGATAACTGCGATACAAACCGTCGTAAACGGCGGAGCTTTGCGCATTGGGGCGGTAGGTTTTACACACCTTTGAGCCCATCGCCTGCTGCGCTTCGGCGACGCTTTGGTGTGCGCCGCCCACGACGGAGGCGAAAATCGCTGCCCCCAGAGCACAGCTCTGTTCGCTCTCTAACACGTCTATGTTGCAGTTCCAGACGTCGGCGCAAATCTGCATGACAAAATCGGATTTTTTGGAAATGCCGCCAATTGCGACCACGGAATCGACGTCGACGCCCTCCTCGCGAAAACGCTCTATGATCGCCCGCGCGCCAAAGGCCGTAGCTTCGACCAAAGCCCGGAACACTTCCGGTGCACCGCTGCCCATTTTCAGGCCGGTGATGGCGCCGGTGACCTTTTGACTGGCATCCGGGGTGCGCCGTCCGTTCACCCAATCGAGTGCGGAAATGCCGGTTTGGCCAGCGGGAATCTGCTGAGCGGCTTCGCTTAACGCAACCAAGGTGCGGTTTTCTATATTGCTCACCTGCTCCGGCGTCAAACCCGCCTCAGCCGCCAAAGCGGTCAATGGCCAGTTGAGCAGGTCTTTATACCAAGCGTAAAGATCGCCAAATGCGGACTGCCCAGCTTCCAGCCCGATGTAACCGGGAAGCACCGACCCGTCTACCTGGCCGCAAATGCCGCGCACACAGGTGGCGCCTATGGCTTCGTGTGTAGCCACCGTGATATCGCAAGTCGACGTGCCCATGATCTTGGTGAGGACACCGGGCTTCACATTGGCCGCGACGGCGCCCATATGACAATCGAAAGCGCTAAAGCCGACCGGTATACCCGCAGGCAAACCCAATTTTGAGGCCCACTCAGGCGTTAATTTGCCGACCGTTTCATCCGCGGTGAACGTTTTTGCAGGTAAGCGATCGCGATAGCCGTCCAGCAGAGGGTCGATTGCGACAAAAAACGCGTTGGGGGGATAGCCCTCCCAACTCTCGTGCCACATCAGTTTGTGCCCGGCCGCGCAACGGCTCATGCGGAAGTCGTTTGGGTGAGTTGTGTCGGTGACCACAGCCGCAATCCAGTCGCAGTGCTCCACCCAGATATAGGCGTGTTCACGCACGGCTGCGTCCTCGCGCAGTACATGCAGCATCTTGGCCCAATACCATTCGGATGAATAGATACCGCCCTCATACTTCAAGTAATTGACGGCTGCCCGAGACGCCGCTTCGGTGATTTCGCCCGCCTCGGCGACGGCCGTGTGGTCTTTCCACAGCACGAACATGGCATTCGGGTTATCGGCGAACTCCGGGCGCAGCGCAAGCGCGGTGCCGCTTGTGTCCATAGCGATTGGCGTAGACCCGGTGGTATCGAAACTGAGCCCAACAACCTTTTGCGCGGCGCCCGCAGGCGCGCTTTGCCAAAGTGCTTCAGTCACCTGTTGCAGGCTTTCGAGGTAGTCCAACGGGTGCTGGCGAAACGCGTCTTTGCGGGCGTCACAGTAGTGCCCTTTTGCCCATCTCGGATAATAGCTGGTGGCGGTTGCCACCTCTTGGCCTGTGCCTGTGTCCACCAGCAACGCCCTAACCGAATCCGTACCGTAATCCAGACCCAAAGCGTAAGAAACCATAAAACACCCTTTTGGTATAACCCGTATTCCAGCAGATAAATACTATAATAATACTTCGCAGTGTCAATACGAAGCATAAACGATCGAAATGAGATGCCTACAGTCGAAAATACGACACGGGTTTGTCATATCCGACAATAGTGTTCGAGACGAAGTTCTTTTCTACTGCAATTGTATTAGAAAGCGGCGCCGGATCGCAGGTCTAAATTAAAAAGTTATGATTTACTTCCAATTGAATCCCTGTGAGGTTTGCGCCTTTCTTACGACCTTTCCTTAAATGCGAGGGCCTATGCGGAGCTTATGTTGTTCAAACCCAGCCGCCGTCGACAATAAAATGCTGTGAGGTGCACATTTTGCTGTCCTCAGAGGCCAAAAACAACGCCATAGCCGAGATATGCTCGGGCATCACCGGTGTTTTCAGGCATTGGGCTTCTGCGATGGTGGCCCGCGCGCGATCGTCGACACAGGTTTCAAGCTGGCGCCGGGTCATCACCCAACCGGGCACCAGCGTATTCACCCGAATCGAGTAGGGCCCCATGTCGCGGGCCAGGCCGCGTGTCAAACCTTCAATCGCCGCCTTGGAACTTGTGTAACCCGGCATACCGCCCTGAGTGGCGTACCAACTCATCGAGCCGAGGTTAATAATAGAACCGCCGCCTGCCGCCCTCATATCTTCAAACACCGCCTGCGAGGCGAAGAAGTGATGGCGTAAATTCACCGCGATGCGATCGTCCCAATAGGCGATCGAGACATCTCTGAAGTCGTGACGCTCATCGTTCGCCGCGTTATTGATCAGCACTGTGATCGGCCCAAGCTCTTCGCGTACCCGCTGAACTGTGCGCTGAAGCAGTGGGATATCGCGCAGATCGCACGAGTAGTATCTTGGGGTTTGCGGGCACTCGTTTCTGGCGAGCAGATCAAGCAGCGACACGGCGTTGTCATCGAGTATGTCAATGAAAGCCACATGCGCGCCTTGTCGACTAAAGGCTTCAACCAAATTCGCGCCGATGCCCGACGCGCCGCCTGTTATCAGCACGACTTTGCCGCGCAGACTCGGGTACTGGTTGCTAAGGTTCACGCGCTACTCCTCAAAATACCGACTGAAAAGTCGCAGGCTCAACACCGCTATCAGACTGGACGTTGGTATCTGTCATACATTTAGCTGGTCGTGCTCGGGAATCTATCAGGAAGCTCGTGGGTGGAAAAGAAAGAAATCCTCCAAATTTCGAGCTCGTGGCCCAGACCACACTTTTAGCATCGCGAGCTGCAAACAGCGCGAGCAAACGAGTGTGCACGGTTTACCTAAAATAGTCGTTTTCGATGCCGAACGCCTCCAGCACATCTATGCCGTCCATGCCGGCGGCGCACGCGGCCTCCAACCCGAGTTTCGAGTCCTCTAACACCACACACCGCTCTGGCGCCACACCCATCAGCTTCGCGCACAATAAAAAAGTATCGGGCGCGGGTTTGGGAGTCGGCACTTGATCGGCGCCGACAATTGGGCCTAACCATTTGCGGACGCCACAAACATCGAGAATCTGTTCGGCTTCGTCTGTATAGGCGCCCGTGCCCACGCTCATGGGCTTACGCCCAAAATACTCTTCGGCGAGCCGATACAGAGCCGTCGGCTTTAAGTACTGGGCGAAGTTCTGACGAACAACGGCTTCTTTAAAGGCGTTCATTTCGGCCAACTCAGCCGTTTGCGTGCAACCGAAATGCTCGATAAGGTGCGCAAGCGTGCCCTTGGTGGGCACACCGGCAAGCGAGCGCATCAAGGGTCGGTCGATCGGAATGGCGTATTTTTGCAACGTTTGCACCCAGGCGAGTTCGTGCAGCTGGCCCGAATCCACCAAGGTGCCGTCCATGTCAAAAATGATGGCATCGTACTGCGCCAAATCGGGTGCTGGCAGCGCGCTGACGTTCATCGGTTTTTACCTACCAACAGGAACCGTTGCATCGCGATAAAACAAAACAAGAGTAAGCCGATCACTATTTTTGTCCACCAACTGCTGAGCGTGCCATCGAAGGAGATATAGGTTTGCACCACCCCCATGATCAACACGCCGAATAAAGTGCCCAACACATAACCGTACCCGCCGGTCAGCAGCGTCCCACCAATGACCACAGCGGCTATGGCATCAAGCTCGACGCCCACAGCGGCCAAAGCGTAACCGGAGAATGTATAAAAGGTAAAGACTATGCCGGCAAGCGCGGCCAGAAACGAGTTCAATGCGTAAACAGCTATTAGGGTGCGACCAACCGGCACGCCGCAAAGTGCCGCAGCACCCGGGTCGCCACCCAACGCGTAGACCCGCCCGCCAAACCGGGTGTAACTCGCGATTACTATGGCCGCAACCAATACCAGAATGCCGATCATAGTGGAGGAGTCGAGCCAGGCTTGACCTGGCAGTTCAAAACCAAAGAATGCGACCGTGTCGTAAAACTCGTGATTGATCGGCAGGGATTCCTCACTGATCACCGAGCTTAGCCCCCGCGCGAAAAACATACCAGCCAAAGTGACGATAAACGGCTGCAATTTATAAACATGAATGATCGCACCCATAATGGCGCCAAACGCCGCGCCACCGGCCAGCACCAGGGCGAACGCCGTCAGAGGGTGCCAATCGTATCGGCCGACCAAAACGCTGATAACAACCCCCGACAAGGCAATGACCGCACCCACGGAAAGGTCGATACCACCGGAGAGAATGACAAAGGTCATACCGACAGCGGTGATCAATAAAAACGAGTTGTCGGTAAACAGGTTGATGAACACCCGCAGGCTACCAAAATTTTCAAACTGCGCGCTGCCAATAGCAAACAACAACCCGAACAGGCCGACTGTAACCATCAGAGGCAAATATTTATGATTCAAAAACGCGTTATCACGCATGGCGACGGCCTCCGGTGCGCATGCGCGCGAGTTGTCGATGCAGTGTTTCCGACTGCAACAGCAGCACCAACAAAATGACCGCGGCCTTAATCAACAAGTTAAATTTCGGCGGCACGCCGCTTAAGATGATAGTAATCGCAAGGGTTTGAATAATCAGCGCGCCAACAATGGAAAGGAACAATGAAAAGCGGCCGCCCATTAATGACGCGCCGCCAATCACCACCGCCAAAATGGCGTCGAGCTCCAACCACAACCCCGTGTTGTTCGCATCACTTCCGCCTATGTCGGCTGCGGCAATCATCCCGGCGAGCGCCGCGCACAAACCAGAAATACAATAGGCCAACGCTTTAATCGCCTTATCGTTTATGCCTATGTAGTGGCTTGCGTTCGCGTTCGCGCCTACCGCTTCGATATACAAACCGAGTGCCGTGCGGCGCATTAGCAGGTGCACCAACAACAGAGTGATCAGCACCAGCACTATAGGAAACGGCAGGCCCAACCAATAACCCACGCCTATAAAACTGAACGCCTCGTGATGAAAAGTGACAATTTGCCCCGCGTTGATTAACTGCGCGATACCGCGCCCTGCGACCATCAAAATTAAGGTCGCGACAATTGGCTGAATTCCCACATAAGCCACCAAAGCGCCATTGACGAGCCCGGCGAGCAAACCCGCGGCGAGCCCAGCCATTAAAATAACAGCGACGCTGTCGACCCCGGAAGCAATCATACCGGCCGCCACCGCGCCGGAGATGGCCATGATCGAGCCGACCGAAAGATCGATACCGCCGGTGGCGATCACCAAGGTCATACCGATCGCGAGCAAAGCAACCGGCGCCGCACGATTGAGAACGTCCATAAGACTGCCGTAAAAACGACCGTCTTTATATGTCAAATTAAAAAATTCGGGTGATACGAAGGCGTTGACCACCAAAAGAAATAGCAACCCGAGCACCGGCCACATATAACGGCGCCAGTTCGGATGTAATTGCGATAGATTCATAAGCCTGCTTCTTTAATGCGTTTGCGTAAGCGCTCGGGTTGGTACCGGGAGGTGAACGAAATGCGCGTTATTGAGCTTTATTCAACCCGCGTGCGCGGGCGCGCCCTCTGCGATCGCGTGCATGATGGACTTGGGGTTCACATGATGGCCGACCAATTCAGCCACTTTGCGTCTATCTCGCATAACGACTACGCGGTCACTGTACTCGACCAACTCCTCGATCTCTGACGACGCTACCAGCAGCCCCAAACCTTTTTCGCACAACTCGCGAATTAACAGCACTATCTCTGCGTGCGCGCCCACATCAATACCCCGCGTGGGCTCATCGAGCAACAGCAGCTTCGGCTCACAAGCCAACCAGCGAGCCAGAATCACTTTTTGTTGGTTGCCGCCGCTTAACTGGTCGATGGGTTTTTCAATATCGGATGTCGCGACCCTAAGCGCACGGACATAGCGCTCTGCCAGTGCTTTTTGTTCTTTCATTGAAATATAACGCCACCATCCCCGTTTCAATTGCAGCGCGACAATCATATTCTCGCGAATGGAAAGTGGCCCGAGAATACCATCGCGCTTGCGATCTTCCGGGCAAAGACCAAAGCCAAAGGTCACCGCCTGACGCGTGCTTTTAAGCTCTACCGGCTGCCCCTCTATGGTCATTTTCCCCGTGTGAATGGGATCCACTGCAAACACCATTTTGCAAAGCTCGGTGCGCCCCGAACCGAGCAACCCCGCCAGGCCCACCACTTCGCCGGCGCGCACTTGCAAATCCAGCGGTTGTAAACTGTGTCGCGTGGCCGCTTGGTGCAATTCGAGCAACGGTTTCGCGCTGGTGTCTGTTTTTTCCACTTTGAGCACGTGCCCACTGGCGCTTAGTTCCCGGCCGAGCATATGCCCAACAAGCTGTGCCTGGCTCAGTTCGGCCGCCAAATACTCACCCACTAAGTTGCCGTTTCGAAGAACTGTGATCCGGTCGCACACCGCGTAAACCTGATCGAGAAAGTGGGTAACAAAAACGATACCTATCCCCCGACTCTTGAGCTCTCGCATGATCGCAAACAAGGCTTGAACCTCTTGCGCGTCCAGGCTCGCGGTGGGCTCATCCAAAATGAGTACTTTTGCCGACATGTCGACGCCGCGAGCAATGGCAACCATCTGCTGGACCGCAACGGAATATTGGCTAAGCGGTTTGGTGACGTCGATATCCAGCTTGAAGCCTTTGAGCACCTCTTTCGCGCGGCGATTGACCTCTCGCCAACGAATCAGACCCAGGCGCCTCGGCTCACGGCCGAGAAATAAATTGTGGGCCACCGACAGATTCGGTAGCAGGTTAACTTCTTGGTATACGGTGCTGATGCCCAGGTTTTGGGCGTCCGCAGTGCTGGTGGGGTGAATTTCTTTGTCATGCAAAAACGTGCCGCCGCTGTCGCGCTGGTACACGCCGGTCATCACTTTGATCAAAGTGGATTTGCCCGCTCCGTTTTCACCGAGAAGTGCGTGTATCTCGCCCGCCCGAAGCGTGAAGTCTACATTCTCGAGCGCCACTACGCCCGGAAACACTTTCCCCACGCCCCGCAACTGCAACAATGGCGCTTCGACTTTTGTCATGGGTGGTCCTGTCGAATGGGGCCAGCCAGAACGGCCAGCCTTTTTAAATTACCAACAGTCTCGAATCACCGACCGGCCGAAACTGTCGCCGCCCACGGTGCTGCGCCTGTTGTATTTGTGTCGACTCAGCGTGACGCCGCCGAGGGAAAGCGCTTTTGATACTCTTCTTTATAATTATCCTGAGTAAACAGCCGTCCTTCCATTTTGATCCATTTATCGAAATCTTTTTTCCCATTTCGATATTGTTCGATCACATCGAATGCCGGACCGCCCATATGAGGGCTGAGCTCGACCGTGGCATTGATCTCGCCCGCGTCCAGCGCCAAAAAGATATCATCCACGGCATCGACCGAGACGATTAAAATATCCTTTCCAGGTGCCAGACCGGCTTCTTTGACCGCTTGAATTGCACCAATTGCCATTTCATCATTGTGCGACCAGAGCGCGCAGATTTCTTTACCGCCCGCTTCTGCTTTGAGAATACTTTCCATCACCTCTTTGCCTTTCGCGCGGGTGAACTCGGCGGTCTGGCTGCGTACGATTTTGGCTTTCGGGTGCTCGGATATAACTTTGTTAAAGCCTTCCATACGGCCAATGGCGGCGCTTGAGCCCACGGTGCCTTGAAGCTCGACGATTTTGCAATCTCCGCCGGTTTTTTCCATAAGCCAGCGCGCCGCTTGCTCACCTTCGGAGACAAAATCCGAAGCGATGCGGGTTAGAAAGAGCGAGTCATTATTTAAAGCGACGTTGCGGTCGACAATGACCACAGGGATGCGCGCCCTCTTAGCCTCGGTAAGCACCGGGCGCCAGCCGGTCTCGACCACAGGTGCGACGATTATCGCGTCGACGCGCTGGGCGATAAAGCTGCGAATGGCTTTAATTTGGTTCTCTTGTTTTTGCTGGGCATCGGAGAATTTAAGATCGATGCCGCGCTCGTCGGCCTCGGCCTTGACCGACTCGGAGAATACGGTGCGCCACCCGCTTTCGGAGCCGACCTGAGAAAAGCCCACAGTCAGCGCATGCGCCGCCCCCGCAAACGTCAATGCAGACGCGGCGCACAGTCGTAAAATAAGATGCTTCATCCTGTTTACCTTCTTTTATCGTTTGTCAGATCCATCAAGAACCGGGCTCGACACGGATCATATAGTAATACATTTCAGGTCTGCAATTGCTATCCTCGCAAACCGCCGAACACTTGGAGCTCGCATTTCGTAGAAAGTGTCCACTGCGCACCAGGCGGAACAGTTTACCTGTTGAGTGGTTATTTCACGAGACCAGAGGCGCGCCCGAGACGGAAACACACGGGCGGACGCCGCCCTGGCAACCATGCCCGAAAAAGCACCCGAAAGTGTTTGACCCACTTAACAGTTTCAGCGCGCAGGCGACGCCAAGCTTACCCGACCAAAATCATGCGCGAATCGGCCTTCGCTAAAACGCTCTGTAGCCGCCCCTTCGGCTGCGTCGGCGATACCCGTATCCGCGAGTGCGGCGCCCGCTTGGCTTTATATCCTCGGCAGCGATCGCACTTATGAGTTAAAGTCTGTTCTGAGTGCAAGCGGCCGCAGCCCGGCTATCGCCGGCAAAATAAGCCGACCTTAACCCCTATCCGCAGATGAGCATAGAGGACGCCATGACACTTCCCGCCGACCGACCGCTTTACATCCCATACGCCGGTTCCGCCCTTCTGACCACGTCGCTTTTGAACAAAGGCAGCGCGTTTAGCAAAGCCGAGCGCATGAGCTTCAACCTCAATGGACTCTTGCCGCCGCGTTATGAAACGATTGAGGAGCAGGCGGAGCGCGCCTACATGCAATATTCGAGTTTCGACTCGCCGCTGAACAAACACATTTACCTTCGCGCCATCCAAGACGCCAACGAAACCCTGTTTTATAGGCTTTTGCGAGATCACCTCGAGGAGATGATGCCGATCATCTACACGCCGACCGTGGGTGACGCCTGTGAACAATTTTCGGATATCTACCGCACCGCCCGAGGGTTGTTTATCTCTTACTCGGAAAAAGACCACATCGATGATATTTTGCACAATGCCACCAAACGCCAGGTCAAGGTCATAGTGGTTACCGATGGTGAACGTGTTCTCGGTCTTGGCGATCAAGGCATTGGCGGTATGGGTATTCCGATTGGCAAACTCTCGCTCTACACCGTTTGCGGCGGCATCAGCCCGGCCTACACCTTGCCGATTATGCTCGATGTCGGCACCAACAACCAAAAGTTGCTCGACGACCCCCGCTATATGGGCTGGCGGCATAAGCGCATTACCCAGCAAGAATACAATGAATTCGTCGATCTTTTTATCCAGGCCTTAAAACGTCGCTGGCCCAGGGCGCTATTGCAGTTTGAGGACTTCGCGCAACCCAATGCCACACCCTTACTAGAACGCTACAGACGCGATATTTGTTGCTTTAACGACGATATCCAAGGCACCGCCGCGGTCACCGCGGGCACATTGCTCGCGGCCTGCCGGGTCAAAGGCGTGAAGCTGACGGAACAAAAGGTGGTGTTCGTCGGCGCGGGCTCGGCAGGCTGCGGTATCGCCGAGCAGGTCGTTCGCCAAATGGTCGCCGAAGGGCTCGACGAAGAACAGGCGCGGGCCAATATTTTTATGGTCGACAAAGAGGGGTTGTTAACTGACGAAGTCACCGACCTCAGGAGCTTCCAGAAGCCGTTGCGACAGAAGAAATCGGCTTTAAAAGGTTGGTCTTACAGCGGCGCGCTGCCGACGCTGCGCGATGTAGTCAACCTCGCCAAACCGGGGGTGTTGATCGGTGTCTCGGGGCAGCCGGGTCTGTTCACCGAGCCCGTGATCCGCGCGATGGCCGCCAATTGTGGCAGGCCGATTATTTTCCCGCTCAGCAACCCCAGCCGTCAGGTGGAAGTCCTGCCAGAGCAAGTGATTGCCTGGACGGAAGGCAACGTCATTATTGCCACCGGCAGCCCTTTTAGGCCCGTTTTATACAAAGATAAAAAGTACCCGGTCGCACAGTGCAACAACAGTTATATTTTCCCGGGGCTGGGCCTCGGCGTGGTGGCCGCAGGCATCAAACACATCACCGATGAAATGCTGATGCTGGCAAGCACCATCCTCGCCGATGAATCGCCTCTGGCAAACCAAGGCCAAGGCGAGCTGTTGCCGCCATTGACCCACATTGCCGATCTGTCGCGCAAGATTGCGTTTGGCATCGGCAAACTTGCCCAGCAACAGGGCGAAGCGCTTGAGATCACCGACGAGCAACTGCACAAAAAAATCGAGAAAGCGTTTTGGCAGCCGGTGTATCGCCAGTACCGGCGGGTTTGCGTCTAGTCGAGCCAAACTTAAAACCCCGTCGGCGCTTTGGGTCCGCTAGGGGCTGCTTGTAAAAACGTCAGACCGGTTTGCCGGGTTCGAATCGTTGTCGATCAATTGCCGCTTTTGCGGCAAAGGCATTTTCTTAATGGCTCGCTCGCACCTTGTGGCGTCACCTCGGTTGGCAAACGCCTGGCGGTAGACGATCGCCAACGGCCGAACGCTTCGAAAATACTTTGCGCCGCGCGCGCCGGGCGTGCCTAAGAATGTTGCCATATGCTCGCGAAAGCGGCGCTCCGGCTCTAAGGTAATGCCGGTATAGAGGCTGCCGCGAGCGGTCGCAATGATATACACCCACCAAGTTTTCGCTTCCACGTCTCGAATTTCTCTCACAGATTGTCCGCGCAGGCCCCAAAAGCCGGTCCCAATAATAGCTGCCCGGACATTTAAAGAAAACGTAACGGCCGGTGGTGTGCCGCCGACGTTTCGCTCAGGCGCTCAGCGACGAATCCCCGCTTTATTGTTCAATGGAGCGTTTAGAATTCCGCCAAGTTCAGTACAATGGTGACATAACAATAACAATTGCAAAAACAATCGGGCATTCAACATGGTTTATCGTGTCAGTTTTGCGCTCACGGCCGTGGTCATCCTGTCGCTCTTATGGATTCGCCACGAGCAGCATCTGCCAAGCCCGCCGCAATATCGTGCACAGATCGTCGACGCCAACATCGCGGGCGCTTATGTCCACCCAGACTCCGGCGCATTATTCTTTTGGGGCAGCGACGGAGTCATTTTAAAAAGTGACCGCGACCCCGGGTTTCGTCAAACCGATACACCAGGCACCGGGGCGATACTCGACCTCGCCGGTGAGCCTTCTGGCGGCCTGTTTATCGCCGTGGGCGAACAAAGCACGCTGCTGTGGTCGACCGATCGCGGCGACACCTGGCAGCAAGTGGAGGGCCTCGAACCGGGGCTGACTTTGACGGCTGTTGTCTACCTACCTAACTCAGACACCTGGCTCGCGGTAGGTCACGACGGTGTTGCCGCCGTCGCGACCCCGGGCGACCCCAAGCGATGGCGGGTGTCGCGCTCGTCCATAACCGGCAATCTTCTGGATGTTCTGTTAATCCCCAACACCGACAAACTCGTATTTGCTGGGGAGTCGGGTTTGCTTGGTGTGTCGGAAGACGGGGGCGAGACCTGGGCTTTGGCAGACCCAGGCATCACCTCTACCATCACCGGCTTGCGCTGGCTGGATGGGGTTGTCCTGGGCCTTGGCACCCAGGGGCGACTCGTGCTTTCCGAGGATTTAGGCGAGAGTTGGCGCGAGCTGGCAACGGGCGAAAATGCGCACTTCAACGACGCCGTATTGGACCCCCTAAAGGGCCACATAGTGGTCACCTCAAGTCGCGGCAACGTGCTGGTGAGCGCCGACCGGGGTTTGAACTGGCGACGGGTCCCGGTGATTTACCAAGATTATCAAAACTATCTGACCAAAATCCTGTATGACCCCCGCCAGAAGCGGCTGCTGGTATTTGGCTATTTCGGCACGGTGGCCGAGTCCACGGATGGCGGCACCACTTGGCGGGCGCTGCCGTCGGGGCATAACGAGCACAATAAGGCTGTGGCCGTCCAACCCGAAAGCGGGCATTGGTTCAGCGCCGGTTTACGCGGTTTCAAAGCCCGCGGCAGCGCCGAGGCAGGCACTTGGCACACCGCGCAAAACAACCTCGATCGGTACTGGCGCGACGCGCTGCAGACCCCCGACGGTGCCATCACTTTATTTGGCAGCCTCGGGGAAATTGCACGCTCTGAAGACCAGGGCCGCAGCTGGCAGTCTATAGCTGTGGACTACCCCGACTACAATACGCCGCCGAGTTACCGAGCCATCGCGTTTAATGCGAAAACGCAGACACTGCTTGCCGCAGGGCCGACCGGGCTGATTATGCGCTCCGACGATTTGGGGCGCAGCTGGCAGGTGGCGCTACACACGCCTTTTGCCCAAGGCGATGCCTTCACCGATATATCGTTCGACCCGTTTCAAGCGACCGCGTTTGCGCTAGAGGCTCACCGCGGCCCCTGGGTCTCTGAAGACGACGGCCACACCTGGCACCGCGCACCGGGACATAAAGGCGGGCAACTGTGGCATTCGAGCCTGTTACCATTGGGCGAGGAGCGCGGCAGTGTGATTGTCGCGGCAGGCCAGCAGGGCGCGGCCGCCCTTAGCTACGACGGCGGCCGCTCTTGGCATAACCCACAACTGCCCCAGGCGCTGGCGCACGACCTCTACGGCAGCGACGCCGATAAGCCCAGCAAAACGCTTTATCTGATGGGCGCACTCGGGCTTATATTGCGCTCGAACGATTTTGGTGAAACTTGGCAACCGATTGACACCCCGACGGCCGAAGCTTTGCGACACATGATAAGAGAACCCAAGCTTGGCGCGCTGCTGTGCTCGGGCGATAACGGCACCTTATTGCGCTCGGTCGACGACGGGCTGAGCTGGCAAACTCTCACCTCCGGCACGCAAGCGGATTTGCGCGGCTTTTTTATTGAGCCTGCCACCGACAATATTCTGCTGATTGGCAGGTCGGGCACCATAATGCGCTCGAACGACGCGGGCGTTGGCTGGCAGTCACTGCCCTCACACACCGACCACCACTTGCGCAACGCCGTTTTCGACCAAACCAGCGGCAATTTCATCGCATTCGGCGAACGCGTTGTTATGCTCGAAAAAATAGCGCCCAGGTAATGACCCAAGCCCGAGCGAGGCGCCCCGCTTGCGGTAAGTTGAACGATTAGGCTAACGTTAGCGCCATTCGGCAGGAGAATTTTCGTGACGTCCATCCATCGCAGTTATCCCCAAACACGCATGCGTCGTAATCGGTTTAGCGAGTTTTCCCGCCGTCTGGTGCGTGAAAACGAGCTGAGCGTCAGCGATTTTATTTACCCCGTGTTCGTCCTCGACGGCCACAACCGACGCGAACCGATAGCCTCTATGCCCGGCATCGAGCGGCTGAGCATCGACCATTTATGCGCCGAAGTGGAGAACCTCCTGCGCTTGGGCGTACCTGCCGTGGCGCTGTTTCCGAATATAGAACCCGACTTCAAAACGCCCGATGGCGACCAGGCGTTTAACCCCGAAGGCTTGGTGCCGCGCGCCGTGCGTGCCGTTAAAGAACGCTTCCCGGAAATGGGCATCATTTGCGATGGCGCGCTCGACCCTTATACCACCCACGGCCAGGACGGGGTCATCGACGCCGCCGGCTACGTGCTGAATGAGCCGACCGTCGACGCGCTGTGCCGCCAGGCGGTGGTGTGTGCCCAGGCGGGGGCCGATGTGATAGCGCCCTCGGATATGATGGACGGTCGGGTTGGCAGAATCCGCACCGAGCTTGACGCTCATAGCTTCATCAACACTCAGATCATGGCCTATTCGGCCAAGTACGCCTCGGGCTATTACGGCCCTTTTCGTGACGCGGTGGGCTCTGCGGCAAATCTCGGCAAGGCGAACAAACGCACTTATCAAATCGACCCTGCCAACTCGGACGAAGCCATGCACGAGATCGCACTCGATCTTGCCGAGGGCGCCGATATGGTAATGGTCAAACCCGGTATGCCGTATCTCGATATAGTCGAGCGCGTGCGTCGTGAATTCCAGGTGCCGACGTTTGTCTACCAGGTCAGCGGCGAATACACCATGCACAAACTGGCGATTGACGCCGGTGCGCTGCACGAATCCGTGGTGCTTGAAGCGCTCTTGTGCATGAAAAGAGCGGGCGCCCACGGCATTTTGACCTATTTCGCAAAAGACGCGGCGCGGTTGCTCGAGCAACTGTGACCGCCACTCGGGGCGTTCGCGCGCGGAGAAGCCCGCTCGCGCGGTCGCGGCTCGAACGCGTCATTACAGGCAGCACTTCACCCGAATAGGGGCACGAGCTGTCCCCGCTTTTAAGCAAAGACCCCTAAAGCGCGCCACAGAAGAACCGAAGATATTTTCACGGCAGCCCAATACGCGCTCGCCGGGCAATTTACACCCCCGGCTCATAGGCCTATCATGCGTCACCGGATCGCACCTTAATGTCCCTATGAAACCACTACCGACAGAATCGCGCGCCAGTGCCAGCAAAGGCATATGGTTCGTGTTCTCAGACGGCGAGCACCGCGTACTTGCCTGGGGTTCCTATTGGACAGGGCTCGAGAGAATTTATTTCGATGATGAACTTGTGCTGCAATCCTCCACGCGCGAGGAAGTTTTTGAATTTCAGAGAAACAACACACGTTATCGAATTGAATTTTGCCCACACAGCATCGCCATCGGGCAGCTTCACTGCGCGTTCTTTCGCAACGGAGAGTTACTCAGCAGTTTGCGCAGCAAACGCAAAAAAATTATTAATGTCCGGCCCGTCTACGCGCATATCGCCGCCTGTATCATTTTTGGCGGGCTCGCGGGGCTTGCCCACCTGCCACTCTGGGCGGGCTTTTTATCGATAATGATTTCGTTCGCGCTGACACTGCTGTCGAACGCTAAAGCGGACGAATTTATTATCGAAGAGCTACAAATACCGGATAAAGCTGCGGCGCCTGCCCTTAAATAGCCGTTCCGGCAGTGAAATATTTTTGGTTCTGCCTTTGACAAAAGCCAAACAATAGTTTTTCATACAAATCCAATAAATCATACCGGAGGGTCTATGGCAACGTTTCGCTGGGGTGTACTGAGCACCGCAAAAATAGCAACGGCGAAAGTGATACCGGCCATCGAGCTCGCCGCAGGCTGCGAAGTTACAGCAATCGCCAGCCGTTCCCCCGGCAAGGCTCAGGTGGCGGCCGATGCGCTCGGCATCGCTCGCGCATACGACAGTTACGACGCTCTTCTAAACGACCCCGAAATCGACATCATCTACAACCCACTGCCAAATCATATGCACGTTGAATGGACGCTCAAGGCCATGGCCGCGGGCAAGCACGTGCTTTGCGAGAAGCCCATCAGCGACAATTCCGCCGATGTCCTGCGCTTGATGCAAGCGCAAAAAGACACAGGCGTGACCGTGGGCGAAGCCTTTATGATTAAGGCCGCGCCGCAATGGCGAAAAGTGCTGGAGATGGTCAAGCAACGCGAACTCGGCGACATACATGCCGTGCAAGGCAGTTTTTTCTACCGCAACCTCGACAGCGGTGATATCCGCAACCGTGCCGAGTCTCTCGGCGGCGCGATGATGGATATTGGCTGCTACCCGGTGACCGTCGCCCGAATGGTATTTGGCGGCGAACCCGATGAGGTCGTCGCGATAATGGACAAAGACGAAAACTTTCAGACCGACCGCTTAAGCTCCGCGGTTATGCGCTTCGGCAATGCCCAGTGCACCTTTACCGTGGGCACCCAAACAGCGGCGTTTCAACGGGTGTTCATTTTCGCAAGCGAAAGGCACCTCGAAGTTCGCATACCGTTCAATGCCCCCAACGATCGCGCCACCGAGCTTTATGTGCACACAGGTGACCCGCTCGAGAAGAACAGCGAAATTATCACCTTCCCCGTTAACGATCAATTTACCGAGCAAGCCGAGAACTTTGTCAGCGCCATACAAAATAAAGCACCACTTTTGACGCCGCTTGCAGACGCCTGGGGCAACGCCGCAACAATTGAAGCGCTGTTCAAATCCGCATCGACACGCAGCTGGCAACAACCGGCCGCAAGACCCACTCTTTAAAAAAAGTGGGCGAACACTTCAGGCTCGCCCCCTAGGTCTTACCCTAGGAAGCGGCTTTTACGTGTTGCAGTTGCTGCTCGACCAGCGCAGAGAAAGGCGCTTTTAGCCCGCGCACCCAAAAGACGTTCGCTTCTATTTCCTCGACATCCAGGCGCACGTTTAAGAACTCACTGGTTTCGACATTTTCGCAAAATATACCTTCGCGCTTGATCGGTGCGACGTTGCCGTTGACGGACGCGTATGCGTTCAGGCGCAGACGGAACTTACTATCTCGCAGAAGTGCGTTGAGCAGATACGCGGCGCAGATGCTTTGAAACAAAGCTTCGCTGGTGCGTTCATCCGCATAAAATTCGACCGTGCAGTCGGATTCGATGGTGGCATAACGGGTGATCTTGCCCCCATAGAGCGACACAACGTGCTTGAGTTTGTGCTCGAATGCGGCAATGACCCCCTCGAACAGCTCGCCGCTGATGGTTTGCTCGAGTGTGCCGCTGTTAAGCACGGAAAGGGTCAGCACGCAGCGTGCGGCGTGGTCGTTGCTGCTTGCGAGTGGGCTGGTGTCGCGAATCGTATCGCGATTGGTGTCGAGCTCTTCGACCTCGACGTCCGCGTCGTGGCACGGAGACGGGTCGGTGGTTTCGGCGGTGCGGCGCGCCAACGGCTTGGTTCGCAGTTGCCAGAAATGACCGTAGCTTTCATAAAGCGCGAGGACCGCCATAAGCGCAAGTAACGCGCCTGTGCCAATCATCGACCACCGCAGCAACTGATCGCCCTGAAAATCTCGATCCAACGTCACATTGATGCGCCCCGCGCGATCCTCTTGCAGGGGAATCGTTGCCGCGAACCGTGCGGTCGGGCCGCTTTGAAACGGTTCCCCGGCCTGGACGAGCAAAGCGCCATCAACGCCGTGGGCGGAGGCGAACACCGCTCGCTCCTGCGCAATGACATCCTGAAGCACCGCATGCAAGCTCACCAGATCACCTGTTACCACCGAATCGATCGCACGCTGGGCGGTGAGGGTTGCGAGCGCGTCACCGTATTCTTCGAACAAGCGCTCCGTTTGCTGGTCGGCGCGTTTGCCCACCACAAAAATCGCCAACAACAACCCCAATAAACCACCGAGACTCAACCCCAGCGCCGGTGGCAGCTTTCGCCATTGCGCCACAGGGTAATACAGCTTAGTCAACATACCACTCCCAATTTAAAATGCTTCCAGACCGAACGGATTACCCGCCGACGCTTTGCGCCCTACGCGATTATCTAGGATAATCGCGCGCTCACTGACCTAAGCGATGTAATACCGTGCGAGAACTTATCCTCTTAACCATTTCAGGCGTAGATCGCCCGGCCGTCACCTCTGCGGTTACTACTATTCTAGCCAAACATCGCGCGGACATCCTTGACATTGGTCAGGCGGTGATCCACGAGACGCTTGCACTTGGCTTGCTGGTGTCGTTCGATACCGCCGAGACGGGAAAAGTTGCGATGCAGACGATACTTTCGCAGATGCACGAAGCCGGTATGCAGGTCAAATACCAGTCCATCATCGAACTCAGCTATCAAGATTGGGTCGAGCAACAAGGCAAGGAGCGCCATATAGTCACCTTGCTCGCGCGGCAGATCACCGCCGAACATATCGCCGCGCTTACGACCTTACTCGCCGAACAGGGTTTGAATATCGATTTGATCAGTCGTCTGTCCGGGCGGGTGCCCTTAGAGCATGCCGACGGCAACACCAAAGCCTGCGTCGAGTTCTCGGCCCGCGGCACGCCTTTGGATTCAAAGGCGTTGAAGGCCGAATGCGCCCGCTTGTCTGCCGAGCTGGACGTCGATATAGCCTTTCAGGCCGACAACATGTACAGGCGCACGCGGCGACTGGTGTGCTTCGATATGGATTCGACCTTAATTGAAGCCGAAGTCATAGACGAGCTGGCCAAAGCGGCAGGCGTCGGCGACCAAGTAATGGCGATCACCGAGGCCGCCATGCGCGGCGAGTTGGACTTTAAACAAAGCTTTGCGCACCGCTTGGAACTGCTTCGCGGGCTGGACGAGCGAGTGTTAAAGACCATTGCCGAGGGCCTGCGCTTGACCGAAGGCGCCGAGCACCTGATCAACACCTTGCGACAGCTCGGCTATAAAACGGCCATACTGTCGGGCGGGTTTCAGTACTTCGGGGAAATTTTGCAGAGC
>CAZING010000015.1:7951-28634 GCA_964540505.1 uncultured Cellvibrionaceae bacterium | reverse complement strand
ACCCCTGTTACCGCCGTGAAAGGGCGGTGTCCTAGGCCTCTAGACGATGGGGACAGATAAAAAACAACGCTACATTTCAGGTTGTCGTCTGAAGTGGGGCGCATTCTATTGGCGCTCCTTAGGACTGTCAACACCTTTGCAAAATTTTTTCCAGCTTGTACAGACCTTAGCCTTTGTCAATACTTTGAATTACAGTTTGCTTAACCGCGAGACTCTGGCTAGCCTTTTAGAATACTTAAGAGTTCATCGAGCATGTCATCCGTATCGCTGATCGCCTCCATCATTGCTCTACTCGCGTTACTGGTGTGCTATGCGTTTATCAGCCAAACACTGGTGCAGCGGCGTGAGCGACGAAAAAGGGTGCTCAATGGCTTGCACGTCAGGCTTCGCGACTTCAAATATATCCTGAATTCGGTCCCCGCGGGCTACCTGCCCAAAGATTTGAGGCTTTTCGTGCAGCGCAGCCTTTTGAATGTGCTAGAGCAACTGATTCAACTGGAGCCCGGTGTCGCCGCCCACAAAGAGGACATGCGCACCATCGCCGAGCAGATGGCCCTGACGCAGCGCACCGACGAGCCCGCCGCCAGCCAACCGCTGGAAAATGCCCAGCAAAGCAAGGAAATCAAAGCCTGCCTCGAACAGCTGTATAAGTTTATCTTCCATCTGGAGAACCGAGGCACCCTCAGCGACGCTCATGCCGGCATCTACCGGAATATGATCAAAAGGTTGCTGCTGGAGTTGGCCGTGGATTCCTACCAGCTTTTCGCGCGCGCCGCGCAAAGTAAGCAAAAATGGCGCCTGGCAATCCACTATTACGAACTCGCCTTGAAACTTCTGTCGAAAGAGCGAAAAGACGGCCAGTTTGAAGCGCGTATCGCGCTGTTGAAAGATTTAATTGCCGAGGCCGACCAACAACTGGCTCAAAGTGAGGACGACCCCGAAGCACCCGCACAGCCTAAACCCGAAGATACGGCGGCTTGGGAAAAATTCGCCGAAGGTCCCGACTGGAAGAAAAAACACGTATACGACTGAGGCCCAAAGCTGCGATTGCTCCACCGGCGCCAAAGCCCGCTGCGCCGCCCTACCGAATGCATGCCTCAGCCCCCGCAAAGCCCGAACTCACGCCTAATCTGCGAGCTTTAAGCTTCGGTATCGCTTTGCGCGCTCGGCTTGAACTCGAGGGACGCCGAATTCACGCAGTAGCGCTGCCCTGTCGGTTGCGGGCCGTCCGGAAACACATGGCCGAGGTGGCTGTCGCATCGGGCGCAAGTGATTTCCGTTCTAATCATGCCGTGGGACGTGTCGCGATGCTCTTTCACGGCATCGCCGTCTATCGCGTCGTAAAAGCTCGGCCAACCCGAACCGGAGTCGTACTTCGTATTAGAATCGAATAACTGCGCGCCGCAACACCTGCAGAAATACTGCCCCGGGCGTTTGTTGTCCAAGTAGGCACCGCGAAAAGCGGGTTCCGTGCCTTTTTGCCTGCAAATGTAGTATTCGTGCTCGCTAAGTTCCTGACGCCAGCGCTCGTCGTTGGTGGGACTATCTGCCATAATTGCGCACCTGCTAAGCTGTATCTATGACGATTTAAAAGGTAACCATAAGCAAATGCAACCCATCTTGAAATCGCAAAAGCTCGAAGGCGTTTGTTATGACATTCGCGGCCCCGTTCTTGACTATGCCGTAAAGCTCGAAGAGGACGGCCACAAAATCCTGAAACTGAACATCGGCAACCCGGCGCCGTTTGGGTTCGACGCGCCCGATGAAATCATCGCCGATGTGATTCACAACCTCCGAGCCGCTCAGGGTTACACGGCGTCAAAGGGTCTATTCGCGGCCCGAAAGGCGATAATGCAGGAATGCCAGCGCCTGGAAATCCCCAATATCGATATAGACGATATCTTTCTCGGCAACGGCGTAAGCGAGCTAATCGTCATGGCCTGCCAAGCGCTTTTGAATAACGGCGATGAGGTGCTGGTGCCCTCGCCCGACTACCCCCTTTGGACCGCCGCGGTGAACCTCGCAGGCGGCAAAGCGGTGCACTACCAGTGCGACGAGCAGGCGCAATGGTACCCCGACCTAGACGACATTCGCAGCAAGATCACCAAGCGGACCCGAGCGATATGCATTATCAACCCCAATAACCCTACCGGGGCCGTGTACAGCCGCGAGCTGCTCGACGAGTTGGTTAAGCTCGCCGAGCAGCACCGTTTAGTGATTTTTGCCGACGAAATCTACAGCAAAATTGTTTACGACGGCGCGGTTCATATCCCGCTGGCACGGCTGGCGCGCAACGTTTTGTGCGTGACCTTCAACGGCCTTTCGAAAGCGTACCGCCTTGCCGGGTTTCGCTCGGGCTGGGCGATTTTCAGCGGCCAGAAAGCGCTCGCCCGCGAGTACATTAAAGGTATGGAAATGCTCGCATCCATGCGTCTGTGCGCGAATGTGCCGGCGATGTTCGCGGTCCAAACCGCGCTCGGTGGCTACCAAAGTGTCAACGAATTGATCCTGCCGGGCGGCCGTCTGGCGGAGCAACGCAATGTCGCAATGGCGGCCCTGGCGGAAATACCGGGCGTCAGCTGTGTTCTGCCCCAAGGGGCCATTTACATGTTTCCGAAGATCGACCGCGACTATTATAAATTCGAGGACGATCAACAATTGGTGCTCGACTTTCTTTTGGAAAAGAAAGTTTTACTGGTGCAGGGCACAGCCTTTAATTGGCTGGCACCGGACCACGTGCGCATCGTATTTTTGCCGGTCGCGAGTGAGTTGAAAAAAGCCATAGAAAGTTTCGGTCAGTTTCTACAAAACTACGCTCGTTGAACCTTCTGAGGATCGCGTCGTGCTGGTATCGGACATACACATTGATGATTTTCATCACGACGTCGCCAAAACGTTAGTGATGCTCTACAACCAGTTCCCACGCAAAACCATGCTTTACGTGGAGGACATTTCGGGGCCGGACTCACCCGATGAGTTTGGCTTGCACAGCCCACGCCACGAAGCGTGCTTTAACGCATTGTTGTGGCTGGCGCACGGCGACTATCTGCGCTATGAAACGCTTGTGCGTCAAGAGGCGATGGACCAGGCGGTGTTGACCCACCGGGCGTTTTTGCTATTGAGCTCGCCTTTTCCCGACCTTGTGCCTCGCCTGACAGGCGAGCTGCCCGAGGCCGTCGCCAAAGAGGAAACCCTGACCATTCACCACGTTCGGGACGCGCTTAAGAACGGCTCGTCGTTCCAGCTGGCCGACACCATGCGAACACTGATGGTGAGATCGCGCGAGTTCGGGGAGCAGCCGCCGAACTTCAGATAGACCGCACGCGCCACTTTACGCCCTCTTGTGAAACCCACAGCCGCGCCGCACCCCAGAGCCCCAGGGTGCTTTTTGTTTAGCGCGCAGGCGAGCGTCGCTTGGGAAGTTCGAATAACAGCGTCAGCGACGGGGCGGGCGCGAGAAAGCCCGGATGGCGGCGCGCCAACCGCAAGCGGCTGCCGCACCCAATAACCTCAGTGTTACTTTAATTTCGCCGTCGTTTTGCGTGCGATCTCGGTAATGGCGGACCAATCCTTGGCGGCAACCGCGGCTTTAGGAACCAACCAAGAGCCGCCCACGCAGGCCACATTCGCCAGCGCCAAATATTGGTCAAAGTCGTCGATCGTTAAGCCGCCGGTCGGGCAAAAGGTCACCTGAGGCAGTGGCCCGCTGATTGATTTTAAAAGCGACAGACCACCGACTGCGGTAGCCGGAAATAATTTAAAACAACTGAGACCGTACTCCATGCCCGCAAGAATTTCTGAGCAGGTGGCCACCCCGGGAAGCAGTTTCACCCCCAACTCCTGAGACGCTTTAACAAGCGCCTCGGTCATGCCTGGAGACACGGCAAAGTCGACGCCCGCATCGGCCACTTGCGCGACGTTCTCGGTGTTGACAAGCGTGCCCGCGCCCACGATCAATTGCGGGCAGGACTTTTTGATGGCCCTGATGCACTCGAGCGCAACAGGGGTGCGAAGGGTAATCTCCACGGCCTTGATGCCGCCCTCATAGAGCGCCTCGGCCACTGGCACGGCCTGGTCCACGGCATCCAGCACAATGACCGGCATTACGCCTATAGGTTCTAAATAATCTCGGGTTATCACTGGCAATTCCTCACTCAAAGCCGATGGAGACATTGAACACACTCGCGCCGTCTTCCGAGCGGTCTACAAGCGTTCTGTAACCGCCAAAAAGATTGCGGCCTAAATTCTGGGTGTAGTCGGGTGCGGGCGCGGCGGGCCGAGCGGCGAGCGTTTCGTCGTCAACCAAAACTTCAATTGTGCCCCGCTCGGCATCAAGGCGAACGCGATCCCCGGTTTGTACCTTGGTCAAAATGCCACCTTTCACCGCCTCGGGCGAGAGGTGTATAGCGGCGGGCACCTTGCCGGAGGCCCCCGACATCCGCCCGTCGGTGACCAGCGCCACCTTGTAGCCTTTGTCCTGCAGCAGGCCGAGCGGCGGGGTCATCTTGTGCAGCTCTGGCATGCCGTTGGCGGCAGGCCCTTGAAAACGCACCACCGCAATGAAATCGCGCTCGAGTTCGCCGCGCTTAAACGCGGCGATAAGATCGTTCTGGTCGTCAAAGACGATGCAAGGTGCTTCGACGACACGAAACTCCGGCGCCACAGCCGACACTTTAATAACGCCCTGACCGAGGTTGCCGCGCAACAGGCGCAGCCCCCCCTCTTTATCGAACGGGTCGTTGAATTTTCGCAGCACCGCAGTATCTTTCGACTCGGTCACCTGCTGGGACCATTCCACGCCCCCGCTTGGGGTTAACTCGGGTGCGCATTCGTAAGCGTCCAGGCCCTCGCCCATGATATTGACGACGTTTTCATTTAAAAGCCC
Organism: uncultured Cellvibrionaceae bacterium; assembly: GCA_964540505.1. Classification (GTDB taxonomy): domain Bacteria; phylum Pseudomonadota; class Gammaproteobacteria; order Pseudomonadales; family Cellvibrionaceae; genus CAYZQH01. The sequence continues at coordinate 23,749 of CAZING010000015.1, read as the reverse complement.
ACCGAGGCGCAGCTCATGGACAAGATAAGCCGTGCCGCCACAGGCCTGGAAGTGGTTCACGTCGGCCTCGCCGTTGGGGTATACCCGGGCGAGCAACGGCGTTGTCCGCGACAGCTCGTCCATATCCTGCCAGGTCAATTCGATACCTGCTGCGCGCGCCATAGCCACCAAGTGCATGGTGTGGTTAGTGGAGCCTCCTGTGGCGAGCAGCCCCACCACCGCATTGACGACAGACGCCGCCGTCACCACCTCGTAAAGCGGACGATACTGGCCGGCGGCTGCGGTATTTTTGATCAAGGTCTCCACCGCTGCGACCGTTAAGGCGTCGCGCAACGGGTCGTCGGGGCACACAAACGATGAACCCGCCAACTGAACCCCTAAGAGCTCCACCAACAACTGATTGCTGTTGGCTGTACCGTAAAAGGTGCAGGTGCCGGGGCTGTGGTACGAGGCGGATTCGGTTTCCAAAAGCACATCTTCGCCCACTTCGCCCGCGGCGTACTGTTGACGAACCTTCGCTTTTTGCTTGTTGGGAATACCCGATGGCATAGGCCCCGCGGGGACAAACACCGAGGGCAAATGCCCAAACTGCAGAGCACCTATGACCATACCCGGGACGATTTTGTCGCAAATGCCAAGAAACAGGTTGCCATCAAACATGTTGTGGGTGAGCCCTATAGCCGTTGCCATGGCGACCACGTCGCGACTGAACAGACTCAATTCCATGCCCGCCTGCCCCTGGGTCACGCCGTCGCACATCGCGGGCACGCCGCCGGCCACCTGAGCGGTCGAGCCCACAGCTCGGGCGGCCTGTTTGATGATATCTGGGTAGCGCTCGTAGGGCTGATGCGCGGACAGCATGTCGTTAAACGCGGTGATAATGCCAAGGTTCGCGCTCTGCATCAGTTTGATGGTGTTTTTATCGCCCGTGCCGCAGGCGGCCCATGCGTGCGCAAGGTTGCCGCAGGACAGGCGCATTTTTGGCGGGTTGTCATCCATTGTCTTTTTCATGGCCGCAACATAAGCGTCGCGGCGGGTTTTGCTGCGCTCGACAATTCGTGCGGTTACAGCTTCGACGGTTTTGTTCACAGCACATCTCCTACTTTTATTGAATGACGGTCAGCACAACGCCGCGTTTCGTGGTCGGCTCGAGCAAGCGGCCCTAAGGCACCTATGTGTGCTTTAGAGCCGCGATTTCAAAGCCCGGGCGTGGGCCGCAGTTGCGGCCTGCTTCCGTGCCCTGTACCGATTGTCATCATTTGTTCCAGCGGCGGCCATCTCTCGCCATAAGCTCGATTGCCTCCACAGGCCCAGTACTGCCCGCTTCATAGCCGACGGGCTTGATGCTCATTTCATTCCAGCCTTTGATAATGTTGTCTACCCAGGCCCAAGCCTCTTCGATTTCCGCTGAACTGACAAACAGTGTCTGATCGTTACGGATAACATCGAACAATACCCGAGTGTAAGCGTCGTGCTTTTTCCCGCGCGAGTTGTCGGCAAACGCGAGGTCCATACTGCGGTCTTCGAGCGGAAGTTTCGCATCCAGGCCTGCGCGTTTGTTCTTCACCCGCAAGTAGATACCTTCATCCGGCTGCAGGTTGATAATCATTTGGTTTGCGCACTTTTGCGTGAGCTGATCGGCGAACAGGTCGGTTTTGGTTTGTTTAAACTGCACGACTATCTCGGAATGGCGGCGATTCAGACGCTTTCCGGTGCGCAAAAATATGGGGGTTCCCGACCAACGCCAATTGTTAACCTCGACCTTGAGCGCCACGAAGGTCTCGGTGTTGCTGGCATTACCGCCCTCTTCCTCTTCGAGGTACCCCGGCACCGACTGGCCGTTGATCGCGCCGGCGCGATACTGGCCGCGCACCGTGTTGCGTTCAATCTCACCTTTGCTCATCGGCTTAAGACAGCGCAGAATCTTCAGTTTTTCGGCGCGGACCGACTCGGCGTCGAGACTCGCCGGCGGCTCCATGCACACAAGACAAAGCACTTGCATCAAGTGGTTTTGAATCATGTCTCGCATCGCGCCGGTCTGGTCATAAAAATCCCAGCGGTTACCGCAGCCGACGGTTTCACCGACGGTTATCTGAATGTGGTCGACGTGCTTGGCGTTCCAAATAGGCTCGAAGATGTCGTTGGCGAAACGCAGCGCCAGAAGGTTCTGCACCGACTCTTTACCGAGGTAGTGGTCGATACGGAACACCGAAAACCCTCGGTTGAGCTCGGCATCGATACTTAAAAACGATTCTTTACTGTCACCGAGCGGCTTTTCTACAACAAGCCGAGTTTTCGGTGTGGCGAGCCCGCAGGCTTCGAGTGACTTGCAGATTTTGCCGAAAATAAGCGGCGGTACGGCCAAATAGACGATCAGCTCTCGGTCGTCCGAAAAATACTGGTCCTGGATGCGCTTGATGTCTTCCTTTTTAGTCGAATCTCCTTGCACGAAGGTTATCACTTTGCTCAACTCGAGCCAGACCTTTTCATCATAGTGCTTGCCGGTGTTTTCCTTGAGCCATTCGTGCACTTTGTTGAGAAATTCGTCCTGCTCATTGTGCGTGCGGGCCATACCGTAGATTTTGGTGCCCTCCGGCATATAACCGTTTAACAACAGATAAAAAAGTGCCGGATAAAGTTTGCGCAGGGCCAGATCGCCGTCGCCGCCTATAATCAGGATATCGGTGTTCATAAAGCGTGTGCCTTTTTCAAAAATTAATCGGTGCGTTGCAAATGCCTCGACACTCGCACCTGTGAGGGTTGACGAGCGTGAACCTGTCTGCCGATGTGTATTATTACCCATGGAACCGTAAGGGCCTGTTAACGCTCATTCGATTGCCCCTGTCGGAGGCCATTGTCCTCCGGCTAGGCCACGCGAGCGTGGTTGGGTTGTTCCAAATGAGCGAACTCTAACGCCACCGTCAAAGCCCGGTGGCAGAGCGAAGTCGCGGTCCGGCTCGTCGGATTGCGTAGCCCCTATCCGCCCGGTGCTGCCGGCGAGGGCATTCCCGAGCCTCGTGCTGATGGCGTGATCTGGATTGACTGAAGTTTCCCGTAGAATACGCGTGGCTGCCGGCTGATCGGGCAACTCGCGCTAAGGCTTACGATACCCCAATGCCCGGCTGCTACCCCTGTGCGACATTCCGTCGGCGACAACAGCCGGCTATTGTATGGTCTGGCCAGAGTCTATTTCAACTTGGTCGGTCATGTTTCATACGCAAGAGGCACCCGCGGCGCTGCTTCGCCGCAACTCTTCGAGCCGCCCGCGCGCGCGTTAGCGCTAGTGGCGAAGGGGCGGGCTTTCGGCGTAGACTGTGGCGCCTCGCGTGTCTCGGGCCACTGAACCTCCTCGCAAACGCGCACTCCAAACGGCAAAGGACTACCAATAAGACGAGCAAGCGGTGTATGAGAATAGCCTGTTTTCACCCCCACTCGGCAGCCCCCGCCCGGTGCGGCGCTCGCCATCGAGATTATCAATCGCGCTTACCCGCGAAATTGACTCGATGGGTGGCGAGTCTCTGCGCGGCCTTTTTGTGGACTTGGTCGGCTTCGGCATTGGCGCAGAAAAAGGAGCTTTACCAAGCCGTCTACGAGGGCGAATACTCGAGCTGGGACGTCGAGATGACGCGCTCGCTGACTGAAAACGACTCAGGCGTGTTCGAATTTCGCTCTGAAGCGAAAAACCTCTTCGCAACCATTCGCGAACAGAGCGAATTTACTGTGCTAGATGGCCAGGTCCGGCCCCAACGTTATGAGTACGCCCGCTCGGTTTTTGGCCGAAAAAAGACCGAGGTGCTCGACTTCGACTGGCAAGCCGCATCCGTGACCTATCTCGAAAACGGCAATGCAAAGCACGTTCACGAGCTTGTCGACGCCAACACGAGCGACCCTGCGCTTTACCAATTGCTGCTGCAGTTGCGGTTTCAGAACAAAGACTTAACCGCGACCGAATTTGAGTTCTTTAAACGCCGACAACAAAAACACTACACTTTCACCGATACCGGCGACGGCCCCATCACGCTCAATGGCAAGACATACACGGCGGTCGGGCTCGTGCGCCGCGCCGACGGCAAACAAACCCATGTATGGCTGCTGCCCGAGCTCGACTATGTCATCGGTAAGCTCGAGCACCACGACGACGGCGATGTCTATACGCTGGAACTGACCCGGTACCGGGCCGACCGAAAAGCGCTGGAGCAGTTTTATAAAGCTTTAGAATGATTCAGTTGGTGTTCCGTACGATTAGATCTCAAACGTCTAAGGCCGAATTACAAGGGCTTCACCGAGGTTCGTTATTCCCGAAACACCACTCGCACCGCCTCTTAGAACGTTCTCGAGTATCCATTCCATGCGACGAGACTTTCCTCGCTATTGAGAATAAATCGTTCTAGAGCCGCGCTTGGCATATTCACAATTCGCTTCGATACTTCGAAAATTGACGTTGTAACGAGGTTTCGAAGTGCTCACGAATTTAGCTCTGGCTCGTCACCTCTGCCTCGTATCATTGGCATTTGTGTCGATGATGGCCGGGTCGCTGGTCGCGCGCGCTGACGACCGTTTCGGTGCTTTCTGCGGTGCACGCGATGAAATTCGGCGGCTGCGAGAGAACCCGGTATCAACAATGGACGACACCGAGCTCTTTCTCGCCGCCCAAGCGATTCGCACCCGCCGCATGTCAGCCACCGCGCGAGCGATGAATTATTACTGGCTTCACCAGGACGCCGACAACACCGTTCGGGGCGCCAAAGCGCTGGGCAAACTTTTGCGCCTCGGTGCGCTAAAAATTTTGCGTAAACCCGGTAACGACCAGGAAAACGAGTCCGATAGCCCGCCCGATTTCACGCTCAACGCCTTCTCAGTCGGCGAGGGCGACTACTCGGTGCGCGCCTCATCCGACAGTGTCGCATTTCATTTCGAATTGATCTTTTAATTTTTTGATTTCGGTTTCGAGAGTGCTAGGATAGCCGCTTTGACCTCGACCTATGCCTGACGCCTCGCCATCCGAGCTCCCCCAAAGCCCCGCTATAAAAGCCCCGCTATGGCGGCGGTTCGCCGCACTTCTATACGACAGTTTGGTTTTACTTGCGCTCAGCTTCGCTTACGGGGCTTTGGTGACCTTGTTTGGCACCTTGCTCGCGCCCGAGGCGCCGCACGACTATTCGCCCATGTTCGACTCGCACTGGGTGTTCATCGGCTGGATAGCCGTTCTTATGGGGTTTTACCTCTACTTTTGGCGCCGCGCAGGACAGACAATCGGCATGAAAACTTGGCGCTTGAAGCTGGTCGGACAAGCACCAGGCAGGCTTCGCTATGGCCAACTGTTCGTGCGAATCGCGATCGCAGTGCCGGGGCTGGCGCTGTTGGGTCTGGGGTATTTCTATCGATGGTTCGACGCCCGAGGCGACTGTCTGCACGACCGGCTTTCGGCCACCTCAGTGATTCTGTTACCGAAGAAGCGCTAAGCGGAACGCCGCAATAACAAAAGCCCCAGTAAGGTGCACACCAAAATCGGCACGAGCACCGCGATCAGCGGCGAAAAGCCAAAAATCAAACTGCTGGGACCTAACAGGTCTTGGCTGGTGCGAAACACTATGCCGACAATCACCCCGGTAAAAATTCGAAAACCCACGGTGACTTGGCGAAGCGGCCCAAAAATAAACGAGATTGCAATCATCACCAAGCTCAAGGTTGCCAAAGGCTGCAAGGCCTTTTGCCAAAACGCCAAGCGGTACTCTTTGGCGTCCTGCCCTTGTTTTTCCATATAGTCCGCGTAGGAATACAACCGTTGCATCGGCAGGTCGTCGGGGGGCAACACCAGCACGTCTAGCAGCTTTGGCGAAATATCGGAAAACCAGGACCGCGCAGGGAAAACGAATCGGGACGTGGCGTCGCGTTGGATTTCCGTGCCCACGCCGTTGCGCTCGAACCAGCTGCTGCCTTGAAAAATCGCCGACTCCACATAAGCGGACGACACCATTCGGCCGGACTCGTCGAACTGCAGACGCGTGATGCCGTAGAGCTTGCCGTTTGGGAGCACGGCGCTAAAGTGCATGAACTGGTTGTTCTCGCGGTTCCAGACACCGCGCTGGCCCTGTAGTGCGCTTCTATGACCAAGCGCTATGGCTTTGCGGCTTTCGGCGTATTGGTCGAAAGTGGGAGTGATGTATTCTCCAAGAAAAACGCCGAAGGCGATGTAAAACAAGATAGGGCGCATAACCAGCCAGATAAGCTGGCGCACCGTGACGCCGGCGGCACGTATAACAGTGAGCTCGCTCGTGTTGGCGAGCATCCCCAAGCCAATCAAGCAGCCGACCAAGCAGGCGAGCGGCAAGTAATCGTAGACACTGGAGGGCACTGACAACCCGGTGTAAATCAAGACCTCGACCATATCGTAGTCAGCCGAAATTTTGTCGAGCTCGTCTACCAGAACCGAGATCAAATCCAACGCCACGATTACGGCCAAGACTATAGCAATGGCCCCGATCACCGATTGCGCCACATACTGGCGTATGATTCTCATGGTCGCTTCGGCGCCCTAAGCGAAACCCAGGCTCGACCCAAGCCCGGCAAACCGAGCAACAACACAGCGAGCATAAAAAACCCCAAATGAATAAACCACAACAGGAAGGGCACGGGTGCCGTGCCCTCCTCCATCAGACCTCTAGCGGCGTTCGCTGAGACGACATAGACGATATAAAGTAGAATGGCGGGCACCATTTTCACAAACCGGCCTTTGCGCGGCTGAGTCCGGCTTAAAGGCACGGCCAGCAGAGCCATGACCATTACCAGCACCGGAATCGAAAATCGCCACTGCAGCGCGGCGTTGGCCGCCTCGGTTTGCGCCTGCCAGAGCTGAGCCGTGCTCATAGCGTCGGTTTCTTTTTTTGATCGCGTTTCATATTCCGGCTCGGGCACAAACTGCGAGTAGCGCGCGAAATCAATCACCTCGTAATCAAGCTCCCCCGGCTGCCCGCGATACTGGTGGCCATTTCGCAATACCAAATAGCGCTTGCCCACCGACTCGTCCACCAGTGTTTCACCGGTTTCGGCGGTGATAACCGAGAAGCTGTCTAAAGCTTCGGCAGCGCCGGCGAGAAATACGTTCTGAAGCTGGGTTTTTTCGGGATTTATGCTTTGCGCGTAAGACACACCCTCGCGAGAGCTGAGTTTGTGGAACCTCGCGGGGGTCAGCGTTTCAAACTCGGTGCGGCTGCGCTGCTCGGCGAGCACATGCTCGGAAGCCTTAACGCCTATAGGTCCGAGATAAAGACTAAAAGCGGAAACCAACAAGGCTACCAGGACCGCGGTTGTCAGCGTATAGCCCACCAGACGTCGCTCGCTGATGCCACAGGCGTGCAGCACCGTCATTTCACTGTCGACATAAAGACGGCCGTAAGCGAGCAGAATGCCAATAAAAAAGCCAAGCGGGATAATCAGCTCGAGAAACGATGGCAGGCGCAGCCCCATCAGGGTCAATAACACCCCTGCGTCGAGCTTGCCGGCCGCCGCGTCGGCCAGATAACGCACGAACCGCCCGCTCATTATAATCAGCAGCAGCACCGCGCTCACGGCCGCCATATTGGCGAGCACTTCTTTAGCTAAATAACGAAAAACAATCACTTAAATTAGTCGCCATTGAAATTAGCCCGAATTATAGCCGGGGTAAGGGTTGCGAAGCACCCGCAGAATCCCGCAGGTGTTCGCCAGGGGCGTTGCCCTGGTGTCAGAATTTTGCGATCAATTGCATAATTGCACAGATGGCTTCAGTATTAGCGCCTTAGCTTGAGCCCTCGGGAGCCTTTCCAGGTTCGCTTATTCCAGCCCATTGACCGGCAGAGTTGCACTATGGATTTTCAAATAAAAACTGGCACCATTCAAAAAGTCCGAGGCGATTGCCTGATTGTGACCGTCTATGCCGATGGAAGTTTATCGGAAGGTGCAACCCTGGCCGATAAGGCACTTGATGGCGCTCTGGCGCGACTGCTTTCATTAAAAGATCTCGAATTAAAACCCGGTGGTTTCGCATGGCTGCCGGGCTTCGCCCACGCCAAACGCGTACTCGCGATTTGTGTCAATACAACCTCGAAACGCGTCACCGATTCGGACCTGAAAACGTCGGTACAAAAGTTGGTGACGGTGCTGAACGAAAAAAAAATTCAGCACGCCACTTGGTGGACGGAAGCGGCCGAGGGCGTATCGGCGAAACAGTTCGCAATCGCGATCGCGCAGGCGAGCGAGACCGCGCAGTACCGTTATCTCGACACCAAAACTCAAAACACCACCCCTGCGACTTTGAAAACCTTAACGCTTCACGCGGGCGCCAAGCTCGGCGCCGACTGGCAAAAAGGATTGGATATTGGCAAAGCCATCGCGGCGGGTATCAATACCGCGCGCCACCTCGGCAACTTGCCTGCGAATATCTGCACCCCGACTTATCTGGCGAACCAGGCGAAGGACTTGGCCAAAGCTTCAACGGGTATCACCACCCGGGTGCTTGAGCGCGCTCAGCTAGAGAAGCTTGGTATGGGCGCCTTTTTGTCGGTGGCCGCCGGCAGCGACGAGCCGCCGAAATTCATCATTATGGAGTACAAAGGCGGCAAGCCCAAGGATGCGCCGGTGGTGCTAGTCGGCAAAGGCATCACCTTTGACACCGGTGGCATCAGCTTGAAGCCGGGCGCCTCGATGGACGAAATGAAGTTTGATATGTGCGGTGCGGCAAGCGTGATGGGCGTGATGACGTCACTGGCGGCGATGCAGCCCTCGATCAACGTGGTATGCGTGATTGCGGCGGCCGAAAACATGCCGAGCGGCAAAGCCACCAAACCCGGCGATGTGGTCACCTCGCTCTCTGGTCAGACCATCGAAATTCTCAACACCGACGCAGAAGGGCGCCTTGTGTTATGCGACGCGCTGACCTACGTCGAGCGGTTTAAACCCAAAGCGGTGGTCGATATCGCCACCTTAACCGGGGCCTGTGTCATCGCCCTCGGCGCGCATGCCAGCGGGCTTTTCAGCAACGACCAAGCCCTCGCCGACGCCTTGCGCAGCGCCGGCGAGGCGGCCGGCGACCGCGCTTGGCAAATGCCTCTTTGGGACGAGTACCAAAAGCAGCTGGACAGCAATTTCGCCGATATGGCCAACATTGGTGGGCGCGAAGCCGGGTCGGTTACCGCGGCCTGCTTTTTATCCCGGTTTAGCAAGGCTTATCCTTGGGCGCACCTCGATATCGCGGGCACCGCTTGGCTTTCCGGCGGCAATAAAGGCGCCACCGGCCGACCGGTGGGCCTGTTGCTCGAGTACCTGACCGGCGCTTACTCCGACTAAAAAGGAACTTTGGCGTGCCCCAGGTCGACTTCTATGTACTGTCGAGCTCAGAGCCGCTAGAGCGGTTTGCGTTCTGCGCCCGGCTGTGCGAAAAAGCTTTGCAGAATCGCCTGCAGGTGCAAATTCAGCTGGCGCCTTCGCAACCGACAGAGGCTTTGAGTCAACAATTGTGGCGCGCGCGACCCGAGTCGTTTCTGCCGCATTCGACACTAAAATCCGACGATTGCCCTATTTGGCTTTGCAACGACCCCCACCAAAGCCCAGTTCCAGACACGCCGACAATGCTGATCAACCTCGACGCGCAGCCACACCCCATGCACGCACAGTTCACGCGTATCGCAGAGGTGGTGATACAGTTCGAACCCGTTCTGCACCAAACTCGAACTCTGTATGCGCACTACCGCAGCCTTGGCTATACCCCGGCCACGCATAAAGTCTAGCGGACCGTTGCGCCAGGCCCACCAGGGTCTGTTATAAGCACTAGACCGAGGCGCTAATTCCAGCACAATCGGTCATTTTGGTTTATTGTTAGAAGCGGGACGCCCACCGCAGAGGCGGCACGAACGCAACTTCCAACGATTGAGGACGGGCGTTGCGTTTTCCTATATCTATAGACGTACAATAGCCGGCGTTCGAACAATCTCCGGCGAGATACACACTCATGCCCGAAGACAAAGACCAGAAAGCAACACCCGCTGAAATCGCTCCTGAAGAGATGCAAATCGACCTGGGTTACGCCGACGATTCTGCGCAGGCCTACGCCGACGACGAAACAACGCCCTTCGATAGCATCCACACCCTGTCACTCGATGAAATGATCATAGATGACGATATGCCGACCGATCTTCTGACCGAATCGGCCACCATCGCCGAGCCGACGGACGATTTTGACCAGGCGATCGTCACATTGAGCGAAGTGGTACCCGAGTTAACACCCACGCAAAACGCCGATCTTGCCCGCGAAAGCGATTTCATCAAAGACGCCGAGAACCTGGCTGTACTGAACGCCGCGTCTTATTCGCAAAAGCTGCCCGAGCAGGACTCGACCGCTGATATCCGGATTAAAACGGACCCCCACCCCCAAGAAAGACCCGCGATGGACCCCAGATTGTTCAATGTCTCGGAGCTTCTTAAACCGCTGCCAGAAAAGAGTGATAACCCCTTTTTGCCACAGCACATTCTCGACAAGCTCAACCAGGGGCGCAAACATTTGGCCGATGACATAGTGCAGTCAAGCGCCGCACTCGATGTCAGCACAGCCATACTGCGCACCCAGGCTCGGGCAGACAAGCTGAATAAGCCGCAGCTGAACAACAACCCGTTCTCGGCACGCGATCGCGCCTCAAAAGAAAAGCAAAAGTTAATCGACGACTTAGTGGATGAGTACCTGCCGCTGGTGGCGGCGGAGCTGCGCCGCAGGTTGCACAAAATTCTTGAGCCGTAATGCGCGCCGACGCAAACCGCGACCCCGAGGTTTCGCGCCTCTGCCGAGTAAAGCCGCCCAAACGTCGCACATAGCAGTCGGATTAAATCGGACTTTAACGCCCGCGAGCCCGCGGTAGCACCACCCCCTTCGACATGTATAATGGCGGGCTTATCGGCGCGCGGTGATGCGCCATTTTTGTCGGTCAACGGGCGAATCGTTAGTCAATCATGGAAAAAACCTACCAACCCTCTGCGATAGAACAACACTGGTACAAGACCTGGGAAGAACGAGGCTACTTTAAGCCCTCCGGCACAGGCGAACCTTACTGCATCATGATTCCGCCGCCCAACGTCACCGGCAGTCTGCACATGGGGCACGGCTTTCAAGAAAGCATTATGGATGCGCTGATTCGCTATCACCGAATGCAAGGGAACAACACCTTATGGCAGGTCGGCACCGACCACGCCGGTATCGCCACACAAATGGTGGTCGAACGGTTGCTGGATGCCGAATCCACCGACCGACATGCGCTCGGACGCGACCGGTTTATCGATCGCATCTGGCAGTGGAAAGCGCAATCCGGCGGCAACATTACCCGCCAACTTCGCCGCCTGGGGGCCTCGCCCGACTGGAGCCGCGAGCGCTTTACCATGGATGAGGGCTTCTACACGGCAGTACAAGAGGTGTTCGTTCGCCTCTACGAGCAGGGGTTGATCTACAGGGGTGAGCGGTTGGTGAACTGGGACCCAAAACTGCACACGGCCATCTCCGATCTCGAGGTACTCAACGAGGAAGAGCAAGGGCATCTGTGGCATTTCAAATACCCACTCAGCGACGGTAGCGGGCACCTTTTTGTCGCCACCACTCGCCCCGAAACCATGCTCGGCGACACTGCAGTCGCCGTGAACCCCAAAGACGAACGCTATCGGACGCTGATTGGCAAAACCGTAAAGCTGCCGCTTTGCGAACGGGAAATTCCGATCATAGCCGACGAATATGTCGACCCCGAATTCGGCACGGGCTGCGTGAAGATAACCCCCGCGCACGACTTCAACGATTACGAAGTGGGTAAACGCCACAATCTGGCGATGATCAACATCTTAACCGACGACGCCAAAATTAATGACGCGGCCCCCGAGGCCTATCGCGGTCTCGATCGGTTTGAAGCGCGCCGTCGTGTGGTCGACGATTTGCAAGCGCTGGGGCTGGTCGAGAAAATCGAGCCGCACCGGCTTAAAGTGCCACGCGGCGACCGCAGCGGTGTCGTTATCGAGCCTTATTTAACCAACCAGTGGTATGTAAAAACCGCGCCCTTGGCGCGCGATGCCATCGCAGCGGTGGAAGACGGTCGAATCGAGTTCGTACCGAAACAGTATGAAAATATGTATTTTGCCTGGATGCGTGATATTCAGGATTGGTGCATATCCCGTCAACTTTGGTGGGGTCACAGAATTCCCGCTTGGTATGACGAGACCGGCAAGGTGTATGTCGGGCGCAGCGAAGCGGACGTTCGTCGCGAACACAAGCTCGATGACGCGCAGGTTTTACACCAAGATCAAGATGTCCTGGACACTTGGTTCTCCTCCGCCCTTTGGACGTTCGGCACCCTGGGTTGGCCAGAAGAGACACCCGAGCTGAACACCTTTCACCCCACCAACGTGCTGGTAACGGGGTTTGACATCATTTTCTTCTGGGTCGCGCGAATGATTATGATGACCCTGCATTTTCGCAAAGAGGTGCCCTTCAAGACCGTCTACGTGCACGGACTGGTGCGCGACAGCCAGGGTCAGAAGATGAGCAAATCGAAAGGCAATGTTCTCGACCCTATCGATCTGATCGACGGCATTGATCTGGAAAGCCTCGTGGCCAAACGCACCACCGGGCTGATGAACCCAAAGGTCGCCCCTAAAATTGAAAAGGCCACACGCAAAGAATTTCCCGACGGCATAGCGGCTTATGGCACCGACGCGCTGCGCTTTACCTATTACTCACTCGCATCGACCGGGCGCGATATTAATTTTGATGTCGGGCGCATAGAGGGGTTTCGCAACTTCTGCAATAAGCTTTGGAACGCAGCCAGTTATGTTCTCAACAATTGCGAGGACCGCGACTGCGCAGCCGATAGCGCCGCCGAGTATCGCCTGACACTAGCGGACCGCTGGATCGTCAGCCGCTTACAGCAAACCGAGGCGGCCGTCGCCGAGGGCTTTGCCAACTTCCGGCTCGACCAGGCAAGCCAGGCGCTTTACGATTTTATTTGGAAAGACTACTGCGACTGGTACATCGAACTGTCCAAACCCGTACTCTGGGATGAATCCGCCGACCCCCGCGAGGCCGTGGGCACGCGACGTACTCTGGTACGAGTGCTTGAGGCCGTGCTGCGCCTGGCGCACCCGTTAATGCCCTTTATTACCGAGGAAATCTGGCAGCGCGTTCGCGATTTAGCCGGGCAAACAGGCGCCACCATTATGCAGGCGCCCTACCCGCAAGCGGACGCCGAAAAGATCGATACCGTGGCCATACAAGACATCGAATGGGTGAAGGAATTTATCGCGGGCGTTCGCGCAATCCGAGGCGAGCTGAATATTTCCATGGCGAAAAAGCTGACCGTACTTCTGGCCCAAGGCGATGACCACGACCAGCGGCGCATCGCGCAAAACCGGCAATTTTTGGCAAAGCTCGCGGGCCTGGAATCCATTGACTGGCTGGCGCCGGGCACCCAGCCGCCGTTCTCGTCCTCGGCGATCATCGGCGATCTCGAAATACTCGTGCCTATGGCGGGCCTGATAGACAAATCGGCTGAAATAAACCGGCTGACCAAGGAAATTGGCAAAGCCGAACAGGAAGTCGGCCGCCTCGCCGGCAAGCTTCAAAACCCAAAATTTGTCGACAAAGCCCCCGCAGAAATCGTCGCCAAGGAAAACGAAAAATTATCCCAAGCTCAAAAGAAAGTGCGGCAACTAGAGCAGCAATTGCAGAACGTCCAGGCGCTGTAAACTGGACGAGTGGTTTCGCCTTGCGGCGGTATTCGGTTTCGTCGGGCGGCGAGCTTCTCGCGCCCACGCTTTTGCGTGGGAAGGCATAGGGGAATTTGCATCTGACACCATTTTCTTGAACCCAGTCGAGTTGGACTCGAAGCCCTTCATCCCGCTCCATGCGGTAATGTGAAAAATCGAAAAGCGACTGTCCTTCACGCTCAGTGACGCGGGTCGAAGCCCGCCATTTTCTGTTCTCCGTCATCCCCCTCTGCCTTTTTGACGTCGCCGCCTGAGTACGCCTCTGCGCTTTCGCTAACGCGATCTGCATCTATACTTTCGTTTTACTCGCAATTAAGTCTAAGGACCACGGATGACGACGCCCATCGACCAGTATCTGAATATCCTCGCGCAGAAAGACGGTTCCGACCTCTATCTGAGTACAGGCGCGCCACCCTGCGGGAAGTTTCAAGGCGTATTAAAACCTTTGTCGCAAAATGCCTATAAATCCGGTGAAATCGCCGCTATCGCCGAGGCGATCATGGACGACGAGCAACGCCAAGCGTTTCACCACGAGCTGGAGATGAACCTCGCGATCTCGATCCCAGGCGTCGGCCGGTTTCGAATTAATATTTTCAAACAGCGCAATGAAGTCGCCATAGTCGCGCGAAATATCAACACAGATATCCCGAAGTTTGACGATCTGGGTCTGCCCCCGGTATTGCAGGATTTGGTGATGACCAAGCGCGGACTGGTGTTATTCGTGGGGGCCACAGGCTCGGGCAAATCCACCTCGCTGGCGGCGCTTATCGACCATCGCAACAGCACCACCGGGGGTCATATCATTACCATTGAAGACCCGGTCGAGTATGTCCATCGTCACAAAAAGAGCATCGTCAACCAAAGGGAGGTAGGTGTTGACACCCGAAGCTTTAGAAACGCGTTGAAAAACACCTTGCGTCAAGCGCCGGATGTGATCTTGATCGGTGAGATCCGCGACCGAGAAACCATGGAGCACGCGTTGGAGTTCGCCGAAACCGGCCATTTGGCCATTTCCACATTGCACGCCAACAACGCCAATCAGGCGCTCGAGCGAATCATCAACTTGTTTCCGGACGAAAAGCGGCCCCAACTGCTGATGGGGCTGTCCCAGAACATTCGAGGTTTTGTGTCACAAAGACTTGTCAAGACGGTCGACGGCAAGCGCTGCGCGGCGGTCGAGGTGTTGCTCGGCACCAAAACCATCCAGGAGCTGATACTTAAAAATCGCTTGACCGAGATTAAAGAGATTATGGAAAAATCCGAAAACCTGGGGATGCAAACCTTCGACGCGGCGTTGTTCAAATTGCATATGGCCGGCAAAGTTTCGGCGGATGAAGCCCTGGCCAACGCCGACTCCCCCAACAACTTAAGACTTAGAATCAAGCTTGCAGGTTCGCAGACCTCCGCCGCCCCCTCGCCGGCGCCCCAACCCGCCGCGCCGGCAACAAGCACAAGCTTTGGCGAACTGTCTTTGGAGGCCATAGACGATAATAAAGACACAGATTCACCAACGATTTAGCCAACACCAGTAAAGCCTGCGCCGGCCACAAGCTCGCACGCGCGGGTGATAAAAGCGAATTCGCGACGCTTGTCGCAGCAAACCGACGGGAAGGCTCCGTTCCCAGGAACGTTTTGCAGTACAATGGCTCAAAATTCATCATCGAGTGGATCCAAGAGTACATGGGCTCCAATGACGCTTCCTTGGCCAAACGCCGCCATGCCAGCTACATCTTACGCTCTCTGACCGACGAACACGCGTTCGCGCTTCGCGGTGAAATGCTTGTGGGTCGCGACGAGGACTGCCCGATCAGGGTGCACCGCGCTTCGCCATTGCACGCCAAAATTAACGTTATGCGCAGCGGCGTATACATCGAAGACTTGGAATCCATCACCGGCACCTTCGTCAACGGTAAGCGGATCAAGGGCAGAGTTTTACTGAGTCTTGACGACAAAGTGCGTTTTGACCAAGCGGCGTTCCGTCTCGACCTGGAAGACGCGCAACCGCGGGCCCGAGTGTCGACAGACACCGAC
>CAZING010000015.1:0-7851 GCA_964540505.1 uncultured Cellvibrionaceae bacterium | reverse complement strand
ACCACGCAAACGCATGAACCTCGCAGCCCGCCGGCTGAACGCGCCGCAGCAATAGACGCGTCAATATTAACCGAAGAGCAACGCCAGCCAGGCTCCAGCTACGGCGAGCCCATAACGCGCGCGCCGTCGAGCGAGCCTCTGGATTCCGCCCCGGATCGTCCAGAGCCCGCCGAGCCACAAGCGCGCCCAGAACCCACGCCATCACGCGAACAACCGTCTTTAATCGACCTGCCTCAAAGTGAGTACACCGCAACCCTAGAGGAAGACGAGCACTTTACCGCCGAGGCTCAACGCCAACGTTATCAGGACCGAAGCCGGGTCGCTTCTATGGATTTCGACACGGGCAATGGGCCGCGCCTGATCATCACATCGGCGCCCTTGCGCGGTAAATTGTTTGAATTGGGCGATGCCGAAATTGGCACTTGTTGGAAAATCGGCCGCGCGCCCGAGGCGTTTCTGTCTTTGACCGATAACAGCGTTGCCGCGGATCACGCGCAACTGACCAAACTCAAGGAAGGCTATCAATTGGCCGCAACCCACGGGCGAAACTTGATTATGGTCAACGGCGTCGAGGCCAACTGTACAATTTTGGCGGCAGACGACAGCATTCAGATTGGCGACACGGTTATAGTGTTCAAAACCGACGAGACCGACGATCAAGACGATGACAATGCGGACTTAATCGACCGCTCGGCGAGCCTTCGCCACAGTTTGGTGGGCGCCGCGGTGCTGGCTTTGGCACTGCTCGCGGTCTTTATTGCCTCGAATATGTAACCTTGCGTCTTTGCCCCGTCCGCGCGACTCATTAAAGGCCCGCTGTGCGCAAGTATCATAATTGGTCACAAACGGTAAGCCGTTCGTCGTTTTTGGTCATCATCAACAACGGCGTTCACAGGTTCAATACTCCTGAGACCTCTTTTTCGATATCAGGCGTATCCCTATGAACAGCACACCTAACTCCGTTTACGCGCAGGCCAATACCGCTCGACCCACACCCGTCTTCGACGATCTAATACGATCGCTGCAATTCGCGCCCGGTATCGATTGGCCGAGCAAACTGGCACAGCAACAATTGGCGCGGCTTGCCCACTACTTGCTGCATCGACCCACGCTTAAGATCCGCGTCATCGGGCATACGGATATACGCGGCAGCGATGAATACAATAATGTGTTATCCAAAGAGCGCGCACTTTCGGTTAAAGCGCTTTTGGTCGCCAATGGAGTGGCGGAAAGCCGCATCCAGACCATAGGCGCGGGCTCGCAGTTCGCCCGCGCGCGGAGCGGTGACTGGCTCGGTTACGCAAAGGATCGACGCGTCACAATCCGGTTTTTGTCCGAGCCGGTGAACGCAACGACCATTTGATACAAGCGGTATTGGGCGCCGACCGGCGCGGTCGAAGCGCATCTCCCATTGGCGAAAGGAGCTGAGAAACGATAATATTGGTCACCCGGTGTGTGTGTCTGTTGGTTGTGACCCGCCGCGATCTTCATAAAGGGCACACCCGCTCCATCGCTCAGGTCATACACACCAGAAATAAGCATAGCCCCCTTCTAGAGCCAAAGGCCGAGTCAACTTGCCCAGTATACGCATCACCTGCAGCTACCCGCCTTTAGCGAGCGAAGCGCAACTGTACGCGACGCTCTTGGGTGTATCGGTTAACGCACCGCTTGATGACGCCCGCTACCAGTTGGGTTTCGACGAGCAAGGCGTCAGCCTGACTCCGACAGATAAAAAGCTACACGGGCCGGTTAAAGTGGACTTTGTCGGCGGCAAAACAGCGCACAGGCGTTTATTTGGCGGCGGCAAGAACCAACTGCTTGCCAAAGCCGTCGGCATCAAAAGCGGTGCGTATCCGCGGATTCTCGATGCCACCGCGGGGCTCGGTCAGGACGCCTTCGTCTTGGCTGGGCTCGGCTGCGAGGTAACGCTGCTCGAGCGCTCGCCGATCGTGTTCGCGTTGCTGGCCGATGGTTTTCAAAGAGCGAAGACTGCCGCTCTGGACGACGCCCCTCTTGAGCGAATTCTAAAGCGCATGCAGTTTCGACAGGCCGATAGCATTGCCTATTTAAATGCGCTTTCGGGGCAAGCCTGCGAAGTGGTTTACCTCGATCCTATGTTTCCCGAACGACAAAAGGCCGCCGCGGTGAATAAAAGCATGCAGGCGTTTCACTTATTGCTGGGAGGCGATTTGGATGGCGCGGCGCTGCTGGCGCTTGCGCTTGAGAAGACGATTTACAGGGTGGTGGTGAAACGCCCCCGCTTGGCGCCACGGCTGGAAGGTTGCACACCCACTTATAGCCTGACGGGTAAATCGGTCCGATTCGATATTTATGTCAACCGAAGTTTACAAAAAGAACGGTAGCGCGCGTCTAGCTGTTTACCGCGTTGGGTGCAAACATCAAGCCAACAATATTGCGATGACAATGCATCACCCGCATGGTTACCGGCTCGTTGTTGAGCGGACCGATGATTTTGCGAAACTTCACATTGACCACAGTGCCCACAGGTGGCAGCGAGCCGTTTTCGATAATCACCTGCGCACCGCCGTCTGAAATATCACGGGTAAACCCAATAACCGTCCCGAACGAGGGGTGGGACAACTCGACTTTTATGGACGTAATCGTCCTCTCGTAACGGCGGCGCTCTTGCACGGGTTCACCCTTATTTTTAATTTCCTTGCTATAAGTTATAGCACTTTCCCCATGCATTCGCTCGGTGATTCGAGCCCCACCAGGCCGCGCACGGATACTCGAGCTAGGCGATTGGCCAGCGCCATTGCTGCGCCCACTGTTTTCACGGGTTAGGCACATCTTATCCACAGGCAACGCTCAGCCAGTGAGTTTTTCACAATTTCTGTGGATACTTCTGTGCACTAACTTTTGGTAAGCCGTTCAAAACCCCATTGCCACAGGCTTATCAAACATTGTTCGCTCTTTGATCAAAAATAAAATATCGTTTAAATTCAGACACTTAAGATTGTCAAGAGCTTCAGGGAATTAGACGGCAAAGTTTTTTTTAATACTTGACAGCGCGAAAGTTCGGTGTGGAAAAGTAACGCAGTCTCGTTACCCTGACCGACTGGCGACGTCCAGCATCAAAGGTGCGGGCGTGGCATCGCAGACCGGCACCGAAAACCAACGCGAACCATCGGTTTGAGAGGCGATTTCCAGTCGGTGACTCGGTGGACAGAATGAAAAAGTCTCAAGGACCTTCGCCGGCGTGTTGTTTTTAGCGCTGATGTGCGCCAATACCAATTGCTGCAGACAGTTAGTATCCAAAGACTGGATGAAGCTCTTGGCCTGATGGTTGTTCAAGTGCCCCCAGCGACCGCCCACTCTCTGCTTCAAAAAATAAGAGTAAGGCCCGCGCGCCAGCATCTCGAGATCGTGATTCGCCTCGAGCAACAACCCGTGACAACCGGCGTAGGCCTCTACAATGCGGTCGGTAAATGAGCCGAGATCGGTCAACACCCCAACCCGTGTATCTTGATTGCAAAACACATAGCCGACAGGGTCGGCCGCGTCGTGGGGTATAGGCACCGGTCGAATCTCAAGATCTTTGATGGTGACCGGCTGGTAATCGTTGAAATAAACCACAGAGGTCAGACTCTGCAGAGGCCGAGCTAAATGCGTGGCAGGCGTCATATAGATGGGGAGCTGCAACTTGCGCGACAGCACCCCCGCCCCTTTGATATGGTCGCTGTGCTCATGGGTGACGAATAAAGCGTCCAAATCGGTCAGATGAACACCCAATTTCGCGGCCCGGCGTTGCAATTCAGTGAGCGAGAAGCCGCAGTCGACCAATACGCAAGCGTTAGCGGTTCTGACGATTGTGGCGTTGCCGCTGCTGCCGCTGCCCAAAGAGGCAAACTCTATGGCCATGTCGCGCTCATCGGATACGTAAACCTAAAGGCGCTTGTCGCCGCAGCTAAAGCCGCGGTCGAGGTCGAGCGCCTTAATGTGGGTGAGGTCAAATCAAATTCCGTCGCAGTGCCGCCAAAATGCGTTTGGCGTCATTCATCGACAGTCTGCGGCCGCGATAATCGCGAACCTTTGCAACATAATGGCCTTCTGAGGCATCCAGTTTTAACAGATAGCCACTGCCTGGCAATGGCGAACCGCTAAACGAAACGCCACTGACGCCGGCAAAATCCGCCTTGACCTGAGGTTCGCTCGCCAAGCTGCCTAGCAACTTGGCAAGACTTAGAGGCGGTTCGGTGGCCGGCGCGTTGTCGCCCCAGGTGAAAAGACGCACAAACCAGTTCGGCTTTTTGTAATCGCCTGTGTATTGAAAATAAAAGATGCCGTCCGCCTCTTGCTCTTCCCAGAGCCGAAAATCATGGTCTTTGAGGCCGTGGGTCAGCGTCGCCCAAGCGCGTGCTTGGTCCAGGCGCAACACCAACGCCGGGTCGCCCTTGATGACGGTGAGCTCTGCTTTGCTTTCACCGCCTATCGACTGCCCGAGCAGCGACGCCGAGTTGTTGCCAATGCTTTGGGCGAGCGAGTTGGCTAAACCCTCGAGCAACCAAGCTTCGCGCTCTGGGTCGTCAGACGTCTCGGGCCACGACCACTCGGCTTTCGCATTTGCGGCTTGATCGTGCAACACGTGCACCTCGGTGGATTCGGGTCGGACGCCCTTTTCAATTCGAATGCGGTAATGGTTCTCTGTGGTGGCATCGGCTTTAAACTGAACCCAGTCGGTCTCGATGAGCCCGCTCGCGGCGTCGCTTCGCAGAACTTTGATACCGGTGGTCGAGAGGTAACTTTGCGCCAGTGGCCAGACCTGACCGGCGGGGGCCTCTACCAACACCCAGCGGCGGTTCCCGACCTTTTGAATTTTCACCTTGGCCGCTTCGCGCTCGGCGCTCATAGGTTCGGGGCGCGGCACTTTTTCGCCGCCTACTGCCGCTTCGACAAATGAGTCGTCTTTTTCTTTGACCTCGGGAATTGGAAACAGCGGCTCAAGTGGCAGGCTGTCAACGTCTTCCGGAAGCGTTACCACCGGCAGCGACACCGCATCCTGGTAGTCTTCGCTGCGGTCGGTATAGATACAGCTGACGGATAACAAACACAGGCCAATCACGCCCCATCGAGACAAATTTAAATGCATAGTCAGTTCATTCTATTGTTATGGAATGGCCACACTCGCAGCCAGCAACGCTTCGCGAACCGCCTCGTGGTGGTGTTGCGACAGAGGCGTCAACGGCAATCGAATGCCGACATCGCAGCGCCCCATCTGCGCCAAGGCCCATTTAACGGGGATAGGATTCGCCTCAAGAAACAACGTCTTGTGCAACTTTTCGAGCGATTTATCGAGCGCGCGTGCTTGCTCGAAATTCCCCGCCAGCGCCGCCTTGCACATTTGCGCCATCGCTTTGGGTGCAACATTGGCGGTTACAGAGATATCGCCGTGACCGCCGAGTTCCATAAATTCGCGCGCGGTCGCGTCATCGCCCGATACCAGCATAAAATCGGTTGGCAGAAGCGCTTGCAATTGTTTCAACCGGTTCATGTCCCCGGTCGCCTCTTTGAGGCCTATGATATGAGGCACTTTTGCCAAACGGGCGACGGTCTCGGGCTTGATATCGACCGCCGTGCGCGCCGGGACGTTGTAGAGTATCTGCGGAATAGCAACGGCCTTGGCGACGTACTCGTGATGCAAAAACAGCCCTTCTTGGGTGGGCTTATTGTAGTAGGGGGCAACCAAAAGACAGGCATCGGCGCCGAGGCCTTTGGCGGTCGCCGTCCATTCCAATGCTTCGCTGGTGGCGTTCGCCCCCGTACCGGCTATCACGGGTATGCGCTTGGCGGCTATATCCACCACCCGGCGAATGACCTCCATATGCTCACTGACGCTAAGCGTCGGAGACTCTCCGGTTGTGCCTACAGTCACGATAGCGTGCGTGCCTTCTTGAATATGCCACTCGACCAGATCGGCAAGCGCAGGCCAGTCCACTGCGCCATCGGCGTGCATGGGCGTTACCAGTGCCACCATACTGCCTTGAAACATGCTGCTCTCCGGGAACCCAAAAGGGTGTAATAGTACTGAGTTGGGGGTTAAAAAACCAGTGATGGCACCATTTCCAAAACGGTGCGAAACCCCGCCGACCACGCGTCTTCCGGAGGGTGAGTAAGCGCCGCCTCCTTTTCTAACCCGCGTCCGGCGGCCGAAGCTTTCGAGCCGGGCGAGCCGTCGCTATCGCCGCGCTTGGTGCCCGTTCGGTTACCTCTATTGGGGTCACGGCTGAGGCTGCATCTGCTAAAGGGTTCGCGGTTGTCGCCACCGCCTATTGCCAAAAGGTGGATGCGGCCCGCACCGCCTCGCGTGCCGCCGCCTCACTCTTGGCTCTCAGGTGTCTCGGGCTCGGCGCCGCTGCCTTCGACGCGCTCCGTTTGGAACTCACGAATAAAAATTCCCCAAAAAGCGACAAACATCGCCGCGATCAGTGGCCCGATAACAAACCCGTTGATACCAAAGAGCACGAGCCCCCCGAGCGTGGAAAGAAGCACGATATAGTCTGGAAGCTTGGTGTCCCTGCCAACCAAAATGGGGCGCAATATGTTATCGACCAAGCCGATGATAAAAACCCCAACCAACACCAGCGTTATCGCTTGGAAATAACTGCCAATCGCCAACAGATACACCGCCACCGGCACCCAAACGATGCCCGCTCCGATCGCCGGCAGCAGCGACGCACACACCATCACCACGCCCCATAAAAACGCGGCCGGTATGCCCAACAGCGCAAACGTGATGCCGCCTATAGAGCCCTGGATGATCGATATAAGGACGTTGCCTTTTACCGTCGCTCGGGTGACCTCAGCGAACTTGTGAAACAGCAAACGCTCTCGCTCGTCCCCCAGGGGCAGAGCCTTATAAAGCATCCGCATAATTTTCTCGCCATCGCGCAGCAGAAAAAACGCCACGTACAGAAGGATGCCGACATCCAATGCGAAACCAAAGGCATTCTGGCCGACCTTAAGCGAGTGCTGGGCGACGAATTTGCCAGCGGCCATAGCGCTTTCGGAGAACCGCTCTTTTAAGTTTTCGAAACTCAAATCAAAACGCGCCATCCAATCTTGGAGCACGGGCGCGTTTTGGACTTTGTCGATGTAAGGCCGCAGTTGTACTTCGCCACTGTCGACCTGCTGATAGAAACTCGCGACTTGACTGACCACTGTGGTCACGGTAAACAGCACAGGAATGATCACCACCACCAGACAAACCAACAAGGTGAGCAACGCATTGGTATTGTCGCGGTTCGGCATCAGTCGATGCAGTTTTTGATGAACAGGCGCAAAGATTATCGTAATGGCCACAGCCCAGAAAATCGGCCCGAAAAAAGGCATCATTACCCAAAGAAATGCGCAAGTGACCAGTACAAGAAAGGCCAGAAATGATTGGTTCTCTAAGCTGTACCGCATTGATATCCGCCTGTGTTTACCGCCGTTTTGGCGATGAAATGGTCGAATCCGAAGGCCTCGACATGCACCGCAAAGCGAGTGCTGGGTCGAGTTGTGACTTTGTTAAAAAACTTGAGGTTATGGTATCTATGCTTAGGTTCGAGAGCCCGCCGGCGGCCGCCAAAGTACCAAAGCCGCCGCCCGCTTCGGGCATACCCCAAGCCGCTCGACGCGCGAATTATGTGTCGACAGTGCTTGTGCAAGCCGCCAACGCAAAGCGTTCGCGGAAATAAGCCGTATAAGTACGCCATACTAGCGCAATACAACCAAGGTTCGTTACCGATATGAATAAGCGACCGACTGACCTCGACCAGGGCTATGACTGCGAGGCGTTAATTAGCACAAAATTTGTCAATAAACTACTCGCAACGCTGCAGTTTCCAATGG
>CAZING010000014.1:26251-29103 GCA_964540505.1 uncultured Cellvibrionaceae bacterium | reverse complement strand
TCACGATTGACGTCGTCAAAGTGACCAAATCTCATAGTGTTTTACCTTTTTCTCATAAAAGCCGAACCTCGGCCGCGCCGAATTCGGTACCAATTCTAGAAGTCGGACGGCCCAGAAGCCGTCCGATGATTTGCAATACCCCGGTGTTTAAAAGCGGGTTTATTTGACGACTGCGGCCTTCTCTCGCGCCATTTCTTCGCTCGGCCAGTCGAGCAGGTTCGCATACCAGGTTTTTTTAAGAACTACGATAGCGACAACAATGATGGCAGTGGTCACGAACGCGCTGCTTGGCGCCTTAATTACGATAAACACAGGCAGAGCGACCAAAGCCGTTTGCAAAATGGTGCCTATGGCAACATTAAACATATCCCGTTTGAAATAAGGGTTGGCCGTGAACTCTGGGTCGTCTTGCTCCACCATTTTTTGAACCGGCCCCCAAAAGCCCCAAGGGCGAACGCTCTTATAAAACGATTTCAGGCGCTCTGGGTCTTCCGGTGCGGTATACAGGCTGCCGAACACACAGGCCAAGCCCGAGAGCACGAGCACGACCGGGAACAGGTAAAGCGGCAGAATGTCAGGCGCAATGCCCGGCAGCAACCCCTTGAATATGGGCGGGAACGCCAGCGCGCAGATCAGGCCGACCACCATGCCTGTGAAGTAGCCATAGCCGTTGAGCCGCCACCAATACCACTTCAGGGTATTGGCCGCGGTGTAGCCGCCCCACAAGCCCGACACGAGCCATACGAGTAAGCTGTTGATGCTGGTGATAAACAGACCAATGAAGGTGGAGAAGACGACCACCCCGACGGATACAAGGTAGCTTGCGAACACCAGTTTTTTGGCGTTGGCGTTGGGGTTGATGTAGCGCTTGTAGATGTCGTTGACCAGATAGGCGGGCGCCGCATTCACAGTGGAGGCAAAGGTCGACATAAACGCCGCAAGCAGGCCCGCCAGGATCAGGCCTAGCATGCCGACGGGCGCGAACTCGAGAATCGCCGCCGGAAGAATCTGCTCAAAGTCGATACCGGTCGCCCCACCAAGTCGTAAACGGTCGTAGTACACCAAGGCGAGGACCGCGAAACCGGCAATCATCAGATAGCGGATAGGCATCAACACCACTGACACAAAACCGCTCATCATTGCGCCTTCGCGCGGCGAGCGGGTGGCCAGGATCTTTTGCATATCGTAGTTGGGTTGTGGGCCCGCGGCACTGATGAAGATGCCCTTGAAGATCATCATCATAATCAGAATGGTAAACAGCGAATAGCCGTCGGAATCGATTTTGCTGTTGACCTCGGCAAGAATGGTGCTCCAGTCGAGCCCGAGCTCCCAGCCAAAGAACGGATTCGCCCAGCCGTCCGGGGTGGCGGCGATTAGCGCGTCGTGCGAGACATTGGCCATGGCGAGGCCCGCGATCACAAAAGCCGAAAGGGTCATAATCGTGAATTGAAGCAAATCCGCCCAAACAATGCTGAGCATACCGCCGAGCATGACATAGAAGGTCGCTATGGCGGTGAACATGATGCCGTAAACGTGGGGTACATACTGCGGTGCGACTTCAAAGGGCACGTAAGGCGAAACCACAGACCAGGGAATAAAGATTTCGACAAACTTGCCTATACCCACAAACCCGTAAGCGAGAAAGCCAAGGACACCCACCAGCGCGAACACCACCACTATCGCGTGTGAGAGCATCCCGCCGGTATCGTCGCCGAAGCGTGTGCGTATCCACTCTGCGCCGGTTAACACGTTGCTGCGGCGCAACCAAACCGACAGGAATACCATCAAAAATATTTGGTTGAATACCGGCCACATCCAGGGTATCCAGATGCTTTTAAGGCCGTAGATGAACAGCAGCGTGACCAACCACATAGTGCCGGAGATATCAAACATGCCGGAAGCGTTGGAGAGGCTCAGCATGTACCAAGGCAGCTCTTTGCCCCCCAAAAGATAGGAGTTCAAGTCTTTAGAGGCGCGCCTTTTCAGTACTATACCAATGACAATCACTGATAGCAGGTAAGCGCCGACGATGCTTAAATCGATAGTGGTGAGTTGCATGAATCAGTCCCAGGACAACCGTTATTCTAATTATCAAAAGCTGCGCAATACCGCAGCGCGTACCAAGCGCCGGCAGGCTGCGGAACCCATTTCTGGTATTACGCAACGCCGCGCGACCGAAGCGGAGCCGAACATTTTGCACTTCGTGTGGCAAATCGAGCGAATGAATCTGACGACACCGCTGAAAACCGGGCGCATGATACTACAGTGCACCGAGGCTTGAGAGTGTTCGCTGGAAGAAAGGCGCCATTTTTACACAGAACGCACCGGGAAATGAAACCGTTTTCACAAAATGCCGGGGCCTCCGTCGACATCCATCTCTCGGGGGTTGATTCTGCTTGGGTAGGCCCCCATGTGTGCCCCTCCAGTGGGCTTAAAGCCATGGCGCTTAGGCCGCTTCAGGCGATGGCGGTTTATCTGGTAGGATGCCCGCTAACTTGATAAATTGTGCGCTGCAATAATGCGTGAGCCTGTCCCAGCAACCGATGACGCCTGTCAGCACCTCCAAAATTCATACTCTACAAAACGAGCGGCTCCGGGTCGCGGTCGACGCGGCGCGCGGGGGGCGGATTACCGAATTCTCTCTGCACGGTCACAATGTGCTGGCCACGGATACCCCCGAGACGGGCTCCACCTTCTGGCCGAGTCCTCAGCAGGCTTGGCATTGGCCGCCGCCGGCGCAGCTCGATAAAGCGGAATACACCTGCGTGGCCGAGCGCAACCGTTTGACCCTCGAAAGCCGCGTCTGCGATAAAACCCAGCTGCGTTTGGTGAAGACTCTCGTTCTTGAGGGC
>CAZING010000014.1:19083-26151 GCA_964540505.1 uncultured Cellvibrionaceae bacterium | reverse complement strand
GCGGCCCCAGGCGAGGCCGAGATCGAAATCTATGTTCACGGCGACTGTGCCGCGGCTTATATAGAGCTTGAGCAACAAGGGCCTTTTGAGTGGATTGCCCCGGGGGCGTCCATAAACTGGGAGGTCACTTGGTTGCTCGGCGAATTGCCAGCCGATTGCGACCTGAGCGTGGGTAGCGACGAACTGATCGACGCGGCCACGCAGTTGTTGCCGTCAACGAGCGTTAACACGCCGCAAAGGATGGTCAAAACCCTGTAGGTAGGAAGCGGCGAAACCGACTTCCGGCATTGTCGCAGGCGAATTCAACGTGGCGGTCTTTCTGGCGTGGCCGCATGGGGCTTCGACCCTATTCAGCCACCGGACACAAGCCACGCAACACGAAAAAGGGCATGCTTTGCGCCGCAACAGGTGCAACCGAATAGGCATTATAGAGGGATCATTATGCAAGCGACAAAAACCGTTCTAGTTACCGGCGCCGGCAGCGGCATTGGCCAGGCGCTCAGTCAAGGGCTTGGCCAAGCGGGCTTCAGGGTCATTGCCAGCGACCTTAACCTCGAAGCGGCCGAAGCCTGCGCCGAAACCATTCGCCGCCAAGGCGGACAGGCGCAAGCGCGCTTGCTGGACGTGACCGACCAGATGGCGATCGACCGGCTCGGTGTGGAGGAGCAGATAGATGTGCTTATAAACAACGCCGGCTTGCAGTATGTGGCGAAGCTCGAGGAGTTTCCGGTGGAGCGCTGGCGCTTGCTGAACGACGTGCTACTTGTGGCACCGGCCATGCTCACTCGGGCGCTATTGCCAAAAATGAAAGCCAAGGGGTTTGGGCGCATCATTAATATAGGGTCCATCCATGCACTGGTTGCTTCGCCCTATAAAAGCGCTTATGTCGCCGCCAAGCACGGCCTGGTCGGGTTTACCAAGGTGGTTGCGCTTGAAACAGCGCAATTTGATATCACCATCAACACAATTTGCCCCTCCTATGTAAAGACACCTCTGGTCGAGCAGCAGATCAGCCAGCAGGCGCTCGAACACAATATCAGCGAAGAGGACGTGATCAACAAAATCATGCTCGAACCCATGCCCAAGAAAGCCTTCATCGAAATGGAAGAGCTTTTGGGAGCGGTCCAGTTTTTGATTTCCGACGCGGCAAAAAACATGACCGGTCAAACGGTGGTGCTTGACGGCGGCTGGACCGTTCGCTGAGGCCCTGCAATAAATTTGCCCAACAGGCGTAAACGGGCGACAGAACGACGACATTCACGGATGCTTTTAAGATGGATCAGCGCGAAAAAAATAAAATTTTGGGATACCTGAATGACTCGAGCACGCTTTTTAACGAGATGGTGCAAGAGGTCACCCAGCGTATTCTGTGCAGTCAGATTCCCGCAGAGTTCGACCCGTTTCGCGCAAACTCGCAAGCGTTAGAGTCGATCAACCCGGGCGTGAAATTAAACCTGCGGAAGTTTTTGCACAATCAATTTGAGCTGCTCGAGCAACAGCAGAAGCTATGGCAAAACGCCGCCAAAGCCATGATGGGCGAACAACTGCAACCGCTGGTCAAAGAGGCCGAAGGTGACAGGCGTTTCGCAGATGACGACTGGCAAACCAACCCGGCATTGAACTACGTCAAGCAGGCGTATCTTCTAAACGCCGAATTTATGAACCAGATGGTCGAGGCCTTCGAGTTTGAGGATAAAAAGCTCACCGAACAAGTGCGCTTTTATACTCGCCAACTGGTCAGTTCCATGGCGCCGACAAACTACATTTTCACCAACCCGGAAGCTTGCCGCGAGATACTCGCGAGCGAGGGCAGGTCGATCGCCAAGGGTATCGATAACTTTATCCGCGACCTCAAGCACAGCCCAGCCGAGGCCTTCAAGGTCAATCAGGTCGATATAGGCGCATTCGCATTGGGTGTGGATCTCGCCACCACGCCTGGCAAAGTGGTGTTCAAAAACAGCTTAATGGAGCTTATCCAATACGCGCCCGCCACCGAGCAGGTGTATAAAACGCCTTTGGTGATCGTACCGCCGTTTATCAACAAGTATTACATTCTGGATTTAAACGAAAAAAAATCTTTGGTGAAGTGGTTGGTGGCTCAGGGCTTTTGTGTGTTCATGGTGTCCTGGGCAAACCCTCACCAAGAGCTTCAAAGCACGGAATTCGAAGATTACGTTTTCGATGCGGTTATCGCCGCGCTCGATGTAATCGAGGACATCACCGGCGAGCCGCAATGCCACGCCGCGGGCTACTGCGTCGGCGGTACGCTGCTTGGTATCGCGCAGGCGTATTTGCTTTCAAAAAATGAAAAGAGAATCAAATCGTTGTCGTTGTTGACGACCTTGTTCGACTTTTCCGAACCCGGTGAGGTTGGCAATTTCTTAAACGCGCGGATGCTGCCTTTGCTCGAACAGCACGTCCACGCGAAGGGCTACCTCGACGGTCGCATCTTGGCGCTCGGGTTCAGCTTGCTTCGAGAGAACAACTTGTTCTGGTCCTTTTTTATAGAAAATTATCTAAAAGGCAAAGACCCGGTGCCCTTCGATATCCTCTATTGGAACAGCGACTCGACTAACATCCCCGCCCGGGCCTATCTGTATTACCTGCAAAACCTTTACGTTCATAACAGCTTAGCCTCAGGGCAGTTGAGCATGAGAGGGGTGAAGATAGATTTAAGCGTTATCGAAACGCCGACATACTGCCTGGCGGCGGTGGCCGATCACATAGTGCTATGGCAGGCGGCGTACCGAAGCGCGGGTCTGCTAGGCGGCTCGGTCCGATTTGTGTTGACCGAGTCGGGCCACGTTGCAGGGGTTGTGAACCCGCCGTCGAAGAACAAATACAGCCATTGGCTAAACCCCGAGGCCTGCGCTTCGCCGGAGACGTGGTTGGCGGGCGCGACGCTCGCGGAGGGCTCTTGGTGGTGCGACTGGGAGCAGTGGCTTGCCGGGCACGACGACCGGCAGGTGCAAGCCTATGCGGTTGGCTCCAAAAGCTTTCCGGCGACAGTGGCGGCCCCCGGGGACTACGTAAAGCGCCGGCTGGAGTTGTTCGAGGCTTAGGCGACACCCGTGCGCGCCGGGCAGACGATGCTTCGCCTGTTATACTGTTGTGAGACCCTCTGAGGAAAGCAGTTGTGATTTTAATCAAAAAGTACCCCAACCGCCGGTTGTACGATACCTCGAAAAGTCAGTACATTAATCTAGATGCGATTAAAGAGCTCGTCATGCTCCATAAAGAGTTTCGTGTAATCGATTCCAAAACGGAAGACGATCTGACCAAAAGTATTTTATTGCAAATCATTACCGAGCAAGAGGGCAACGACCAGCAGGCGGTCTTGACGCAGACGGTATTAAAGCAGCTTATTCGTTTCTACGGCAGCGATATGCAAAGCCATATGCGCCAGTATATCGAGCAGAGCATCGCGGTTTTCCTTGAGCGGCAAGACGCCATGCAATCCACTATGAACCAGTTTTTCGACCAAGCTTCGCCGCTCAATGTGTTTAATCAGTTTATCGAGAACAATATGAACCTTTGGCGCAACTTTACCCCAGGCGATCCGCAATCGAGGTCAAAGCCCTCGAACGCCAAGTCCAAAGATCGCTCTGGCGACGCGTCTGAAAACTCCGACGACAATTCAGAAGATGACCTATCCCGCTGAATTAGAACGAGGAATTTCCAAAGACTCTGATATAGCAGAATGATCTAAAAATAATCTTGTACGCGGCGACACTTGATTGCAAGTCTCGCGACAACCTCTTAAACTAGCCGCATATTGCGCTGCAGCAAACGGTTGCGGCGAGCGCTTTCAGCTGACGATTGCAACAAACAACAGAACCGCTACGGCAGTCCGCAATTGGCCGAACGAGGCCCAGTGCGGCCGAAGCCAGCAGCAGCGCCAGCGTAGTCGCGCGCAGCTGCTGGCCTGCAGCAGTTTGTAAGCTTGCCAACCGCCGTTCTGCCTTAGCTTCAGCCCGGGCCCTGTAACACCAGCAGCTGCAACCCGAATGACAACCATTGCGCTTAATGTTAACCACCGCGGAGATCAAACATGTACGATAAGTTTTTTGAACAAGCACACAATGCGATGAAGCCCATGACCGAATTGTTAAGCTTTAACGCCAAGGTTATGCAGCAAGCGGCCGAAAAACAAAATTCTTTTGTTAAAGAACTGATCGAAGACGGCGTCAGCTACGCAAAAGAAATGAGCGCCCAAAAAGATTATTCCGGCGTGTTTCAAACGCAAAAATCCTACCTCGAAGGCGTGCAAGCGAAATGGATCGCCGCCTCTACAGACGCCTATGAAATGATGACCGCAACCCAAGAGAAAATGGGCGAGGTGTTAAAAGACACCGTGCCTGCCCAGTAAGCAAGTACGGCGGCGAGCCGAGGCGGGTGCGGTTGCTTTCCGAATCGTTAGGCGCGGGTCGTTACTGACGACTGTTACAGGAAATACCGAAAAGCCCGGCTCACTGTCGGGCTTTTTAGCGATCAAATCTCGCGAAGCAGGTCGATTTTTAATTTACTTTGCCAAGGTAGCGCAACGATGCAGAATCCATTTTTAGACGCCGATCAAAACATCTTCTTGCCGATTGAGAAAATCACCCAACTGCAGATGGAAGCGGGCGAGAGAATTATCAAATCGCAGGCCAATTTATTGGGTGAACTTTACAGTAAAAGTCTTGTATTTTCTGACACCCTATTTGCGAAGTCGACTTTCGATGGGGTCTGGCAAGCCCAGCAAGAATTTCTGTCCGATTGCGGCGCAAGCTTTTTCAACACTGCCGAAGAAAATGTCGGTGTAATAAGCGACGCTAACGATAAAATAATGTCAATCGTCCAGGATTCGCTGAGCGATATACCGTCAATGACGGATGCTCGGGCCGTGGCGGAATCGATTATTACCGGCGACATGGATGCCAGCGGTGCGACGAAAAGACCTGCGCCGCAGCCTGTGACGCAGGCGAGCAAGCAAACCAAAGAGGTGCCGGGGCCGGCCGCGAAAAAGCCTGCGCCCGCCGCCAAAAAGGCGACATCTAAAACCGCGAATCAAGCAAAATCGGAGCCGGCCGACAGCTAAGCGCCGCAACTGCGACCTGCACGTGATGTCGGGGCGCCCCTTGTAATCGTCTGTATTCACTCCCGCGCGAAAGCGTGGGGGTGAATATGGTGCCGCAAGGTCAGATGTAAATTCCCGCCAAAAAATGCGGAGCGCTCATGTAATTTTAGTTCGATACACCTGCGGTCGGCTCTCGGGCCTCTGTAGTCCGCCCGCCGTTCCCCGCCCGGGTAAATGCCGCGCTTAGGCTACCTAAGTTTCCGTACGAAACTGTCACCGGCGTATCAAACGGTACTTCAAATACACCCGCGTAAGAGCCGGTAATTACGATTTGCCCCGCATCAATGGGCACACCGCGCGAACCCAGGTAATTAACCAGCCACACCACTGGCGCAAATGCATTTAAATTAGGGTGAGCGCCTTCGATTACATCGACAGACGTTTCATAAGACAAGGTTAGCTTGCAAAGCTCAGGCGGCCAGGCTTCAATTCTTGGCCCCACCAATACCCCCTGATTGAAAAGCCCATCGGCGAGCAATTCGTTGTATGTACAGGCTTCTGGGTCGTCGAATCGGCTTTTGATTAACTCAAAACATAAATGAATGCCGCTGAGCGCGCTTTTAATTTCGTCCGCTTCGTAGGGACCGTCTTCGGGTAATAAAGCTTTGGCGAACGCGAAGCCAAACTCCGGCTCAATGGCCGCATGCCCATCGAGCGCAGAAACGGTGCAGGGGCCGTGCTGCCATAGACCGCTTTGGTAGATTGGGGCGCAGCTGATAATGCCGTTGGCCGGCAATACGCACTTCCACCCGGCCACGCTGTCGCCCTCTTGCAGTTTTAAGCGGGTGATTTCCGCCTGAATGCCAAGCGCTTCTTCTTGCGAGTTCGGTCGGTTCTCGGGTTCAAGTCTCGGGCCTGAAAGGCCATGAATTCTGCGGTGAAACAAAGTGGCAGCCGCTTTTGAAAAAGTCTCTGACATGGGCGATACGGGCCTCAAAAAGATGGTGTGTATTGGTATGCAAAAATTGGGGCAGCGCAACGTCAACTACTCGGCTGGCCGCTTAAAGCGGTGCCAGCGGGTCTTTGGTCGGTTCGCGACTCCGTCGCTGTCCTCGTTTATCGACAATAACCTAACGCGTAAGATTCGTGTGTTGACTGATACGAGAGATCCTTAATAGAGTTTCAGAGGCTAATTCAGACCGACCTTGGGTTCGCCCGAACGGTCGATTGATGCCGCTTGGCGTGCTTGCCGCCAAAAGGAACTGCGCCTTCGTACGAAAATGCGCCTGACCGAAGTTGAACCATACCAGATCGACAATTATTTGAAAGCGGGCCGTGCCCCGCCTGTTGTTTTAAAAGGCGCGGGCTTGACCTTGGCGATTGAAAGAGGTATCTCGTGGGTGGTAAAGCGCGGTGCAACAGTCGACCCGAAAGCGCACCGGGTGGGAACGGCCGCCCAAAAAAGCGCTTTTGGGCGGTCATCTGGTGGACCCGAGCCATCGCAAATCGCTGTTACAGTGTGTACCCAAACTTCTTTTAGCCGACTTATAAACGCTTATGAACAACCAGAAAATAGCGCTCGATCCCGCTTGGCTTGCCGCCTTGCAAGATGAATTCAGCGCCCCGTATATGCGCGAGCTAAAGCGCTTTTTAAAGGCGCAAAAGGCCGCCAAAAAAGTGATTTTTCCTCCGGGTAAATGGATATTCAACGCGCTGAATACCACGCCGCTCGATCGCGTGAAAGTGGTGATTCTGGGCCAAGACCCATACCACGGCCCGGGCCAGGCGCACGGCCTGTGTTTCTCGGTACTGCCGGGGGTGCGTCCGCCGCCGTCGCTTTTGAATATATTCAAAGAGCTTCAGCGCGACCTCGGCCTTGCGATGCCGAGCCACGGTTGTTTGCAAAGCTGGGCCGAGCAGGGCGTGTTGCTGCTAAACGCCACCTTGACGGTCGAGCAGGCGAGCGCCGGGTCGCATCAAAATCGAGGTTGGGAGACCTTTACCGACCG
>CAZING010000014.1:16570-18983 GCA_964540505.1 uncultured Cellvibrionaceae bacterium | reverse complement strand
TGAACTCGAAGCGATAAATCCACCGCGCGAACGTGTTTGGTCAGAGCCCCGCTGGAAATTGCCTGAACGGGCGTTTTGGCGATGCTCTCTAAGTTCTGGGCGTCGATATTGCCTGAAATTTCAAGCGGTATGCCCCCGGGGTGCGCGAACACCCGTTGTAGGTCTTCATCTGAGAGACTGTCGAGCATAATGCGGGTCACCGGCAACTCTGCGGCTTCGCAATACTCTGCGTAGGTCTCTACTTCGACGATAATTGGCTTGTCGGGATGCAGTGCGCGCGCCCGCTCGATGGCGTGAGTGATGCCACCGCATGCGGCAATGTGGTTCTCTTTTATCAGAAACGCATCGAAGAGACCCAGGCGATGATTATCGCAGCCGCCCGTTTTCACCGCGTATTTCTGCGCGCGTCGAAGCCCTGGGATGGTCTTGCGCGTGTCCAGAATTTTAAGCGCCGTGTGCTCGGCCAAAAGCGCAAATTCACGGGCCTGGGTCGCCGTGCCGCTTAACAGTTGCAAAAAATTCAACGCGGTGCGCTCGCCCGTCAATATTTGGCGGGCGTTGCCGCTCAGGCGCCCAATAACGGCATTTCGGGAAGCCCGCTCGCCGTCTTTGAAATGCCAGCTTGTGATTACGTTCCCCAACTGGCGAAAAACCTCATCCGCCCAGGCGATGCCGCACACCACACAGTCTTCGCGCGTGATTATGCTCGCCTCGCAGTGGGCGTCGGCGGCGATCAGTTGCGCGGTGATGTCGCCCGCGCCTATGTCCTCGTCCAGCGCATCGCGCACGGAGCGCGTGATCTCAGCGTTCAGTTCGGGGTCTTGTAGGTCCATAACTTTTTCCATTCGATTCAATGGTGCTGGCGCAAGGTCAGGGTGCCATCTTTTTGCGTGAATTCGACCTGCTTAAGCGCGCTCATTCCCAATAAGATTTGGTCCTGTTGCATGCCGGGGTTGAGGTTCGCGCGCACATCGCGCAACTCGATTGCGCCTATGGTTAAGCGGTCGATCCGCGTGGCCCGTACCTCAACCAAACCGTTAGCGGTTTGCGAGTAAAGGGGCGCTCCGGCTTGCAACGACAGCTCTGTGGCCAGGTGCGCGGGTATCGAAACATCGGTGGCGCCAGTGTCCACAAGGAATGTTACTACACGGCCGTTAATCTCACCGTTCACTAGGTAATGATGTTGCCAGTTCTCATTCAAAACGAGTTCGCTGACGTTGCCGTCGCGGCGAAATTCCGGCGCCATATTAGGGTTGTCGCGGCGCTTTTGCCACTCGGCGAAATAATAAGACAGCAGCAGAAGCACTATGACCCAGCAAAGGATCAGCATCCCGTGACCGAGGCGTTTTTCAGGTGTAGTTGGCTTCATTAATTCGTTTGGTTCTAACCGATCGCTATAGGGCCAAAATTCGTTCTGAGACTAAAGCACAGTTTCAGCAAGTCCGTCACGCAATGTCGGGTACCCTGTGTTACATTTAGTGTTAATTAATGCTTTTGTATGACTTAAGACGGTTTTTGAGGTCAGTATATTGTCTGCAAGATCCCCTATGGGCTAGATAAAGTCTTAGGGGTGTCAGTCCAGGCCGTCTGAGTGCATACCGACACTCCTGGATGAGGATTGTTCAATATGGCCGTCGCATACAGTCGTACGGCTGCTTGGGGCGAGCGCGAAGACTCGTCGCTGCAGTTACTGTCTATTTCGGAGGCATAGGTGGCTGATACCGCTAAAATCATTCAATTGGAGCCGGACGTGCAGCGTCATATTCGGAATCGCTTGGTTCGTTTGCCCGCCGCTGCGCACGCGGTCCACGAAAAAGGCAAGGCGTTACTTGCCGCGCGTCTGGAACCTTACTTCGACGCCGCCGACGACGCGCTTTTCGATTTGGCCGATAAAGCCAGCTCCAACCAAGACCAAAACGTGTTTTTTGATTCCATGCGCGAAGTTCGTGTGCAGCGTAAAAGTGTGGAGAGGCGCTTCTTTGAGGCCTACGATGAAGCCTTTGCCCGGCTGGTGGCGGCGGATGAGCGCGATCGCGACACTACGGCAACCGAGGCCGAGCTGTCGCCGGAAGCTTTGTCTTTAGTGCACAACGACGAGTTGGAGCAGCTGGTCGCTTTGGAATCCACCACAAATCGCGCCAATAGGGAACTGACAACGGCCATAGCGCGCTTAAACAACGGCATCCGCGTGTTAGTGCCTATGCCTGTGGATGAGCATACCAACCCGCTCGGGCCAGAGCGTCTGTGCACATCGTTTATGGCCCAGGTTAAACGCCTGGATATCGATATTAAAGCGAAGCTGGTGCTGTTTAAGTTTTTCGACAGAGTAGTGGTAGCCGAGCTGCCCGCGATCTACAAAATGCTGGAAGCGATCCTCGCCCAGCACGGCATCGACGTACAGGGTCCCAGCAAC
>CAZING010000014.1:0-16470 GCA_964540505.1 uncultured Cellvibrionaceae bacterium | reverse complement strand
GTCCAAAAGCTGCCTGCCAGTGCGTTATCGGGCGGCGGTGGTTCCCTTGAGCAGGTGTTGCGTCGGGTGCAAGGACACCAGGGCAAGAATATCGAAATGTCTATGGCCCAGCACGAAACCATTCGGCTGGTCGGCATGTTGTTCGACTACATCCTGGGCGAACGCTCGTTAGCGCAGCCGGTGAAGGATTTGCTGTTGCGAATGCAGGTGCCGGTGGCCAAAGTGGCGTTGCTTGACCCCAAATTCTTTGCCGACAAACAACACATCGCCCGACGCCTGTTGAATGAAATCGCCGTTCAGGCTGTGGGTTGGCAGGGCGGGGATAACCCATACCCGGCCAACGAGCCGCTGGCCGAGTGCATCAACCGCATAATCGATACAGTCGTCAATGAGTTTGATCAAGACGTCGACGTCTTTGCCAACGCGTTTTCAGAGTTGAGTTCATTTATTGAAAAAGAAAAACGTCGAAGCGCCGTGTTGGAAAGGCGCATGGTCGATGCCGAGGACGGCAAAGCTCGCGCGGAACAGGCGCGCCGTAAGGTCGCGCTCGAAGTCGACGCGCGTCTTGGCGGCGACGTCCTGCCAGCTGCCGTGCTCGAATTCTCGCGAGGCCCCTGGAGCAACGTTTTATTCGTCACGGGTCTTAAGTACGGCTTTGAGTCCACGCAATGGGTGGCTCACCTGGCCCTGCTCTCGGAGTTGGTTTGGAGCGTGAAAGATAAGACCACCGCGCAAGAGCGCCAGGCTCTTATTATAAAAGGCCCGAAAATTCTGCAAAGTTTGCGCAGTGGTTTGGATGAGGTGTCCTACAACCCCTTTGAAGTGTCGGAATTGTTGCTCGCCATTGAAGAGCTTCAAATCGCGCGCATCCGTGGCGTTAAGGCACAACCCGCAGCCGAATCGCTTGAAAGCAGAAAGCCGCCCGTTGCCCAGCCGAGTTCGCAGACCACGGCGGCGCGACAATCGCCCAGGGTGCGACACCAGAGCACGGAACAGTCGCCCGCGACGGCTGCCGCCGAAGACCAAGCTCTGCCGAGCGACGACCCTTTTATGCTCTCTGTGGCGTCCTTCGTTCAAGGGTCTTGGTTCGATATTACCGAAGGCGACAGCGCAGAGCCGCTTCGTTGCCGACTGGCCGCCTATATAAAGCCCACGGGCCGCTATATATTTGTGAACCGCTCGGGAATGAAAGTAGCCGATAAATCCCGCCAGCAACTGGCGGTGGCACTGCGCAAAGGCAAACTCCGCCCGGTCGACAGCGGCATGCTATTCGACCGAGCATTGGAGAATATCGTCACCGGCCTTCGCAAAGGCCAATCAAAAATGCAACTCGACGATTCTGGCAAAAAGTCTTAAAGCGCGCTCGAAGGACCGAGGACGAATCCAAAGGATCGCGCTCCTGCGTGGGAATGTATATGAATTAGACGGGTGGCCGCCGAGCGGCTCCGCCACCATTTCTCTCTTCGTTTCTTGATCAGCTGTCTTTGAGGCGCAACAGGAGCAATCGAATGCGTGTTAACAGGCCAAGTTCATTTTCTTTATCCGCATAAAGAAAATGAACTCGCCGTCAGGCGAAACCAACATCTTCGCGCCCCGCGCAGAGGCCGCCCGCAGGGCAACTTAGAACGCGAGGCCAACACGCCGCAAGGCGAAAGCCAATCACCTCGCCCTCTATTTTTTGGTGCCGTCCGAGCAAAATACTATTAGGCGGGCGCTGTCGGTAAGGTAGTCCACTTGGCCGATTTCCGCTTTTATAATGTTCAGGCCTGTGCGCCTTCGCAGGTCTTCTAGGAGTTCGCTGTATCTTTCGGGTTTGATGTTCTCGATCACGTCGTAATTGATTTTCTTTTCATAGATTCTGGGGGCGAAAATGGCGGTTTCGCCTATAGCCGCCAGTATTACAAACAGGCCGTTAAGCAAGGCCAGGTCAAGCGGACTGACCGGCGCGATCGAGCACAAAAGCGCCAAGCCGATTACGACGAAAAGATAGGTCATCTCGCGAACGCTGATTGGCTCGGTTCGGTAACGCAGCATTGCAAACACCGCAAAAAGACCGAACGCAAACCCCATGGAAAGATCCACCGAGTGCAAAAGGAAGGTGACAAGAAACACACCATTGCTGAACAAAAAGAAACTGAAGCAGGCTTCGCGGTTGGGGGTGATTCTAAAAAATACGCCCCGGATCAAAGCCAATACACCTATAAGTAAAATGCCGTATCGGAACGCAAAATCGGTGGAAAACATCATAATAATTATCACTTTTTATAAACCGCAAGCGGCTTCACTAGGCGCACAAAATGTTAATGGGCGCCGATCGAAACTCGCCGGGTAATGGGCTTAAAACGGTTGCTTTTAAGTATCGAGTTGTCGGGCATGGTTAAGGCCATGCCGATGCAATACTTGCTGAAGCTTGTCGCGCGTAAATTAAGATCGCGCGCGACTTGAAAAAAAGGCGAGTGGCGATTATGACGGTTTTGTTTCAGTTCCGCCACTATGGTGTCCGACAGTTGCATGGGGTACGAACGGCCGTCCACAATGTTGTATTTTTCGAGATCGAAATCGATGGTTAATCGCTCGCCGCGTTGCTCGTTTGCAAAGGCGATTCTTTTATAAATGCTGACCAAACTCGGCTTTAAGTACTCGGGGTTGCGAAGCCCCGCGCGTAACAAAAACTCCCGGTATTGGCTGATATCGGTCACGTCTTCCGCGTCCACGGGAATACGGGTTTTGATGGTCCGTTTTTTGTTGTTCTTGAATTTTACTTCCAAGAAATGAGTATCTGCATCCACATAGTGACGGATGCGTACTTTATGCCGATTCAGCCGTCGATTGTGGTGGAGGTGGTAGAGCTCGAAATCTTCGGTATCAAAATAAGTGCTTTGGTATCGAAAGATTCTGTTTCTACTGATTTCCAGCGCGCTGAAGTCGTTTTGAAGTGCTTCAAAAAGTGGCGACAATGACGCGGGCGGAACCACGAACTTGGTGTCGACGCGATTCATAAGCGAGGCGTTTTTCAAGTCGCTTAACGAGTGCGAGCGGAAACGAGGAAGCGTTTCAGATAAGTACTTTGATAGCGCTATATTCATAGGAATAAAAAAGGGGGTGACGTATCACCCCTAAGCTTAATGTTGGGTTTACTGATTAATGTCGTCGAAGGTTGGGCTGCTTGTCCAGGAAAACGCGCCGCTGCCGTTGGGTAGGCGGGCAAAGCTTTCGTCGTCCTCCGCAGGGCCAAAAGTGAGTTGGTCGGCAAACCCCATGTCCGGTGTCACCAGATACAGGTTTTCGCCGTCGGCGCTCAACTTAAAGTTCGCGTGCAGCCCGGTGGTCAAGTCCTCTTTGTCATCGGCCCAAACGATTAAGGTACCGTTGGCGGCTATAACGGTGCCCGAGGGGAACGTCCAGCGATCCAAGCGGTTTTCTTCGTCGCTCAGGTGCCAACCCGAGAGGTCTACCGCCTCGCTTGAGTTGTTGTAAAGTTCGATCCAGTCGCCGTATTCGCCTTCCTCGTCGGTTGCGGTCGAGTCATTCGCGGGCATAATTTCGTTCACTACCACAGGGCTTTCAGCGCGGTCGGCCGAAACGACTTGGTAGATAAACACATCGTGTTCGGCGCCTACAGGTTCGTAGGTTGCGGTGGCGGCAGAGTCATCGGCAATGGCTTCGAGGTAATAGCGCACGAACGCGCCTTTGGGGTGCGGCGGAATTTCGGCCTCGTATGCACCGCCGCCGGTGGCGGTCATCGCAATCTTCGAAAAGTTGCCCGCGAGCCCTTCGCCGTAATAGAGGTACACCGCGCGCACGCCCTTGTCGCCCGAAACCTCTGCGTTAACTTGCACCGACTCGGTGGCACTTGGACGCGCTGACACCCGGCCGTTCACCGCGTCGCGCACATTGGCGATTGACAGCCCCTCGGTGTTCACCTCAGAGCGACCGCGAAGAAATGAGTAGCGCGTGTTGATCTGGTTTTTCAAACTGCTGACGCCGCTTAAGTATTGGTTGTAGCTGAAATTTCGCACCGCGGGCGCTTGGTGGTAGCTGTTGATCAGCGCATCGTAGGCGTCGACTTTTGCGTGCGCGACGCTCGGGTTAAGCGATTCTTCCATAATGGTGCGGTAGTGCGCCAAGTAGCGTTGACGAAGTTCCGGAATGTTCAGCAATCGGTTCAACAACGGGAAATCCGTGTTGTTGACGTTTTTGAATGGGTCGTAGTTGGTCGTTTTCAAAATGGTATTGCCATCGTATTCGATGGGCACTATGCGACCCGTGGCGAGATCGTAATAGAGGTAGTAATCCATGCCGCCTTTGCTGATATAGCCGTCATCGTCTTCGAAGACGTTTTCCGTGGCGACCATCCACAGGGCGCCGTCTATATCGAGGTATTGGCTGACTTGCTCGATGAGGTATTCATTCGAGGTCACACCCAAGGCGTAAGCGGCGTTGGCGAGATCTTGCCAAGGGTCGTCGACGTAGGCCTTCTTAAGGGTGTAGGCCTGTTCGTAATCGGAGCCGTTTTCACCCAAATTATTTAAGGTCGAGGTGCCCGCGCCGAAGCCAAAACCAAAGCCGCCTCCGCCAAATCCGCCGCCGGCGCTTGACGGCGCTTCAGCACGCCAGCGCGTGGCGTCGCCATCGAGAAACCACTCTTTAACGTGGTCTCTGTCGAGCTTTTGAATGTTCGAATAAATCCCGTAATTCTCACCGTTGATGTAAAGGTTTATAAAGTTGCCGCGCGCCGACGGAATATTCTTGCGTGCTAAGTTCGCATAAAGAACCTCGCGCATCGACGAGGCGTCGTCGGACCAGTTGTTGAGCTTGAGTTCGTTGTAGCCGTTTATGTCTTGGCCATCTATGTTCGCCTCAAGGTCGATTGAAAAGGATTTTTTATCGCCCGCGAACAGATAACTGGTATTGCCGCGATAACGAACGCCGACCGACTCGTAAACTTTGTCTTTATAGGTGAGTGTGGCCTCTATCTCTGTTTTGCTGCCGTAGTTATTCGCCAGCTCATTCAGAAAGTTGGGTTGAGAAAATTCAAGGTGAATGTCTTCGACCACGCCTTCGTCATAAAGCTTCGACATGAATTTGCCGCCGATTTCCAAACGCTCACCGTCTTCAGAAAAATGCCATTCGTCGGGCAGGTCGGTGTTCAGGTTAACCGAGCCTGTGGTGCCCGAGCTGCTGGAAGAAGAGCTCGCGCTTGATGAGCTTGCGCTTGAAGACGAACTGGAAGAGCTGCTTGAGCTTGACGAGCTAGACGATGACGATGAACTGGTGACTTCTCCCGCGCCGCCGCAGCCGAGTAGAAGTCCTGTCCACGATAATGCGAAGAACCATTGAATTTTCAAGATTATTCACTCCTTAGCTGGGGCCGTGCCGGGCCTGATGTATGACGATGCGCGATTTGAGGTTCGCAGAATAACGAAATGTTTGGGACTTTTATCCCAAATCCTTCAGTGGTGTGACTCTAACACAGGTTTTGCCCGCTAAATGAGACCTGTTTCAACCTGTCGGAAGCCGTCACCGACGGAATTGCCGCCGCGTGCCCGGCGCCGCTCGCTGGCCAACAGAAATTCGCTAGTTTGCGCGCGCGGTTGCGGGTAAAGTCAGACAATTAAGGTCTTAGCACTTGCGCCCCAGTGACGCCTAGTTCAAACATTCGCTATCTTTGGCGGGCGCGCAGGTCGCGCGCGCTATATAAAAGTGGCGGCCGCGGCCGCGCAACGAATGGCGAAAGGGCGCCAGCGCGCGCGATTTCAAACAGGGCGACGCTGGGCAAGACCTGAACAAACACGCGCCGATATCAGCCATGAGGAACCTATGGAATCCAAAGATCTGCACATCACCCTTCGCAACCTAACTAACCAGGACTACCCTCAAATCAAAGCCCTAATGGACGCCGTGTACCCGGATCTCGGGGGCGCTTGGCCGGAAAACACCATTCGCCGGCTGATTCAAGACTTTAGCGAGGGTCAGCTTTGTATCGTCGACGGCGATCAGGTGGTCGGCGTCGCATTGACCATGTGCGTTAGCTACAGCCGATTCAGCAACCCCCATACCTACGAAGATTTACTGGACCATCGCTCCGAAGCGATAATCGACCCCAAGGGCGACACCCTTTACGGTCTCGACATGTTCATTCACGCGGATTATCGAGGCTATCGCCTAG
Source organism: uncultured Cellvibrionaceae bacterium (assembly GCA_964540505.1). Taxonomy (GTDB): domain Bacteria; phylum Pseudomonadota; class Gammaproteobacteria; order Pseudomonadales; family Cellvibrionaceae; genus CAYZQH01. The sequence continues at coordinate 10,301 of CAZING010000014.1, read as the reverse complement.
GTCGCCGCCTTTACGATGCCCGCAAAGAATTGTGCAGGCAGAATAACTACCGTTCGGTTCTTGTAGGCGGCAGAATTCCGGAGTATCACAACTTTGCCGACGATCTAAGCGCCACCCAATATATAGATAAGGTCAATCGCAAAGAGATTTACGACCCGATTCTCTCCTTTCAACTCGCCAACGACTTTCAGGTCAAGCGCCTGTTGAAACGGTATCTGCCCGACGATGAAAAATCCGGCGGCTTTGCGACACTGCTCGAGTGGAACAATATTCTTTACGACCCCGCCGATACCGTAATTAAGTCGCGCAAAACCCTAGTGCGTGTCGGCGTGGTGCAGTGGCAGATGCGTGAAGTGAACTCGCCCGACGAAGTGCTCCAACAGGTTGAATACTTTGTCGATGCGGTGTCGGACTATGAAAGCGATTTTATTTTGTTTCCCGAGTTCTTTCACGCCGCACTTATGGGCATTCATAAAGACAGCAGCGCTCATGAATCCGTGCGACTTTTAGCCGGCTATACCGACCATTTTGTCAAACAAATGTCGAATATGGCGGTGTCATACAATATCAATATCATCACCGGTTCCCTGCCTTTGTTGGAAGACGGGCGCTTGTTCAACGTGACGTTTTTATGCCACAGAGACGGCACCATTGACGAGCAGCGGAAAATCCACATCACCCCACAGGAAAAAAACTACTGGGTTATTGAGGGCGGCGATAAACTTCGGATATTCGAAACCGACGCGGGCCGAATCGGCATATTGATTTGTTACGACATCGAGTTCCCCGAACTCTCGCGTATTTTAGCGCAGCAAAATGTCGACATTTTGTTTGTGCCGTTTTGGACCGACACCAAGAACGCGTATCTTCGCGTGCGCTATTGCGCGCAGGCACGCGCGATCGAAAACGAATGCTACGTGGCCATAGCGGGTTCGGTGGGCAATTTGCCGAGCGTGGACAACCTCGATATCCAATACGCGCAGTCGGCGGTATTCTCGCCTTCGGATTTTCCCTTTCCGCAAGATGCGATTCTCGCCGAAACCACCGCCAATACCGAAATGATTATTTTCGCGGATCTCGATCTCGATAAACTCCGCGTGCTTCGCAACGAAGGCGCAGTTACCAATATGCTGGACCGAAGGGCGGACATCTACCGGTTGGATTTGTTGAAATTTTAACGCCGCTTAGCGCGGCTTTTAAAACTTTTCGCCGCGCTAAGGGGTGTTCAATGTCGCGGCGTAGAGTTTATTGGTCAACCAAATGCACTGGTAAGGCGCGATTTCGATACTGGCCTGGTGATCGCTGTAGCGGCTGTTGCTGAGCAGGTCGAACCACTCGTCGAGCGCGACTAGGTTCATCTGCGAGAGTTCGACTTGAAGCGTTTGGTCGCTGATGTTGTGCAAGCAAAAGATGCTCTGCTCGCGGTTCTGGCTCTGTCGCCAGAACGCGAATATGCGCTCGCCCATGTGCAGGGTGAATTGCGTGGCGTTGGGGTGAAACGCCGGTTGATGGCGGCGAATCGCCAGCACGTGTTTAAGCTCAGAGAACACCCGGGCGTGGTGGTTAGTGATGTCTTCAAGCGCCGCGCTCAAATCGTTAATATCCCACTGATGCCGGTTAATGGCGCGGTTGTGCCCGGAGTTCTCAACGCGCTGGTGGTCGTTGGTGGTGGCGAAAAGACTGTGGATATAAAACGCGGGAATACCTTCAAGCGCCATCATAATCGTGTGCGCGCAGATGAACCGCGCAAACTGAAAATCGTCGGCGCCAGAGGCGAGCGTGCCTTGCAAGGCGTCGTAAAGTGCGATGTTCAACTCGTAAGGCCTAAGCCTGTCGGCGCCTACCGTTCGCCATGACACTTTACCGCCAAACTGCAGCATCAGGTTTGTAACTTCGTCGATTTCCTGCTCGCTTAAAAGACCCTCCGCGGGGCGCAGACCAATGCCGTCGTGGGAGGCAATGAAATTTAAGTAAGCGGTGCCGTTTTGCGCGGGGGGCATGCCCATAAGCCAGGTGCGAAGGTGCGTGCAGGAGCCGCTCACAAGCGCGTGCAATAACAGCGGCGGCAGGGAAAAATTGTAAATAATGTGGGCTTCATTGGCGTTGCCGAAATACGACAGGTTCTCGCGGTTGGGGATATTGGTTTCGGTGACGATCATGGCCTCCGGGTCGCAGTGCTCGACAATAGTGCGAATGAAGCGGACAAGCTCATGGGTTTGCGGCAAGTTGATGCATCGAGTACCTATGTCTTTCCATAAAAACGCCACGGCGTCCAAGCGGAACATTCGGATGCCTCTGTCGAGGTAAAAGCGAATAATCCGCACAAACTCCAATAATACCTCTGGATTGGCGAAGTTAAGGTCGACCTGGTCATGACTGAATGTGCACCAGATGTGCTTAACGCCGGTCACAGTTTCTGTCTCGCGCAGAAGCGGCGAGGTGCGCGGCCGGACAACATCGCGAAGGTCGGTGGTGGGGTCGATATCGATAAAATAGTTCTTGCCCGGTGTCGCACCTTTTTTATAGTTTTCGAACCAACGGCTGCGCGCGGAACAGTGGTTGATCACCAAGTCCGCCATAAGCGAAAAGTCCGAGGCAATAGCGCTTATATCGTCCCAATTGCCGTGGCTTTCGTTAACCGCAAGATAGTCGATGACCGAAAAGCCGTCATCGGAACTCCAGGGGAAAAAGGGCAAAACGTGCACGGCGCTGACATACCCACTCAATTCCTGGCGCATAAAATCCCGCAGTATGCGCAGCGACGGCTCACCGGGACATTTAATGCTGTCGCTGTAGGTGATCACCATCGAATCTTGCTGGGTCCAAGGGTTGTGGTGGGGGATGGGGTTGGCGATGTAGGTGTCAAACCGCATGATACGAATGACTTCGTCAATAATCGGTGGCAGGTCAAGCTCTGGGTAGACACGGATAAGATGGTCGTGAAGTCGCTGGCAGAGAATGTCTTTTGGGGTCAATTGCTGACCGTTGCTCATAAGCCAAACTCCTGCATGTCCTCGTCTACTGCCAAGCCGAATTCGACCATTAACTCGGGCAGCGCGCTGAATACCCGGTTCCAGCTTGGGATAAACGGACGCTCCATAGGGTTGTCGAGAAACTGCATGCCGGCTTTTAATATATTGCCCGCAAACAACTCCACCGCTTGCTCTTCGCAGTGAATGTCCAGTTTCAGTCCGTTCATTACCGCGTCGTTGTTGTAAGTTTCAATTAAATCGAGCGCGATGCGAAAGTAAGTCGCCTTTATTGAACGAAAGGTTTCGGTACTGAACACAATGCCATTGGTGGCGAGTTTTCGAAATATCGCCTTACTGATGTCGATAGACATTTTCGACAACCCAGCGGTGTCGTTGTCGAGCGATAAATGCTGATGTTTATGGTCGTAAGAGTCGGCTATATCGACCTGGCAGATTCGATTCGTCGAATAATTGCGCTTCATTTCCGAAAGCACGCCTATCTCAAGACCCCAGTCGCTTGGGATGCGAATGTCTGAAATCGATTCGGTGCGCAACGAAAACTCACCCGCCAGCGGGTACCGAAAACTGTCGAGGTATTCCAGGTAGTCTTGCGAGCCAAAAATTTTGGTCAGAGCCCGCAGCAAAGGCGTGACCAGCAAACGGCTTACCCTGCCATGGACTTTGCCGTTCGCCACGCGCGAATAGTAACCCTTGCAAAAGGTGTAATTGAAATTGGGGTTGGCAACCGGGTAGATAAGCCGCGCCAGCAACTCTCGGTGGTAGGTGACTATGTCGCAGTCGTGAAGCGCAATCGAACTGGTGCTGCCAGCGGCAAGCATATAGCCGAGACAAAACCAGACGTTGCGGCCTTTGCCGGGCTCGCCCACCGGCAGCCCTTCTTCTTGCAACTGCGCATGAATCGCCTGCAATCGCGGGCCGTCGTTCCACAGCAATTTGAAATTCTGCGGCAGTTGCCTGAAAAAGCGCAGCGCCTTGCGATACTGCGCTTCGTCGGCGCGGTCGAGACCGACGACTATCTGGCTAAGATAGGGCACTTTGGCCAGTTCGTCGACTATCGGTTGCATCGCCGGGCCTTCGAGCTCCGAGTAGAGGCAAGGCAAAAGCAGCCCGAGAGGGCGAGTCCGGTTGAAGCGAATTAGCTCGATTTCGAGCTCTTCAAGCGGTCGGCGCGCCAAGTTGTGCAGTGTCGTAATGACGCCGTTTTGATAAAAATCACCCATGCACGGGTTCCTTGGTTAGGAGGTAATGCACCGCGTCGTTCCAACCCAAAGCACCGACATGCGATGTGCGAATGACTTTTTGGCGCCGTTGCGATTCGAACTGCAGCGCGCCGCGATGGGGGTTTTTCACTATAACCGCGACGTCGGCGGCCTGGAGCATGGGTATGTCGTTGGGGCTGTCGCCGAGCGCGACCGTCCATGTGCCTTGTTCACCCGTTGGCTCGTAGAGACGGGTGAGCCATTGCATGGTTTGGCCTTTATCGCAGTCTTCCAACACGTGGACAAACCGCCCGCCGCGGGCAAGGCTGAGGCCGGCCTGCTGCACATCTTTATGGAATTTGTTGAAGCTCTTGGCGTTATCGAGCCATAGAATAGGTTCAGTGTGCAGGCGTTTTTTCGCCCGCGCCGCGTGCTCTAAAGGCAGGTCTGTCACCTCTGCGATTTCTTTTTCCGACATATCGCCAAAGCCTTTAAACACATAGCGACCGAAGCGTTTTATCTCGAGCAGACGGCTGCGAATGGTCGCGTAATCGGCGCTAAAGGCGCAAATCCAGTGCTCGTCGGTGGCCTCGCGGCACACCTGCATGGGGCGCTTGAACTGGCTTTTCGGCAGGGCAACGCCCGCGCCGTTTTCGAAAATGCAAGGCCCGGTCAGGCCGATTTGCTGTTGCAGTGCCAAGCACTCGGCCAAGGTTTTGCTGGTGCAGGGGATCACCGGAATGCCGTCGTCTTTGGCCAATTGCAACGCCGGCCGGGCGGGGTCCCATTGATAGTCGTCATGATTCAATAAGGTGCCGTCTAGGTCGGTGAAAATGAGTCTTACTGTGTCGCGTGTCATACTGGTCCTCGGTTGCAGCCCGCGCCCGGCTTTGGGGCGTGTCTGCGGTCTTAAGCTTATTGCCGATGCGCCAATGCCGGGGCGCGTGCCATTTATTCGGTTGTTGCATCGGCTTCGTGCGGTTTCGATGGTATTGGAAGAAGCACATTTGATGCCGATAAAAAGCTTACCATAACGGCTTGATGCAATCGGACGCCCCGGCATTGTTTCTGTCGCCAATGCAGCATTGTGGCGGGCGAACCCAAGAGCGAGCCGATGCGGGCATAATACGCGAGCTCGAAGTCGGGCGAGCGCGGTTGGCATAGCCCGGCGACAGTCGCAACCAAAAAACCAATTAAGAGGAAACATCGATGAAACAAGTGAAATGGAGCCTTTGCTTCGGCCTGATGTGGGTATTGTGCGCGTGCGCCAACCTCCAAAGGTCAGAAGCGCCGGGGGTGAGTGTGACCTCCTTGCAGTTCGGTGAGCCCGACGGCATGAGTCAATCGTTTGTAATAGGCGTTTCGATCATCAACCCAAATCGCACAGAGCTGCACATTCAAGGAATGAGCTACGCGCTTGCGCTGAACGGCTTTGAGTTGCTGCAAGGGGTCAAAAACACCATACCGCCGGTGGCCGCTTACGGCGAGGTGCAGCTTGAGTTGCACGCGAAAACCAACCTCGTCAATGCCGTGCGCTTCGTCAATAATTACCTCAATCGAGGCCTTGAGCAAGATCTTGCATACCGCTTAACCGCCAAGGTGGACCTTGGCGGCTGGTCGGGTCCGATCAAGCTGGTCGAAGAGGGTCAGATACCTACGGTTACTGGGCTGAACCGGTAGCGACAAGCCGATTCGAGCGCTCAATTTACGCCGGTTTGGGTTACACTTGCCGGGCGAAAAATCAAGCGGTGGGTTCGGGCGATTTTCACCTCTGGGTGAAATCCAGCAATACGGGGTATAAGAATAATGCGTCTCATAAAAGGGTTGATGGTACTGGCGGTATTGACGGCATTGGTGATGCTCGTTGCGCCCACCGGCGGCAAGTGGTATTTAAAATACAGGTTGCAACAAAAAGGTTTCAGCCCGACCATCAAGCACCTTTCGGTCAACTATTTCTTGGGTCGGGTGGTCGCAAGCGGGGTCACCCTGCGCAAGGACAACACCGAGTATCTGAGCATCTTTGCGCTCGAACTCGACTTGGATGTGTCGCGGATACTCCAGGGCGAGCTCGCGTTCGACAAAATCGTTTCCGACAACTTGCAGTTGGCTGTAAACAAAAAAGACGACCGCTGGCAGTTGGGCGGTCTGACCATCGAGCAGTGGCTGGGCGCGCGTGACCAGCGCCGAGTGGTATCGGTCAAGCGCTTGGAGGCGGTCAACTCCGATATTTGCACGCCCGATAAAAACCAGTGCTTGCGGGTTGAACAATTAAACGCAGGCGCACTGGCCTGGCACCGCGAGGCCGGCCAGTGGTCGTTTTCCCAGAACGCGCCTATGTCAGTCAGTAAAGTGTTCCTGCAGGATCGCACAAACAGCGCTTCGGTGTTTTATCTCGACAGTCTCTCGGTGGTGCGCTCGGATTTTTCAGAAACGGCCACAGTGGTGCAGGGGCTGGATCTTAAAAACTTTCAATTAATCGAAAGCCAGCGGCAACCCGGGGGTAAGTCGGTTACGCCCTTTCAGACGCAAATAGGCGAACTGACGCTCGAGAGCGCGCTGTTGCAATTTGGCGCCGCGCCTTTGATACGCCTGAACGGTATACGGGTGATCAGCTACCGCCAGGCCATTCAACGAAGCGCCGCCAGCAGCAACTGGTATAAGCGCGCCGAGCACTGGTTCCCCAACACGGTTCGGCTCTGGCGCGACGTCGATTTTTCGTCGGCCTCCGGCACCGAGTTCGAGCTGACCAATTTTTTCGCCCAAGGCGGCCGCTTGGTGTGGCGCGACAATTCGGTGGCGCCTCCGGTCATCGAGAACCTCAATCAAATTAAGCTAACGGTCGACCGCATCGACAGCGACACCGCAGCCCCCACTCATTTATTGTTCGAAGCGAAGCTCGGCGATATCGGCGCGCTTAAGTTCGACAGCAAAGCACAGTTCTTTGCCGGTGCGCCGCTGTTTGACGTCACAGGCTACGCGCACGGCATCGACCTTGCTAACTTCGCAGGCTACACGGCCGACATCTTCAATCAGCGGGTTAAAGCCGGAGTAATCGACCTATCGTTCAACGTCGGCGCGTCACAGGGCCATATCGCCGGCCAAAGCGTCTGGCGAATTACGGGCTTGGCCACAGAGGCGAGCCAAGCGACTTTGAACACCTCTTTCAGAAAGTTGGCCGACCATAACAACAGCGTCGAGTTCGACCTGCCTATTGGGCTTGCCACCGGCGTAGACGCCAAGCCATGGCAGGCGCTTGGGCGCGCGGTGGTCAACACCCTGAACAACAAAGCCCGACAAAGCACCACAAAGACCGGGAACGAGCCGCTCGAACCCCAGGGCCAGCAGCAGGCACTGGCGCCAGCCGTATTGCCTGCGTCTTAAAATGCTTCGCGCCACTCGGGTATGGCGATATAGTCTTGCCAATCTTCTATCGGCCCCTATCAAAGCTAAGCGGTGTATTTGGCGCACCGGGTGCCGAGACAACGAAACACTAAATTGGGATTGCCCGCGCGCCAGGTCTGTCGCGTCGCCCGATTGACACGGTTGTCGCTTTGGCGGCAACGCTTCGACCATTTTCCAGGAATTCAGATTTGCTATGAGTGATTTGACAGTACCCACGGCTGACGAGTCTATGCCGCTCAGCCAGTTTACTGAAAAGGCCTACCTCGATTATTCGATGTACGTGATTCTCGATCGAGCACTGCCCAACGTCGGCGATGGTCTCAAACCCGTCCAGCGTCGAATCATCTACGCAATGAGCGAGCTTGGCCTTAAGGCCGCCGCCAAATACAAAAAGTCGGCCCGCACCGTTGGCGATGTTATAGGGAAATTCCATCCGCACGGCGATTCGGCCGCTTATGAAGCCATGGTGTTGATGGCGCAATCCTTTTCGTTCCGCTACCCGTTGGTCGACGGCCAAGGCAACTGGGGTTCGCAGGACGACCCCAAGTCGTTCGCAGCAATGCGCTACACCGAAGCCAAGTTGACCCGTTTCTCAGAAGCCCTACTGGCGGAGTTGAGCCAAGGCACGGTCGATTGGCAGGCGAACTTTGACGGCACGCTCGATGAACCCCGGGTCTTGCCGGCGCGGGTACCGGCGGTGTTGTTAAACGGCACCACCGGCATCGCCGTCGGCATGGCCACCGACATTCCCGCGCACAACCTGCGTGAGGTGGTGGCGGCGACCGTGCACCTTTTAGACAACCCCACGGCCACCAACCGCGATTTATGCGAGCACATCCTCGGCCCCGACATGCCCACCGAGGCGGAGATCGTCACGCCCCGAGAGGAGCTGATCAAGCTTTACGAAACCGGGCGTGGCAGCATGAAAATGCGCGCGAAATGGATAGCCGAGGACGGTGAAATCGTCATAACCGCGTTGCCCCACCAAACAAGCGGCGCCAAGGTGCTCGAGCAAATAGCCGCGCAGATGCAGGCCAAGAAGCTGCCGATGATCGCCGACCTGCGCGATGAATCCGACCACGAAAACCCCACGCGTCTGCTGATTGTACCGCGCTCGAACCGCGTGGATATGGACGCAGTAATGAACCATTTGTTCGCCACCACCGACCTCGAGCGCAGTTATAGGGTCAATATGAACGTCATCGGCATAGACGGGCGACCGGGCGTGAAGGATTTGCGCACCTTGCTCGACGAGTGGTTGACGTTTCGCATTGAAACCGTCCGGCGGCGGCTGCAGCACCGGCTCGATTGGGTGGAACGTCGGTTGCACCTTTTAGACGGGCTTTTAATCGCGTTTCTCAACCTGGACGAAGTGATTCACATCATTCGCACCGAGGACGAGCCGAAAGCGCAGTTAATGCAGCGCTTCGAGCTGAGTGAAGAGCAGGCCAACTACATTCTCGACACGCGCTTGAGACAGCTGGCGCGGCTCGAAGAAATGAAAATTCGCGGCGAACAAGCAGAACTCGGCAAAGAAAAGGCCAACCTCGAGGCGATTCTCGGCTCGCCGCGCAAGCTTCGCAACTTGGTGAAAAAAGAACTGCTGGCGACCGCCGAGGAATTTGGCGACGCCAGAAAGAGCCCATTGGTCGAGCGCGACAGCGCCCAGGCATTCAGTGAAACGGACTTATTAGTCAGCGAGCCGGTAACGGTGGTGTTGTCCGAAAAAGGCTGGATTCGGGCGGCGAAGGGCCACGAGGTAGACGCCAAGAGCCTGAGCTACAAATCTGGCGATACGTTTCACCAAGCGGCCCGCGGGCGCAGCAACCAATCGGTCATTTTGCTGGATTCCACAGGTCGCAGTTACGCGCTGATGGCCCATGCGTTGCCCTCGGCCCGCGGCCAAGGCGAGCCGCTGTCTAGCCGCTTGAACCCGCCCAATGGGGCGACTTTCAACGGTTTGGTTATTGGCGAGCCCAGTCAGAGAATACTGCTAAGCTCCGATGCGGGCTACGGCTTTATTACCACCTTGGGCGATTGTTATTCGAAAAATCGCGCGGGCAAGGCCATGTTGTCGCTGCCAGCGGGCGCGCGGGTGCTGCCGCCCGTGTTGGTGGACGATGTCGCCGAAAGCCAACTTGTCGCCATCGCAAGCGACGGGCGCATGCTGGTGTTCCCGCTGGCGGACCTGCCGCAATTGGCCCGCGGCAAAGGCAATAAAATCATCGGCATTACCAGTGCCAAGCTGCAGTTGCGCGAGGAGTTTGTGGTGGCGGTCGCGGTGTTCAACAGCGAGCAAACATTGAAGGTCTTCGCCGGCAAGCGCCATATACAGTTCAAGCTGAAGGATATTGAGCACTATCGCGGCGAGCGTGGGCGCCGCGGCCATAAATTGCCACGCGGCTTCCAAAAAGTCGACGCGGTGGAAGTGGAATAGTGGCCGGCTGTCCATGCCGAAACATAGGTAACTGTCCGCTTCGCCAGTGCGTTCATCTGCGCATTGGCATAGCTTGATGCGGCCACTGGCATGCGCTTCGTGCGTCTTAAACAAATGTTTGTAAAATGTGGCCCCTTTGGTAATTATTACCCTATTCCGCGCGGTTAAAAGAGGTAGAATTGCCAAGGCTTCGAAGGTTTTTGAGAGTACTTTTAAGCTTTTCCGGGTTTCCTAATAAAGGAACGCAACCGCAGCGTGTCACCGGGTTAA
>CAZING010000013.1:8849-29809 GCA_964540505.1 uncultured Cellvibrionaceae bacterium | reverse complement strand
CAAAAAGAAGCCAGCAACCTTACCACTAAAGCGCCTATGTTGGAATCCAAACGGCACGCAAGTGTCGCAATTTCCAGGCACTGTGGTTATCTTGCAGGTGTTCTGACGGGCGCGGGTTCGGGGTCGAATCCGCCAAGCGGGAAGTGATGATCGGCCACAGTAAGCGATTGTCAATGCCAACGATGGCCACTTAAAAAAACGCTAAGTGGCCGCCGAGCAGGCGTTGCCGGCGCGGTGCGCGCCATTTTTGAACTTAGCGCTCGCCCAGGCGCAATATCAGGTTTGATGTTCCCAGCAAATCTTCGTGGTGTCTTCGTTGCTTTTATTTGTCGCGCGTCGGATGCCCATGTTGTTAACGGACATCTTTTCGCATTCGTGGTCCTCTGTTTGTTTACCTATTGCGGTAGCCACCACGGTATAACAACTGGTGTCGCCGCAAGGGTCTTGGGTCACTCGCAGAATATAATGCTGCCCCGCGGCACCCGCGCCGCCGACGTCATCGATACGCCCGGCGTATTCGTAAAGCCTCATAAACCAACGCTCTTGCAAGCCCGCACTGGTCATTAGCGCCTGTTGCGCAAGCGCCCGGCGCTCGACCATCACGGCGTCGCGAAAGCTCGCGTAAATAATGGCCACCAGCAGTAGCACTGTCAACGCTACCAGCAATAACTCAACCACTGAATAACCGTGATGGTCTTTCATTCGTATGCATTTTACCTTTATCGCGCGACGCGCTGGAAAGCAATCGGGTTTCGGCGTCCCTGCCCCAATGGCGACGGGCTACTGTTCCCAGTCAATCAAAAGCTCGCGCCAAGATTCGCGCGCGCCTTCGGTGTCGCCTGTAGCAATGACGGCGTCGGCCACCTGACCGGTGGAGCTTTGCACCACCGCCACTTTTTCACCGTCACCGCGCTGGTAAATGCTCGGCGCCGAAGGGCTACCCAAGCCCAGGGCCTCGCTGCTTCGAACCTCCTCGGCGCCGTCGCCATTGGTGTTACCTGGATTGGTACCAAGCGGCGCGAACGCGCCGGGTATACCCGCCTGAAGATGTCGGGCGTTGAGAAAGCCAAAACCTTCAGGCTGACATTTCAAACCGCTCGGTTGGTATTCCGTAAATACCAAAGACTGGTCCGAGACCACAGCCTGGGTAATATTGCGCGAACGCTCCCGAGTAAAGTCAAAGGTCCAACCGTCGGTGGCTTCAACCGCCTTTAATACATCCTGGAATGTCTTAGCTTCAACCGACGGTGACCCAAGCATTATCGCCGCTTCAGGTGCCGTGCGAGATTCGATTGAGCCGTCGGTGAACACACGAATGTCGGTGGTGTCGATCAGGTCCACTTTGTTAACGGTTGTGCCAGCAGGCAGGCTGCCGGTTTTCGGGTCTTTAATGCCGTAGTAGGACTGAAGATCGTCGGTGAAATTGTCTTCGACAACAAAGAACCGGCCGGTGCCCGCATACACCCAAAACTCGCCGGTGCGCGATCTTACGGTAAGCGGTGTGGCGCTAAACGGTTGCGAACTCTGGTCCATCAGGTCGGAAATATCGATATTAAGACCGCCCCCTGACAAACTCAACAGCCCTCGTTTAAGCTTGCCTTTGGGCGCATCGACCGTGCCGCCAATGGTGCCGAAATAGATCGCGTCGGTTTTATAGTTGCGCGCCCAGTCGACCGCTTCAATGCCGCCGACAAAGCTTGCCGTTTCCCCGGTATCGATCATCTCCAAGGTTTTGTCTTTTAAATCGAACGCAAACAGTTTCGCCGATTTCGAACTCTCGGCCCGTCGCAAAGCGGTCTGCCGGTCAAGGTCGGTGCCGCCCGCGGGGCCCGAGCCGAACACCAAGAACCATTCATTCTTTACGGGCTCCTCGTAGGTGCCGGTTTTGGGGTTGGCCTCGCGGAATTTTACAAGCGCCGGTTCCGCGGTGGTGAAACCGAGATCGGGGTGGGTGATTTCGGCAACAACGCTCGGCGGCGATTCGGGGTCGGTGATGTCCAAAACAATAAACCCGGAGCGCAAACGAATGTCATCGGCTGAATCTCCGTCGAAGTCGCTGTCGGGGTCCAGCGCGAACTCGCCGCCCCCAAAGCGCATACCCACCACAAGAATCGTACCCCAGCCATTGGGGTGTACGGCATCGTCTTTGAAGATATTCACGTCGTATTGCTTGGCCGAGCCGTCGACGTAGTAGACGTGAGGGTAGTCCTCGGCTGCCAACCACTGCAGGTGCGGCAGCAGGTTGTAAGGCACGTAAGACCAGAGCTCCGCCCCCAGCGGGTGCGCGGTTTCGCCGTTCAACGACAGTTCGTATTTGTAGGTTTTCGAATCAAAAAAGCCCGCGTTAAACGCGTGTAACATACCGTCGTTGGCGCCCACGTACACCATTTGCCTGCGTTGTTGGTACTTTTGACGGAATTCGCGATAGGTATCGTCGGCGAAGGTCAAATCGTAGGCGCTGTTCGGTCTGCCAACCGCCAAGGGCGAGGAGTTAATAATATCGCCAAGCAGCACCGGGTCGAGCGTGCCGTCGCCATCGATATCGATGCGTCGATTGCGGTAACCGGCGACCGGCTCGCCGCGAATATAATTGACCAAATCGGGCGCCTCTGCGGCACGCGATGGCTCCAGGCCAAGCAGACGGTACCAGGGCTTCTCGTAGCCCGGGTCAAAGTAATCGGCGGTAAAGTCTAGCGCTTCCTCGAGCCCGTCGGTGGCGTTAATCTGGCCGTCACCGTCTTGATCCACAGCGGTGAGGATATAACGGCCTGTAGCGGCGGAGTCTGAGTAGGACGCGCGCTGAAGTTTATAGTTGCTGACTTTGCCCAGTGCTTCGCGGGCGCTCCAAATGGGGCGAATTTCCGAGACATCCAGCGGGTTGCCCACGGCCGCGCCTTTGCTGCCGTCGCCGCTGAGCTGATACCGCTGAACCAGCGTCTTCTGGGTGACCGCGTCGTAGAATACCTCGACTATGCTGTCGGCCGCGGTCAGTTGACCTTTGGGTGCGGCGTTATCCTCGCGCAGATTCCCCCAACTGTCGATGAACAAAGCGTTTAATGTGCCCACCCAACTCACCGCGTCAATACCGTTGGCGCTGGCAAAGCGCGGGTTATAAAGCGCCTGGTAGAGCGCGCCCTCTCCTGTACCGGTGTTGGTCACCACCGCGGCGGAGGTCCCGGAGGCGGTGCGGTCGAGAATACTGACCAGAATGGCGGTCAATTGAGATTTCAACAGTTTCGGGTTGACGGCGTAAAAGTAGGAATCCGGCAGCCCGTCAGAGCCGAGCGCACCTGTGGCATTTATGCGCTGGTCCCACTCCCTTTGGAGGTTGGGCGTGCCGTCGCCGTCGACATCCGTAAAGCCGCCCCATTTGGCCGCATAATAAAGCGGCTGCTCTAGCAGGCTCGCGGACGAAGCACCGATCTGAAATGATGCGCCTTTTGCGGCATTGCTTCTTTGACAGTTGTTACAACCGTAGTCGCTATAACCGTGAATTCCCGAATAGACGTGAAAGCCGTCGTTGGTGGTGCCGCTGACGACAAAACCGAAGCCCATTCTATAAGGGGTCGACTCGTCTATCACATCGGTTTCTATGCTTATGGTCGTCGCGTTGATTTTATAGTGCACCATGCCGTACATATCCATATCGTAATCACCGCCCTGTTCGGTATCTTCCCAGTTCACATAGAACGACCCTTGATACGTCCAAGGGTAGCTGGCGGGCTCGTAATTCTGGACAACTTTGAAATCCACCAAACCGCAGTTGCCTTCCTCGGTATCGCTGAACTTGGTGCGACACGCGGGCAGAATACGCACCACCTTGCCGTCGGCGCCCGGCACCGGAATGGTCACATTAGGCACTGCGGGGGAAAGCGTAATGCCGTAGGTTTGCACCACTTGGTCTTCTTCCAAATCGGCACGGATATCGTTGGTTTTGCTGTGGTAGGCAAGCCCCGCCACCTGGTAAGAGCCGCCGAGTCGCGGCGCGTCGGGACAGGTGCCGCGCACATCCCCAAGGCTCGTAATGCTCTTGGCCGTGCACAGCTGGTTCTTGTCTTCGCCGTGCTCGCCTACAAAAAACTTTTTAACGCCAGCGCCGCCGGTGATGCCCTCGCCATCGCCGACTTTATCGGTCATGGATTTAGCCGTTGCCCCGCCTTTGGGGTTCAAATCGGCGAAGCCTGCCAGACCGTCTGAATCGTACGAACTGGTGCTGGCGTTAAACGCGATGACGCTCAAATTTGCACAGATATTGTCCGAGTCGAGCGGCACTTTCCAGGTGGTCTCGCGGCCGAGACCGGGAATGATGGTGCTGTCGTCGGCGGCGAACGCAGGGGTTGGCTTCGCGCCGGCAAAATAGCGGTAACATTCCATTAGAATTTCGGAAAAGGGGTTGCCCCAGTTGGTGCAGGAACCACCGGCGCTCTCGCTGAAATTGGCCTTGCCCCAGGCGCAGTTATCCAAGTCGTTGTACATACCGTCATTGTAATTGTAGTTGGCGATACGAAACCGGTCGATGGTTTCGATGATGCCGCCGACGCCTGTGATAAACGAACCGTTGGTGGCCACGTTGATTTCATCAATGATGGGGCTAATCTGTTTGCGAAGCACCCCACCGGATTTATTTTTCTTGTAAGTGCCGGTCATCAAACCGAACTTGATTTGCCCGAGGTCGCCGAACTTTTGCAATATGCCCACAGGTTTGTAGGTGCCATCGGGGTATTGTTTGCAGTCCTCGGTGCCGATCAAATCCGGCTTGCAGACCTGCACCCGAGCGACATAGTCGGTGACCAGGGTACCGTCGCGTTGCGCCGCCGCTTTGTCTCGGCTGGGGTTGCTGGGCGCAGCGTAGATGCCGGTCGCAGAAGACGAGTTGTTGTTCGCCGCGGATTTTTCTTCCGAAAACCGACATTGCCAGCGCTCGTTAGCCGTCCACAAATGGTAGTTGCCCGCGACCACCCGCATCAGCGGCGGCGCGGTCACTCTGCTCGAATTATTGGTGGTCTTGTCGGTGTTGACTGTGGTATTGCAAATAGTAAGCCCCGATTTTTGGTTTTTCGACTTGCCGGTGGGCACCGATGCGTGGGAGCTCGTGTTGTCGCCAAAAGGGGTTAAGTCGGCAAGGTCTGTGCCGTTGTAATACTTCGCAAAACTGTGCGCATCGTTGGGCAGAATGCTGCGCTCCAATACCGTGATCGACGCGTAAAGAGACTCGTTATAACGCTTGCCGCCATAAAGCACTTTTCGTATTTCATCGATTCGGGTCATCGACGACCAGTTCAAAAAGTTGCCGCTCCATTGGTTGTTCGCGGCCCGGTTACAATATTTGGTGCTGGTGTTGGCCACGGGCTCGAAATACCCCTTCGCGATACTGTAGGCGTAGCATTTATAGCTGTCGAAATAGCCTTCGTAGTCGATCGCGTTGATGTAAGTGGTATCCGGTAAACCGTCGTTATTAAGGTCGTCGTAATCGGTGAACGCCTTATAGAACAGTTGGTGGTCTCTCGACAAAGCCAGCATCACAAGAGGTGCCGCGCTCTCGGCGAGCAAGGGCGGCACCGCCTCGAAGTCGCTGACGCTTGGTGCGGCGAAAACCCGCATGGTTGCCACGCACGCAAAAAGCGCACTCGCGAGGACACCATAAGGCTTCAGGGTTCTGAATATATTGTCCGTTTTCATAGATTCACCTGGCTGATCAGTGTCCGTTGAGAACTTTGTAGGTCGACTGCAATGCCACCGACGCTCGATTGCCGTTGCCTAGGGCGAGCACGGTGATGCGAAAGAGCGGCGCGCCGTTATTGCTTTCATCGGGCACTGCAGAGAAAGGGGTCATGTCATCGCGCGCGACATAGCAAAGAAATTCGGTGATGTATTTCACCGGGGTCGTGACGCTGTCGACCTTAACTTCTTTATGGCGGTTTTCAGTGTTCCAAACATCGAGCGCCGGATCGCTCCAAAAAGTGACCCTTTTCGCGGAACCGGCATGATTGGCAACCTGACATTCGAACTCTGAATAGCCGTCCTGGTTGTCGCCGTCAAAACAAAGACCGCTATTGCAACTGTTGTTAAAGCAATTGCCGCCCGTGCAAGTGCTAAGCAAATCCGAGCGCGAAGGCGGATGGTCGGCGAGGTTTTGTTCGACTATGGCTAAGGCCGCTTCGGCCGCCTCGAACGCGACGCCGCGATCGCGCATACTCGCGGCGAGCTTCAACTCGGTGTTCGATGAACTCATGCTGGAAACGCCAAGAATCGTCACCACCGCGAGAATGATCAGGCTCACAATCAAAGCCGCGCCGCCCTGCCTCCCTGCCAACCTGTATTCAGTGCGCATATCTCAGCCTCTGTTGCGGATGCGCAGGGTCGAGTTCACGACTTGACGCATATATCGATCGTTGTAGTCTTTGCCCGCAAACGTTTTGGTTTGCGCCTGAGGCAACACGGGGTTTTGGGAGCGGAACACCAAACTCACTTTTACCGACATCACCCGGGCCCAGTCGGCATCCCTGATATGGCCGTCGCCATCGAGATCCATATCGCTGGCTTTTCGAAATTGGTCCACCGCGCCGTCACCGTCGCTGTCGACGCCATAGAGAATTTGCATATCTTCAACGCCTACCGCCAGCTCTTCTGTGGCGGTAACCGGCGCGCCGCTTTTTGCCAGCGCCTGGCGCTTAAGTGCCGGCATCCCCGGCAACACGCTGGATTCGCCAATAAAATACGCGTGGGCTATAAAACCCATAACCTTCGAACCGACCCCGTAATTGCCGGCCGCCGCGGTAGCGCCGCCACACTCGTTCGCAGTGCAACTGACATCACAGGCAAAGTCGCCTTTGATAACGTTTGTACAGTTTTCTGTGCTGCCACCCATGATATGGTCGATGCTGGACGGACTGGCGCCGCTTGCTTGAAAAAGCCCGACATGACGGCAACTGGCATCGGCAATCATAAGCACCGAGCCATTGTCGTACTCATGACTCTGCCAAAAATTGATGGTCGCCGTGCTGGCGTTGTGTTGTTTAACGTCCAGTTCGTTTTCGTCGCTGGCACGACGAATTAAAATTGCATCCGTATCCGCTTTCACCTGATCTTTAAAGTCGGCCGGAAACGCGTTGTTGTTGATCTCGCCTTCAAAACCCTGAAGACCCTGCAGCGACACGTAGCCGTCGAAATTTGAATTGAGTGAGTTGGCGATATCCATAGCCGTTTTCGTCGCGCAGCCTGCGTAACCTGCCATACGAACGTCTTTGGCAATCAGATCGAGCGCGTAGCGCGCGTTGGTCTGGATGAAAGTAACTTCATCTTGATCCATAAAATTGCGCTTGCTCGAGGCGACCACTTGGACTGCACCGGCCACCACCGCCATACTGATGATCAACGAGATCAACAGTTCAATGATAGAGATACCGGCCTGTCGGGCACCTTGCACGCGGGTTCGATTGTTCATCGGGTTAAATCTCCGTCACCAACACGTACTCCGCTAAACTTGCGCCCTCTTCGCCTGTTGCCTGGCTGCGGCTATCGTCGAATTGGACGGTAATCGTGAAAAAATCGCCGTTGTTCGATATGGACGAGCGCCCGTGCGACAAAGTACTTGCGATATTTTCGCGCCACTGCGCTAGCGCGAAGTTGCGCATTTGTTCTGGCGTGCAAACAACCCCGGAAACTTCGCAGTCGACCGCGGCCACCGGGTCCGCCTCGGCCAGCCCCAGTAAATAGGTTTCTGCGGTTTCGGGGGTGGAGCGCATGTTCTCAAGAATATCGTTGGCGAGATAAACCGCCTGAGTGTAGTAGTAGGAGCTTTGATTAAACTGCATGGATTTGATTTGCATGGAAAGCACGCCCAGCAGGCCAATCGCCAACACAAACAAGGCAATCATCATTTCCAGTAGCGTTGTACCTTTCTGTGTTTCGGGCCGCCTATTCATTTCCATCCTCGCCGCTCATTAAACAAATTTCGGTAACTTAAAAATAGGCAAGCTAAACGCTCTGTGCCATGCCTTATGACCAGCGGGTGCGACCACCCGATAAGCGTCTCAAACCCGCGCCGCGCCTGGGCTGTACGGGTGTTAAGGACGACAAACGGAGAGCGGTTTGGGAGCTGTATCACAGTTTGAAACTTATGAAAATTTTATGGCATGGCGGCGTTAATTAGAGCCGCTAAACGCAAAAGAAATATTTAAAGCCAATAAGATGCAAACGGCGCCTTGGCATCGCGAGGCGTCGTTTTTCAAAAGCGCTTAAGCACAAACAAAAAATGCGCAGCGCTATCTGATTAACACGTTAATTGGATAAAAAATACAAGAGAGTGAGCGGCCGGTTGGGCTACCAGCAGTCACCCGTAGAAGTGTTGTCCGCGGGGGGCGATTGCCCGGTGTCGAAGCTGCGCTTTCTGCCTGTGTGGTCAATCGACAGGCGCCCGCATCGAGTGTCTTTCGCCTGTGCGCCCTGCGCCGAGGCGACTATGCTATAGCAGGCCGTGATGGGGCAGTCCTCGGAGCTTGCCAGCACACTGATGGCGTAGTGGCCGGCCGCGCTGGACTCGCCGCCGAGATCGGCTGTGTTGTGGGTGTATTGATTGGTTTTAAAGAAGTGTCGCTCCTGCATGCTCGCCGCTTTGGTAAGCGCCTCCACGGCTTCAGCCCGCCGGGTTTTCTGCACGGAATTTTGATAAGACGGAAACGCCACGGCCGCCAGAATCGCCAGCACCACGCACGCCATCAATACCTCAATCAGGGTGAAGCCTTGTTGTTTCATTCCATACCTTACGAGATCTCGTGGGCAAATATCAGGAACAGCTCAGGTCTTTCGGGTCGCCATTTTCTGCATCGAATGGATTGTCGTGCGTATTATCCGAGTCGACGCCGTCGACGGTTTTAACCATCAGGCCACTGCCGCTGACGTAAATACCGCGCGCGTAGCTTGCCTCGCCGTCCGGTTCACAAATCGTGAACAGAGTCGCCGGCGAGCCCTTCATGTACCCTTGGGATGAAAAGGTCAGGCGAGAAACGGCATTTTCGTCGCTGTCTGTCGCTCTGTAGGTGTAGCGGTTGGTGTGTTCGTAAACGTCAATCAGTGTGTCGCCGACATCGAATTCGCCGTTGCCATCGCGATCTTCGAAGCTGATCCAACCGTCGCTCCAATCGCCGCCACAACTGCTGGCGGTGTTGCTCGCGCACATACTCACAAGAACGTTGCGCGACGCCGCCTCGGTCCGGGCGGTGGACACCGAACTGGCGAGTTTCATCTGCATGCCTTCAATGTTATTGCGTTTAATAATGTGGTCGAAAGACGGAATGCCAATACTGAAAATAATCGCGGCAATCACTATAACCGTCATCAGTTCGATAAGGGTGAAGCCGGTTTGTGAATGCATCTTGCTCATGACATACCTTAAGAAATCGCCGGTTACGGATCGCTGCGTTCAGTATGGCATTCTGGGGCGGGTCGGCTTTGAAGGCGGGATAAATGGAAGGCTGCCCAGATAACTGGCGACGCCGATGGCGAAACTGTGCACTAGGTCACAAGTGGGCCTGCGCTAACACGCAAGCCCAAAGGAGTAGGCGCGAGACGTCGCTGCTTGCCAGCGTTTTACTTTACGATTTCGCCGTGCGCCTGTTTGTCGGCGTGGTAAGACGACCGAACCAAGGGTCCCGAGGCCACGTGGGTAAAGCCGAGCTTTTTGGCAAGCGCTGCATAGCCGTCAAACTCCGCAGGCTCGACGTAGCGGCGCACCGCAAGGTGGTCGCGCGAGGGCTGTAAATACTGGCCTATGGTCAGCATGTCGATGTCGTGCTCGCGCATATCCACCATAACGGCCTCGATCTCTTCGCGGGTTTCCCCAAGCCCAACCATTAAACCCGACTTGGTCAGCACTTCGGGTTTGCGTGCCTTGTAGTTTTTCAACAGGTTCAGCGACCATTTGTAATTGGCGCCCGGTCTCGCCTCGCGGTACAAACGTGGCACCGTTTCTAAGTTGTGATTGAAAACATCGGGCGGTTCGGCCGCAAGAATATCGATGGCGATGTCCATGCGCCCACGAAAATCCGGCGTCAGCACTTCCACTTGCAGATGGGGCGCTTGCGCCCTCGCCTCGCGAATGCAGTCGGCGAAATGGCCCGCGCCGCCGTCGCGAAGATCGTCTCGGTCAACCGAAGTGATCACCACATATTTTAAGCCGAGCTCGGCAATGGCGTTCGCGAGGTTGACGGGTTCGTCGGTATCCAGCGGTTTGGGCTTGCCGTGGCCAACGTCGCAAAAAGGGCAGCGGCGCGTACAGATATCGCCCATGATCATAAAGGTGGCGGTGCCGCCACTAAAACACTCGCTCAGGTTCGGGCAATTGGCTTCTTCACAGACCGTGGCAAGGCGGTTTTTGCGCAACAGTTTTTTAATGCGATCCACCTCGGGATTTGCCGCCACCCGAATGCGGATCCAATCGGGTTTGCGCAATAACTGGTCGGTGGCGATGACTTTGACGGGAATGCGCTCGACCTTGTCAGCGTCGCGCAGCTTTTCTCCTAACTTTAAGCGTTGGGAACGTTTTACCGGTAATTGATCGCTCATATTAACTGCTGTAATCCAATGGTCTGAGCCCGCTCAGGCGGAAGAATTGAGAAAGCCAACGAGGCTTAACGTCATCGACGGTCACACGGCAGTCGGCAAGCGCCTGAAGATCGGTCACCTCGAGGTCATTATACCCACAGGGGTTTATTCTCGAGAAAGGTTCGAGATTCATGGTCACATTTAAACTTAGGCCGTGATAACAACAACCGCGTCGCACGCGCAGCCCCAAAGACGCGATTTTTCGCTCACCGACATAGACACCGGGCGCCTGCTTGCGCGCCGTGGCGGCAATGCCCCAGAACTCCAGTGTTTCGATAACACTTTGTTCGAGCACACTGACAAACTCCCGAACGCCAAGGCCTAGGCGCTTTAGGTTCAATAGTGGGTAAACCACCATTTGCCCCGGCCCGTGAAAGGTCACCTGCCCGCCTCTATCGGTTTGCACTATCGGGATATCGCCGGGGTTGAGGATGTGCTCGGCCTTACCCGCCTGCCCTTGGGTAAACACGGCCGGATGCTCTACAAACCAGAGCTCGTCGGGCGTACTGTCCGTTCGGGTTGCGGTAAACGCTTGCATCTGCTGCCACACAGGCCGATACAGCTGACTGCCGAGGTGGCGAACGATTATGGGTGGCGCGGACACGTATTCTTTACAACCTCTAACTCAAGCGCCATCCTGGCCATAGGGTACACAGGGCCGGCGCCTGTCGCTATCGCTAGTGGAAGTTAGGTAACTAAGACGCATAGCCCGCGCGTTCATGTCAGGGCGGGCAAGCGCAGCTCTAGTGGCCTATTCAAGCTTTGCCAACGCCGGGATGAACACCCTGGCGCAGCGGCCAATTACCTAACTTTCTGCATGGCCCACTAGGCCAGCCTCTGTTTCAAACATACCTCGATTGAACCGCGTCAGCACCCCTTTGCTGCAGACTACGGACCCCGCTTAAAGCACCATTTTTACGGACGAATTGGCTTTCAGCGCTTCAAACAACGCCTCCAGTTGAGCCGTGCCCGTCGCCACAATGGTGACCGTCACCGACTCATAGCTGCCTTTTCGACTCGGCCGAACCTGAACTTTCGAGCGGTCAAAACCCGGCGCGTGGCGCTCAAAGACTTCAAGCACAAACCTTTGGAAGTCGTCACCGGCAACGCCCATTACCCGAATGGGATAATTCTCGCAGGGAAATTCAATTTTTGGCGGTTGCTGGGCGCTCATCTATTTAAAAAACCCGCTCACAAACATCACCAGAGAGTCCCAAAGCCGCGCGAAAAAGCCCGCCTCGGCTATGGGCGCAAGGGCCACTAAATCCGCTTTAAATTCGATTTCCCCTTCGCGCTGAACCACCAACTCGCCAAGCACTTGTCCGGTTTCGATGGGTGCTTGGATCACGCTGTCGACACGAATCTCGGCAGAGAGCTGGTCTTTGCCGCCGCGCGGAATGGTAATCACCGCGTCTTTGAGCAAGCCGAGCGAGATTTCATCGGCTTCGCCTTTCCATACTTTGGCGGTGCTTAAGGTCTCGCCGCCTTTATAAAGCGGGTGCGTTTGGTAGTAGCGAAACCCGTAAGACAACAATTTCTGACTGTCCACCGCGCGAGACTCATCGGTTTTAGCACCCAGCACCACCGAGATAAGGCGCATATTCTGCTTCTTCGCGGAGGCTACCAGACAAAAACCTGCTGCCTCGGTATGACCGGTTTTCAGGCCATCCACCGATGGGTCGCGAAACAGGAGGCGGTTGCGATTCGGCTGGTTGATGCCGTTATAGGAGAAGTACTTCTCGGCGTACAGCTCGTAGTATTTGGGGTGGTCGTTGATCACAGCTCGGGCGAGAATCGCCAAGTCGCGGGCGGTCGAATGATGGTTCTCAGCTGGCCACCCCGTGGAATTGACAAAGTGGCTGTTGGTCATGCCCAGCAGTTGCGCGTATTGGTTCATCACGTCAGCGAACGCATCTTCGCTGCCGGCCAAGTGTTGCGCCAGCGCGATGGACGCGTCGTTGCCCGATTGCACTATAACCCCGCGCAACAGATCGATCACCGAGACCCGCGTTCGCGGATCCAGAAACATGGTCGAACTGCCGCTTTTGGAACCGCCCCGCTGCCAGGCGTCGTCGGTGATCAGCACTGTGTCGGTCTCTTTCAGCTTACCGCGATGAATTTCATCGGTGACTACGTAGCTGGTCAGCATTTTGGTTAAGCTTGCCGGGGGCAGCTGAAGGTCGGCGTTTTCTTCAATTAAGATTTCGCCGGTGGCCGCGTCCATCAGCAGGTAGGCCTCTGAGGCCAACTGCGGCGGCGCCGGAATGATAACCGGTGCTGCGCTCGCTGCCGACACCAAAAAAAGCATCAATACCAGCCAAACTTTTGAAAATGCAATGTTATTGGTCACGTGGCGGCTCTGCCTTATCGTCATATATTTTGCTTGAGGGATACGGCCACAGCCCAGGCCATATGGCTCGGCTGGGTCAGGAGACTGCAGCAGCCGCACCCGCGAATTTGGCTGCGCATTGTATCAGTCGATCTGCTCGACGTCATATTTCAATGCCAATTGTCGCCCCGGGGCGGCCAAGTTCCAACGCGCGAAGGGTCAAAAGCGCGCGGCCCGGAATTTTTGCGCTCTATGGGCGGGTTTTTGCGCGGCCTTCGCCTGGTTAAAAGAATGCACCCGCCGCCAGACGCACAAATCACACCCCGAGCAGTACGTATTTTAATTCCGTGTACTCGTCGAGACCGTATTTGGAGCCCTCCCGACCGTAACCCGAGTGCTTCAGGCCACCGAAAGGTGCCGCCACGTTGGATATGGCCGTCTCGTTTACGCCCACCATACCCGCCTGCAGCGCGCGGCTGACCCGTTTGATACGAGCGAGGTTTTGCGAATAGAAGTACGCGGCTAAGCCGTAGGGTGTGTCGTTGGCAAACGCGATGACATCCTGTTCGTCCACAAACGCGATCGCGACCAGCAGTGGCCCAAAGGTCTCCTCCTGGCAATGCACCATATCGACCGAACCCTGGTCAATCAGCGTTGGTTTTGCGACTCTCGATTCCGCTTCGCCCCCGAGCACTCTGCGGCCACCTTTGGCCAAAGCGTCGCGTAGGTGGTGATTGAATTTCTCGACCGCTTGATCGTTGATCAAAACCGTGAGGTCCGTTTGTTCATCGTAAGCATCGCCCACTTTCAAAGCCGCCACCGCTTTTGCGAGAGCGGCGACAAAGCGCTGGTAAATACTTTGCTGAACAAACAGACGATTCACACAGACGCAGGTTTGCCCGTTGTTGCGAAACTTCGCTGCGATCAGCCCCTGCACCGCACGGTCAATGTCCGCGTCCTCGAACACAATAAACGGCGCGTTGCCGCCAAGCTCTAGGCTCAGCCGTTTAAAGTCGGGGGCGCATTGGCTGGCGAGGTCGCGGCCAACCGCGGTGGAACCTGTGAAACTGAGTTTGGCGATGCGCGGGTCTTTGCATAACTGCTGGCCGATAAGCGTTGAGTCGCCTGTGATCAGATTAAAAACGCCTGCGGGAAAGCCAACCTCCAGCGCAAGCTTCGCCATCGCCAAGGCACTAAGCGGGGTCAGGCTCGACGGCTTGGCCACCACAGTGCAGCCAGCCGCGAAGGCTGCCGCGGCCTTTCTCGCCAACATCGCCAACGGAAAATTCCAGGGGGTAATAAATGCGCAGACACCCACCGGCTCTTTATGCACAAGAATGGTTTGGTCGGCGTTGGCCGCGGGGATAATGTCGCCGTAATGACGCACCGCCTCTTCCGCAAACCACTGATAATAATTCGCCGCGTAGGCCACTTCACCGAGCGCTTCCTTGTATGGCTTACCTTGTTCTGCCACCATGATCTTGGCGAGCTGTCCGCGCTCTTCCCGCATCCGCCGGGCGAGCGCGTGCAAGCGCTTGCCGCGTTCGCCCGCCGGGGTTTGTCGCCACTGCGAGGCGGCGTTAAACGCCGCTGCAATCGCCTGGTCGACCTGGTCGGCGCCGAGTGCCGGCACCTCTGCAAGCGTTTCGCCCGATGCAGGATTGACTACGCTGAACCTTCCTTGCGCGCCCTCGTCGAGCCATTCGCCGTTTATTAATGCCGCGCTGGTAAACAGCGGTAGTTTGTCTATCCCGTCAGCCATGCTCACCTCCCTATACCCTTGGCATTTACCTCGTTTTTAAAGCTGCCCCCGTGTCGGGCTATTAAAGTCTGACACGCCCCTTCCGCTTCAAGTTTCCCATTCGCTGCGATCGCCGACAACCACAGCAAAACGGTGTGCAGACGCATGGTAAATTCTACAAGCCTTAACGCCATTTCCCGCCAACCGTCAATGTGCACCCGCGCGCATCGCCGTAGATTCGCTGTTTGCGCGGAGTTCGTACATGGCAAATATATTGCTTTAGCTGTAAATATCATCGGCGGAACCTCTTTGAAAATTAGACCACTAAAGGCGCGATCAAGAGGGTTTCACTTTGCTCATTTGGCTGTCGAACGCTTGTCGACGCCTCGCTTATCAGAGTGCAGAAATTCGCGATGTCCTTTAAGCAGTAGAGAGCACAGTATGAAAATCAGGCAGTTAATTTTGGTTTTGGCGATGGTTGGCATGCCGAGCACAGCTCATCAAGCCCTCGCCCAGCAAGACCCGGCAGCACCCGAACCACCCCCTATCGTACGCGCTGCGCAGGACGTAATCTTCGATACCGTCCGAGAGCGTGCTCGAAGTCTGGCCGAGCAAGGTTACAACCCCGGCACCGACGCGACCCCAGAGACCTTAGCCAAGCTCAACTACGATCAGTATCGAGCCATCCGCTTCGACCCGGATCGAGCGGTGTGGCGAGACCAGGCACTATTCGAGATTCAGCCGTTTCACCCAGGTTTTATCTTCACCTCGCCGGTAAAGATAAACTTGGTCGCCCGCGAGGGCACGATACGTAACCTGCCCTTCTCTACCGACAGCTTTATTTACGATAAGCCCGCAGAGTTTTTAAAGGGCCAGCAGTTTGAACAGGCGGGCTTTTCCGGATTCCGCGTGCATTACCCGATGAACACGGGCGACTACAAGGATGAGGTGCTCGCGTTTCAAGGCGCTTCATATTTTCGGCTGCTCAGCATCGGCCAAACCTTTGGGCTGTCGGCGCGAGGCGTAGCCGTCAATACCGCCGAAGCTTCCGGCGAGGAATTTCCTCGTTTCTCGGAATTTTGGCTGTTAACACCCAATACCGGCGACTCGGAATTCTATATTTTTGCGTTGCTCGACAGCCCGAGCCTGACCGGAGCCTTTCGGTTTTTACTGACCCCCGGGATGCCCAGTGAATTAAAGGTCAACGCCCAAATGTTCGCTCGTGAAGACGTCAAGAAGCTCGGCATAGCGCCACTGACCAGCATGTTTCTTCACGGTGAAAACAGTGTCAGACCGCCGGACGACTTCCGACCAGAGGTTCACGACTCCGATGGTCTTTTGATGCATACCGAAGCTGGCGAATGGATCTGGCGCGCGCTTTCCAACCCGCCACAATTGCGCATAGTGGGGCTTTCCGACACCAACCCTCGCGGTTTCGGTTTAATGCAACGAGACGATAATTTTGATCACTACCAGGATATTGGCGCAGCCTACCAAGCCCGGCCGGGCCTTTGGGTCGAACCCGAGGGCGATTGGGGCCCCGGCCGGGTGGAACTGGTGGAGATCCCAACAAACTCGGAAACCAACGACAACATAGTGGCTTACTGGGTACCAGAGAACCCTTTAAAGAAGGGCAACTCCTTAAGTATTAATTACAGCCTGACAAGCGTTGGTAGCGATTTCGGCGCTCCGGGGCTCGCGCAGATCACGCGAACAGGAAACAGTTGGGCGGCACTACCGGGCAGCTCGGAGAACCTGCCGCCAAGCAGCCGACGCTTTCTGGTCGACTTCTCTGGCGTTGCCATTAATCAGCTTGCCAAAGACATTCCAATGGATGTCGAGCTCAGCTCTTCTGCGGGTAAAGTATCCGACATCAACATCATAAAAATTCCCAATCAACGCGGCTGGCGCGTGAGCTTCAGGCTCGACAGCAGTGATAAAGAGATCGTTGATTTACGTCTGTATTTAACCTTGCGCGGCAAGCGCATAAGCGAGGTATGGAACTATGTCTGGTCTTCAAAATCAGTCAACTGATTCAACAGAGCGCGCGCAAGCACATGTTGCCAGTTGGGTGATCAAGGCGCGGTTTAAATTCTGGCGAAGAGCGTTGTTTTTTCTGCTCGCATCTTCGACCAGCATCGCAGGTATCACGGTAATGACGCGGATTCTACTTTCCGACGGGCTGACGCTTTTGGAAATGTCGCTGTTGGCGTTATTCGCTGTGACCTTCGCGTGGATTGTGATTTCATTCTGGAACGCAATGATCGGCTTTGTGCTTGAACTCTTTCAAATTGACCCCCTTAATCTCGGGCGACGCTTGCGCACCCAAGCCACTGACCGCAAGTTGAACAGCAAAATCGCTGTGGTCATGCCGATTTACAACGAAGATACGCAGCGGGTCATCGCGGGCTTTAAAGCCTGTCTCACCGAAATCGAGGCAACCGGTCAGCTAGAAAATTTTAATTTTTACCTTTTAAGCGACACACAAAAACCCGAGATTATCGACGCCGAAACTCACGCCTGGAACGCTTTAAGCGAGCAGCTGCCAGCGTCGCTTTCGCAACGTATCTTTTACCGTCGTCGCAGCGACAACACCGGCCGCAAAGTGGGCAATCTTACAGACTTTTGCGAACGCTGGGGCAGCTACTACGACCACATGATTGTGCTGGACGCCGACAGCCTAATGACCGGCGATTGCGCACTACAACTGGCCTACGCCCTTGAGGACAACCCCAAGGCGGCCCTCGTGCAGACCGTACCCATTCCGGTTCGCCAACAAACGTTCTTCGGCCGGTTTCTACAGTTCGCCGCAGTCTTGCACAGCCCCATGCTCGCGAATGGCCTGGCCTTCTGGCAGACCGACAGCGCCAATTACTGGGGCCATAACGCGATTATTCGCATCAACGCGTTTATGGACTGCTGCGGTCTGCCACCAATTCCAGGCAACGGGCCTTTCAGCGGCGACATACTGAGTCACGATTTTGTCGAAGCCGCATTATTGCGACGCGCGGGCTGGCATGTCTATTTGTTGCCGAACCTGCAGGGCAGCTATGAAGAGGTACCCAGTAATTTAATCGACTACGCCACTCGTGACCGGCGCTGGGTCCAAGGCAATATGCAGCACCTGGCATTATTGAAAAGCGCCGACTTGCACAACGTAAGCCGCCTGCACTTTATGTTCGGCGCAATTGCCTACATCACCACGCTACTTTGGCTTTTGATGCTTACCTTAAGCACCGTTGATGCCGTTTGGCGGGCTTTCAGCCCCGACGTGTTTTTTACCTCAAACTATCAGTTGTTTCCGAATTGGCCCGTTGACAACTCACCTATGATCTACTCAATGTTTTACTTAACGGTGGGCCTATTGTTGCTGCCCAAACTTCTGGCGCTGGCGGTTTCACTGATACACCGGCGAGACCAATTCGGCGGCGCATGGCGCTTATGCTGGGGCGCTCTGGTTGAAACGCTTTTCTCGATTCTCATCGCACCGGTAATGATGTTCTTCCATTCTTATTTTGTGGTCAGCGTTTTGCTGGGTCATAAAGTTGCGTGGAACGCGCAGGCCCGTGACGGACGAATTATTCCGTGGCGAGAATCCTTAAAGCGCACTTTCGCCGTCTCTGCGCTGGCCACCATATGGGGCGGCTTAACGCTCTACGCGGCGCCTATCTTCTTTCTTTGGTTGCTGCCTGTGCTTATCGGTCTTACGCTCGCGGCACCCATAGTGCGCTACTCGAGCAGCGAGCGCCTCGGTCGCTTGGCAAAACGCGCCCACTTATTTATTTGCCCATCGGAGGTGCAGCGCGAAGCCGTGATAGATTTTATCGACCAGTCAACACCGCCGCCTACCGCCACCCCCTCAAGCCGTAAGCGCTTGCTGCCCCGACTTTTACCCGCCCGATGGCGCAAAATGCCCGTCCAATCGTTTGACGACGCTGCTTAAGAAAACGCGGTTAAGGATATCGAAACTGCAACCGCGAAATAAATGCTCGCCTTATTGAACAAATATCAGCAACAAATAGCAGGGCGGGCGCCGTTGGCTGTCCCGTATGCTGTCTTTTTCAACGAGCAAAGTGGGCGGCCAGATCCAGCGAACGGAGAAGCGCACGGAAGGTAGAGCACGACAAGATTGGGTTAGGCCTAAGCATAGCGCTAAAGTCTGGTTGGAAGGATAAAACGGGCTTAATTAGGGGCTTCGCGTGTGCATACCGGAGCCGAAATAAATTGGAAGAAAGCCGCAGCACCGCCTACCCCACTCCTCCCCTTACATATCAGCATTAACGCCGCCTTACTCTACGTTCTGCTAGCCTGCGGCTTTGTTCTTGTGAGGAACGAAACGTTTGAGCAATACCGGCAATACACTAAGGTCAGTGGCAAGTGCCAGCAACATGGCAACAGAGGTCAACAGTCCAAATAGCACGCTTGGCACAAAGTTTGAGAACATCAACGCTGAAAAGCCGACTGCAATGACAATTGTGGTGTAAACCAAAGCGTAACCCACCGACAGGAACGTATCCTCAATCGGTTCACCCTTACCGGTCTCAATTCTCTCTAGGTAACGGTGCGTAAAATGAATCGTATCATCAATTGAAATTCCCATAGCCACCGCCGCAATGGTCAGCGTCATCAAATCTAGCGGGATGGCTGCCCAGCCCATTAGCCCCATTATCAGCGCCGTGGCAATTGCATTAGGGACCAAGCAAATCAACGCCACTTTCAAGGACTTGAAGACCGCCAGAAGGACAATCGCGATGGCGGCGTAAACGATTATAATCGTTTTCAACTGTGAATCCACCAGACGAGCCAGTATATCTTGATAGAGTACAAACAAATTCGTGAACTCGTAATCTTCTTCGGACACGCCGAGATCTGCCATATTCTGTCGAAGCTCATTTATAAAGGCTTCCCGATTGAGGCCTTCTGTGGTATCGGCTATGCGCGTTGAAATGCGGGTCTGATGAACGCCCTGAGCGTAATAATCTCCGAACAGGTCCTGACGCAATTGCGGATCGAGTGTTTTATAGAGCGCGGTAAGTTCGTACTCGGTTAACGGCTTGCCCATTACCGTTTTGGCAATACGCGTAAAATCGGCAATGGATGTGACGTTGCCGATGGCCTCTTGATCGTCCAACATGTTATGAATGCTCGTTAAGCTCTGAACGGCTTCGGCGGTTAGAAGAAGGTCCTGCTCTTGCTCTTTCTCGGGCACGCTGTACAAAACGTCGAAGGGTGTCGAGCCGCCGAACTGTTGGTCGATAAACGAGAGCTCCCGGTGAACATCTGTGGACTCGCTAAAGTAATTCAAAAAACTGGTTTCTGCGCTGAGTCGAAGACACCCTGCCAAACCCACCACCAACGCAATCGTGCTGACGACCACCACAAGTTTGCCCTGATTTTTGCTTATGCTTGCCAGCCACGCCAAGGTCGCTGAAATACGAGGGTGGCGCTTCACGTCGGGTGTATCCTGGAAAAACACCAATAAAAGCGCCGGAAATAACAACAGGCTCACAACCATTGTGACAAACATGGCCACCACCATCATCCAACCAAAGCTAATGATAGGCTGCACGCCACTGAAGATCAGCGACCCAAACCCGATCGAGGTCGTGAGCCCCGCATAAAAGCAGGGTTTGAATTTCAGTTTGACGGCTTTTAGCACCAAGTCAGTTTCAGAATCGTATTGCCCCTCAGCGAGCAACTCTTGGTACTGCACAATCAAATGGATAATGATGGCCAACGCCAGAATGATCTGTAGCGCGATGACGTTCGTGGAGATGACCGTCACCTTTAAGCCTAAAGCGCCCAGCAAGCCGATGGTGGTGACGACGCTACAGGCGCAACAGACAAGTGGAATAACCAGCCATCTGAACGCGCGAAAAAAGTAAAATAGCAAAATACTAACAATCACCAATATGGCCAGACCAAACACTACAAGGTCGCTTTTTATGATATTGATTAGCTCGAACGCGAGGAGGTTATTACCGCCCAAATAAAATTCACCTTTATCACTGAATCCATCGACCATTTCTCGGATTTGTTCGATCTCATCTATGCGGGTCGCCTCCAACTTTTTATCCAGTTGAGACTTCTCGGTCTTGGCGCGCTCGAGGTCTTGGCGTTGGGCCTCGCTCTATTGGTCTTCTGTCTCCAATTCGAATATCTGTTGGTCGAGGTCAAGTTGCCTGGCATCTTGCTTAAACACCACTTGCAGGGATACAGCGGTCATAGCCTCGTTAAAGAGCAGCCCTTCATAAAGCGGGTGGTTGCGAAGGTTCCGCGCCATCGCAT
>CAZING010000013.1:4226-8749 GCA_964540505.1 uncultured Cellvibrionaceae bacterium | reverse complement strand
TTAAAGAGCAGCCCTTCATAAAGCGGGTGGTTGCGAAGGTTCCGCGCCATCGCATCGGCGCTGTACCGGTGAGTCTCCCAGGTGATTTCGTTCGGATCGATATCAACGCTCATGGATTCGAGCATCGAAAAAATGGGTACATTGGCGATACTTCGCGTTGCCTCGACCCGATCCAGCGTCTCGATCCGATCACCCAGTTGCACCAATGTGGTCAAGTTTTCACTGGAGAATAGCGGACCGTCGCCGTTGGGCTTGAAGGCAATCAGAATAAATTCCGAAGGCTGATAGCGAAATTTCGAGCGCTGGGCCGTCTCAAACAACGGGTTACCTTTGACCAGCAGCGTTTCCGCTGAGGCGTCGATCTCAAAACGCTGCGCGAACCAAGCCATCGCCGACATAAACGCGACAAAACCAACGATAAAAATAAACGCGTAGCGACGCACAGTCATAAATTGAACTCACCCTCTTCGGTAGATGTATCAACCCGCACACCGTTGCAATCGCGATTATTTCCGCTTTGCGGGCGCACCCTCTTTGATATCTTCGACAACTGCCTCATCGTCTCGCATCAGTCGCTGCAGGTAGAGATTTCGTATAAACGTGTAAGGGTCTTCGGTGTCTTTAACGAGATCGGGGTATTTGTTTAAGGTGTCGGCTAAATCGTGAAACCCTTCAAAGACAAAATAGGCGGTGGAATCTGGACTTTCGAGTAGGTAATGCACCGGGTGACCCAGGTACTCGAACGCCATAGTGGCGCCATCGCGCAAGCTGCTCGGGCCCAGAACTGGAATCACGAAATAGGCCCCGTAGCCCACGCCGTAAGTCGCCAGAGTTTCTCCGAAGGTGGTTTTATCGCGCTCGAGAGCCAGCCACCGGTCTGCGGGATCGAAGAGCCCGAAAAGCCCTAAGGTCGAATTCACGCCCAAGCGCACTAAGCTCTTCCCAGACGCCTTAAACTGGCCCTGCAATAAATGGTTGATCGAGAATAAGGGCTCTCTTAAGTTATTGAAGAAGTTTCCCAAACTTTGATCGATGGGTTCGGGCGTTACTTTTAAGTAGCCGCGACCCAAAGGCGACAAAGCATAACGGTATAGAACGTCATTAAACTTGAAAAATACCCGGTTTATTGGCTGAATTGGGTCGCGGTACTCTGAGTAAGTCACCACGGTCGGACCATCATCGTCGCCTCGGGTGTAGGGCCCATCCAAGGTGTATTCGCTTTGGTTCTCGGTCGCCGTGCTGGTCTCCGATTTCTGTGGATTTTGGGCACACCCAGACAACAGCAGCGCCAGCGCGAAAAGCATGACCCGCCAAACCGAAAGCGCCTCGAAAACACGCGGCATGCGCCTACCTATCACTTCGCTGCTGTTATCGAATTCAGCCCACGGGCACCTGATTATCCGAAACCTCGGAACGTCCGACTGCACGACGATGCTATGGTGGCGCAATAAAAATATTGGCATTTTGCCTCTGTATTATGGTGCTCTTTTAGATGCGGCACATTCTTGGGCTAACCGCGAATCGTTAGCGGGCATAAGCAGAGAACATGCCACGGAAAACCTCTGCCCGCGCTTTATGGGTCGTTGACTATTTCCGATGAAGTAGAATTTTCTGTTGTCAATTGCAAATTTTTTGTCATGTTTACAAACAGCGCCAACATTTTTTGTCCGGCGAACTCGCCGCCTTACTGGGACGCCTTACAGGGACAGGCACTTAAACACAGGGCCGTCACTCAAACACAGAACCTCGATAGTTTTAAACACGACTACCGAAGACTTTGCGAGCCTGAGAGCGGTTGGCACATAAGTTGTACTACCAAATTCACAATTGAAGACACCCTTCGATCCAATCAACTAAAGGTCGATCTATTGCGCATGAATCGCCCCAAGAAACGCCGGGTTACCGCAGGCATCGGAGCGCTATTGTTGGTGCTATTACTGGTGGCCTACATAAGCGCGCCTATTTTCGCGAAACACTATTTAAATAAGTACGTGTTGGCCGATATCGGCGATTACACCGGCCACGTGGATAGCGTCGACCTGAAAATTTTCAAGGGCACCTATGTTTTGCATGATCTCGTGGTCTATCGAAAAGGTGGTAATCGGGATATTCCGTTTTTTGCGGTGCGCGACTTTTCTGTGTATCTGAGTTGGGAAGCGTTGCGAAACGGCGCGCTGCTGGTAAGCGTCACCTTGAAAGAAGCGCAGTTGGCTTTCCTGGATGCCAAAAAAGAGCAAAATCGACAATCCGGGGAAGGCGGCAATTGGCTGACGGCGTTCGAGAACCTGATACCTACAACCCTCCACGAACTGAAAGTGGTAAACAGCCGCCTTAGCTTTCAGAACACCGATACCGAGCCTCCTGTCCAACTTCAGGCAACCGATATAAATGGCCGTTTAACTAACCTGACGAATGTAAAAGACAGAGACGGAAGACGGGTGGCGACGGCAGAGGTCGCCGCGAATTTGCTAAACGGCGCCAACGCTAATGTCCATGTAAAGTTTGACCCTTTTAGCTTCGGGGATTTCGATCTCGCGTTTAAGGCTGAAGACGTGTCGCTGGTCGAATTAAACAGTTTCAGTAAAGCGTATGGCAACGTAGATTTTGAAGACGGCTCGGGTTCGGTTTTCGCCGAGATTACTGCTAAAGACGGGCAAATGGAGGGTTATATCAAGCCCTTGTTCGAGAACGTCAATATTCTAAGCTGGCAACAAGACGTCGCCGAGCAAGGCGACAACCCTCTGCAGTTGCTTTGGGAAGGTGGAGTGGGATTTATCAAGACGCTTCTTACCAACTCGAGCAGCGATAAAGTCGCCACTCGGATCGAAATTTCAGGCTCGATCGAATCCGCTGAAATCGATTCTTGGCAGGCCGTCGGCAGCCTGATTAAAAACGCGTTTGCCGAGGCGTTAAGAACTCGTTTCGATAACCTCACCGACCTGACAAGCGAGGAAGACTGAGGATAGAACCGGGCAGCCACGGGCGGGTCGCCCGCGCGTTTGAAACGCAGATCACATCGCGTCGTTCATCGTTCATCGTTCATCGTTCATCGTTCATCGTTCATCGTTCATCGTTGATCGTTGATCGTTGATCGTTGATTTGGATGACCGAACTTCTCTCTTTTCTCCTAGGTTGGTTTTCTTTCAGACGCAGCATTCGGGATCGAACGGATGTTTTTAGCGGACCATGCGGACATCAACGTCGGCGTTCATCTGTGCGTTGAAAAAGCGTGAACTCGCGTTAATCCGAACGCGCAAGCTATACATTTTAGTCAACTAACTTCTGGCATTTTTAAAAAGTACAGCGTTTATCTCGGCGCCCAGAAGAAATATAAACGAGCCTATAAACAGCCATAACATGGTCACCACCACCGCGCCCAAGGCCCCGTACTGTTCGTCGTATTGGCCGAAATTGGCGACATAAAGAGAAAATCCGGTTGATGCCACCACCACCAGCAATGCCGATGTGATTGCACCTGGCATAAGACTCTTCCAGGGCCGCCGGCGGCGGGCCGGAGCAAAAGCGTAAAGCACCATAAACAGTGCCCACAAAACACCGATAAAAATAATCCAACTGACAAGAGTGGTTAACAAGGCTGCAGGCGAACCCGAAAGATAGGTGGTCACGAACACAGGCAATATCACCACTATGGATACCACAAAGATAAACACAAAAGTGGAGACCAAGGTCAGTACGAGGGTAATCGCGTTCTTTTTTAACAGCGTTCTGTCTTCGCGGGTGTCATAAGCAATATTGAGCGCCTCGGCAATTGCTTTCATAGCGCGGTTGGCACTCCACAAGGAAATCAAGCTACCAAAGATCAAACCCATGGTTAATGTCTTATCTTGGTTCGCCACCAGACTTTTGGCGCGCTCAGCTAGAATATCAAGCACATCGGGCGGCAAAACTTCGCGAAATGCCGTCATTTGCTGATCGATATCGACTTGGTTGGCAATAAGGCCGTAGATTGAGAAAGCGGTAGCAAGCGCGGGAAATATCGACAGAAATATATGAAAGGCGACGCCCGAGGACACCAGAGGTAGGCTGTGATCCATCGTCCGCAGGCCGATATCAATAGCAGTACGGACAACCCGGTATTCCTGTAACCGCAAAATGCGATTTTTTAGACCTTGTATTTCCAGAGCCAAACGACCTCCCATTGCTGTTCAAACGAACCGCGCCTCGCATATGCACCCATTTCATACAATTAATATGCCCAAACAACCCGTCAGCCACACATTCGATATGTTGGGCTCTGAGGCTGAAAGCGGGACACCGAGGATGAGCGGTGCTACATGAGGGGGGGGGCTGGATGCCGTCGGCAATCGGCTTCGATAAGCTCGGCCACTAGGTTTCGTTCTTCTGCACAGAGCCGGCAGAACCGCCGCTCGGCAGCCGCTTGAAGGGTTTCGATCGAACCCCCTCACATTGCCGAACGGAGCAAAATTTTAAGCGTTAAGCGCGCTTGACGCGCACTTAACGCGGGCAACTCCCGGGAAGTAACTTCACGCCGACCGCGTAAC
>CAZING010000013.1:0-4126 GCA_964540505.1 uncultured Cellvibrionaceae bacterium | reverse complement strand
ACCGGTAAATTGGCAAACAGAATGGGAACAGAATTAATATTCTGATAATCGCGCGCGCCGTTCTCGTACGCGATATCCGAAGGCCCCCCGTTGAAGATGGCGACCGGCGTGTGCAGCGCGTTATAGACGTTCTGGTTGGGGCCAAACAGGCCGCTGTTCATTAGCACCACAGTAGCAAGACGCGGGTCGCCGCCGGCGTTTATGCTCATCAACCCACCACACGAAAAGCCCATCACCGCAGCGTTCTCGTAATCCAGTTTGTTGTAGTACTGACTGCAGGCCCTCGAGTTTTCAATCTCGGCCCAATCCAAAACGGCAATCAACGCACTGCCGTCATCCGGATCGCTTCCCGAGCCGTTGGGCGCGCCGTTGGCAACGACCAAATAGCCGTGGGAGGCAATTTCTGTTAAAAATTCTGCCTGATCCAAACCGTTTGCGGAGCACCCGCCGTTACCCCAGGCGACCACAGGAAGCTTGCCATCGACCGACAGGTCCGGGCGGTATACGGTATGGCGCGATAAGGTCGGGTCGTTTTGGATCGTCACCGCGCGACCGCCGCCGGGCGGCGAACCTTGATTGTTTCTGGAGACGTTCAT
Organism: uncultured Cellvibrionaceae bacterium; assembly: GCA_964540505.1. GTDB lineage: Bacteria > Pseudomonadota > Gammaproteobacteria > Pseudomonadales > Cellvibrionaceae > CAYZQH01. The sequence goes on along the minus strand of CAZING010000013.1, from coordinate 3,530 downwards.
TGGCGCTGGTGTGTTGTCATTTGGCGAGCACACTTCTCCGGACGAGCTTGACGAACTTGAACTGCTGGAGGAGCTCGATGAGCTCGAAGAGCTGGAACTGCTTGAGGAGCTTGAACTGCTGGATGAACTCGAACTTGCGGAACTTGACGAGGACGTCGAGGCGTTGCCGCCACAGCCGGCCAAAATCATAACCATCACCGTGACTGACGCCGGAATGCACCACTTTCCGATCGACTGAAAAACCTTTTTGGCAAAGCAAGCGAAACGTTTCATCGATAGCAGTATGTTCATAATATTAATCCGACAGTGAGATCTGTTTACCTACAAAAATGCGCAACCCACACGAGCGCGGCGTGCTCACGTCTCGGCTCAATAACGCTTCTGAGCCACACAAGGTTTGGCTTTAACTGGGTAGAGGACGCAGACATCTTATCGGTCTATCGCGACCAGCAATGTGAGCTTCTAGGCGATTTCCCAAAGTTTTGTCACATTTCTTTATATATAAGCGTGAATTAACTCGCAGCTAACGATTGCAAACGGCAGCTTTCAATGGGCTTTGATCGTTCGATTGCATTGTTTTTCTTCTAAAAAAATACGATAAAAGACGCACTGACGACCTGCGCGGCGGCAATTCGTGTTAACAGGAATTTAAGACCTTAGCTTTGGCGAAAGCTAGAAGACGACATGCGAGGCCAATAGCTAGGGCCTCGCATGTCGGATAAAAGTGTAGGCGAGCGAAATTAATGGTGACTGGTTTAACAGCGACGGTTTGGAAAAAAGATGCGGCGCCAAATTATATTATTAAAAATATTTAAAACGACGCGACCGTCTAATTGCCGTAACTCATTAACCGATTAAAGCGGGTTGCCAATAATTCATCTAAGGGCACCGATGCGTAACGGTCCAACTGTGCAGAAAGTTTCTCTTTGAGGGTTTGCGCCGCGGCTTCTATGTCGCGATGCGCGCCGCCGAGAGGCTCGGGGATGGTCTCATCAACAATTCCGAGATCCTCAAGAAAGCTTGAGGTAACGCCCATGGCCTCGGCCGCTAAAGGTGCTTTGTCGACCGTCTTCCAAATGATATTGGCACAGCCCTCTGGCGAGATAACAAAATAGGTGGCGTATTGGAGCATGTTTAGGTGGTCGCCCACCCCGATCGCCAACGCACCGCCTGAGGACCCCTCACCAATAACCGTACAAATGATGGGTGTGCGCAGCCGCGACATGACCGCCAGGTTCTGCGCAATCGCCTCGCTGATGCCCCGCTCCTCACTGTCGATACCCGGGTAGGCCCCAGGGGTGTCGATCAAAGTCAGCACCGGCATTTTAAATCGCTCGGCCATCTCCATCAGGCGTCGGGCCTTGCGGTAGCCCTCGGGCTTTGGCATACCGAAGTTGCGCTGGACTTTATCTTGGACACTGCGGCCTTTCTCTTCGCCAATGACCACAACTGGCTTACCATCAAGCCGGCCTACACCCCCAATAATCGCTTTATCATCACCAAATTGACGATCGCCGTGAAGCTCGTCCCAGTCGTCAATAATGCGGGAGATGTAATCTGAGGTGTATGGCCGCTGGGGATGTCGGGCCACCTGCACGATCTGCCAGGAGCTCAGGTTCGAATAGATGCCTTCGGTCATCTTCGCGGACTTTTCTTTCAGCCGATCGATTTCATCGGAGATATTGATGTCGTTGTCCGTGCCGACCAATTGCAGCTCTGCAATTTTGGCTTCCAATTCGGCGATGGATTGTTCGAAACTCAGATAATTCAGATTCATAATACCGTCTGTATCGTTATGGGGAGCCCAACACGAGCTCTTTGAGTCAGTGGTCTTTGCATACCCATCGTTGGCGAGCGACCTTGGGGCGCACCTGCACAAGCCGCACAGTCGTCGCGCCCGGGCTGCAAACAGCGGGCAAGTGTACCATTTAGTGGGCCAGGCGGCATGGCTTGCATAGACCCGAGCCTTGGTCAGTGATAGACCACCTCCACGGATTCTTGACCGTAGGCGTCGCGCAACTCCTCCAAGAGTTGGTCGCTCGGTTGCACCCGCCAATGCTCGCCCAAAACCAAATCGACCCCGCAGTTGTCTTTTTCGAGCACCACGGTAATCGGGCACTTGCCATCGCGAAACGGCCCCAGGACCGTTTTCAATATTTTAGCGGCGCTCGGCTCGAGCAGCTCCGCCTGCCAAGCCAACCGGATGCCCGCGACTTTGGCCTGTCTCGCCTCGCTTAAATCCATTATGTGATCGGCGCGCATTTTAAGCCCGCCGCTGTATTCGTCGAAGCTCACCTGGCCGTCGACCACCAGTAGCGCGTCTTTTATCAGTTTGTCTCGATATTCCGTATAAGTATCGCTAAAAACCGCCACTTCTATGCGACCGCTGCGGTCGTCAAGCGTGGCAAAGGCCATGTTGTCGCCGCGCTTAGTTCTCATCACCCGAAACGCGACCACAAGCCCCGCCACTGTTTGTTTGTTTTTATCGGGTCGCAAATCGCTGATATTGCTGGACACAAAGTGTTTTAACTCGGACTTGAACTCGTCGATCGGGTGGCCGGTGAGATAAAGCCCCAAGGTCTCTTTTTCACCGTTTAGGCGCTCCTTGGTGTGCCAACGGCGCACCTTGAGAAAGTCTGCGTACACGTCCAGGTCATCACTGCTTTGCGGCGCGACGCTGCCGAATAAATCGGCGATACCGGCGTTGGCATTGGCGGCACTTTGCTCGGCGGTCTTAACCGCCTCGGCCAAGGCAACCCACATTACCGCGCGGTCGAAATCGACATCCACTTGAGGGCCGAGTTTATCCAGCGCGCCGCTTCGCACCAGTGCCTCGAGCGCCCGCTTATTGACTTTTCGCGGGTCGGTGCGCGCGCAAAAATCGAATAAATTCTTAAACGGCCCGTCGCTGCGCGCCTGAATAATATTTTCGATAGGCCCTTCGCCGAGCCCTTTGATGGCGCCCAAACCGTAAATAATCTCGTCGCGCTGATTGACCGTAAACGGATAATCGCCGGCGTTGACATCGGGCGGCAACAGGGTCAGCCCCATATTTCGCGCCTCTTCGATAAAGGTTACGACTTTATCGGTTTTGTCCATATCGGAGGACATAGTCGCGGCCATAAACTGGGCCGGGTAATGCGCCTTTAGCCAAGCGGTCTGGTAGGACACCAATGCATAGGCGGCCGAGTGCGATTTGTTGAAGCCGTAGCCTGCGAATTTCTCCACCAAATCGAATATTCGCATGGCCAGGTCTGGGTCGATGTTTTGGCTGGCCGCACCCTCGGCAAACACCGCTCTCTGCTTGGCCATTTCTTCGGGCTGCTTCTTACCCATGGCGCGGCGCAACAGGTCGGCGCCGCCCAAGGTATAGCCGGCAAGCACCTGAGCAATTTGCATCACCTGCTCTTGGTAAACAATCACACCGTAGGTGGGCTCCAAAATGGGCTTGAGGCTCGGGTGTTGGTATTTCGCATCCGGATAGGCCACCTGGGCGCGGCCGTGTTTGCGGTTGATAAAGTCGTCCACCA
>CAZING010000012.1:22768-30622 GCA_964540505.1 uncultured Cellvibrionaceae bacterium | reverse complement strand
TGGCGATTTTGGCCAGTCGGTCGATCCCCGCCCAACACATGATGCTAGAAAATGTGTGGATGTACTGGTTGCCGCGCAACTCCCAAAGCCCCGCGTCCGGCTGGTTGTATTTGGCCAGCGCGCACTCGCCGATATGCTCAAGCATACGGAACAATTTGTCATCGCCGCGGCGCAGGATCCGCTCATCGAAAAACATTTGGGTTACCGAGAGTATCACCGCGCCGTAGCCGTCGTGTTGAATTTGGTCGGCGGCTTGGTTGCCGATGCGAACCGGGCCCATGCCCCGATACCCCTGCATCGAGGTCACCGTCCGCTCGGGCATCTCGCGGGTGCCATTGATACAGAACACGGGTTGCAGGTGATCGCCCTTCATAGTCGCGACGATGTTCACCAGGTATTGGAGATACTGCTCCATGGTGCGGGTAACCCCTAAACGGTTCAGCGCGTGCACCGTGAAGTAGCTGTCGCGCAACCAGCAGAAGCGATAGTCCCAGTTCCGCTGGGTGCATTCCGCTTCGGGAATGGAGGTGGTCAGCGCCGCCACTATAGCGCCTGTGTCTTCATAGGCGCTCAGCTTCAAGGTGATGGCAGCCCGGATTACCGCCTCTTGCCATTCATAGGGTATGACCAGATAACGGCACCACATTTGCCAGTAATCGCGCGTTTCGACCAGCATTTTTTCGCAGAAGTGCTGAACGGATTCAGTGAGCGGCTCATCGCCACCAAACACCATATAGACGGTTTCGCCAGCCACCCACGCGGTTTCATCGATCAGCGCGGTCACGGAGACATTGGTTGTCAGACGATAGTTTGCGCCCTCGCCGACAAAGCGAACATGGTTGCTGCCTTGAATTTTCTTCAGCGGCTCGGCGCCGTCCTTACAAACAGGGCGGATACGGATTCGCACTTTCGGCGTGCCTTCAGCGGTCACTTTTCGGATGATTATGTTGGGCTTAAAGGTTCGGCCGTAATGGTCGAAGCGCGGGGTAAAATCCGTAACCGTGACGCTATTGCCGTCGTGATCCGCAAGCGTGGTGATAAGAATTGCGCTGTTGTGTTCGTAGCACTGCTCAGTGGCAGCCAAATTCAGCAAGTCGATCGCCCAAAGCCCCTGTATGTCCTCCGGGCTGTCGGTCTTCAAGAGTGAACAAAAAAGTGGGTCTCCGTCAAAACGCGGGAAACAGGCCCAGTTAATTTCAGCTTCTTTATTGACTAGCACACCGATCGAGCAATTGCCGATCAGCCCCATTTCCAAATTTTGCTGCTTCATTCGGACTCCGCTTCGTGGTTACTCGGTGAGATGCATTATAGCCAACCGACGCTCAAACCCAACCCTGCCATGGTACGGAATTCGCTTAGCTATTGAATTTGGGATCATTGCGCACGCGATATTCGCAGTTTCGATTATTCGCGAAAGCCACCAAGCTGAACGGCAAGTTGCGGCGCCTATGACCGAACGCATCACCCCAAAACTACGACGGCCGCTGAGCTCAACGGCTGCATAATTAGCACCGGAAATCTTAATGAAAGTTGCTCACGCGAATGACGCTTTAGCCCGCACCAATGCCGAGGCTTCGGATCAATCCGAAGCCCTTGACGCCTCTCCTGTGCAATCACCTGGGGCTTCAAAACCATTAAAAATAATTGCGATACTGGCACTGCTTTGTGTGTTGTACTTCGCGAAGTCCATTATCCTTCCGGTATTGGTGGCAAGCTTGATTGCGCTGTTCTCGTCGCCTTTGGTGCGCCTGTTGATGGGTTTGCACATACCCCGAGCGCTGGCGTCGATACTGGTTGTGACCGGCATTATTATCATTCTCGGGTATTTGTTTTCAATGCTCTTAGACCCGGCTTTGCGCTGGGTAGAAGCAGTGCCGGTGATAGGTGACCGACTGATGTTCGAGCTTGAGCGCGCCGAGGTGCCGCTGGTCTCAAGCGGCCCGCTCGCCGGGGGTGAAAACTCTGCAATCGACCGCGCCATGGATTCCACGCTCACCACCTTCACCTCGGTATTTGCGCAATCCACTCTGGTATTTCTGACTCAAATCGGGGCGATTTTCATCATCACCTACTTTTTTCTGGCCTACGGGGACGACTTGATGCGCAGTGTAGTCCGAGCGCAATCGAGCTTCGCGGATAAAAGACTGACAGTGGTGATGTTTCAATCCATACGCGATGACGTCTCGATGTATATTTTAGTGGTATCGCTGATCAATATCGGGTTGGGGTTGGCGACCGCTGGCGTACTGACTCTCATCGATTTTAAAGACGCATTCCTCTGGGGCGCGCTCGCGACCATTTTAAATTTCGCACCCTATGTCGGGCCTCTGTTGCTCGCAATTATTCTAACCTCCGTTGGCTTTGCCGCCGGCGAGCCTCTGGGTCATGTGTTTATCGCGCCGGGCCTGTTTCTGATGCTGAACTTGATAGAAGGCCAGTTCGTGACCCCTACCGTGCTCGGCAAACGGTTTAATATTAACCCGCTGCTGGTGGTCCTTTGGATGTTTATCTGGGGCTGGCTTTGGGGGCCGATCGGGATGCTGCTTGCCATTCCGATTTTGATGTGTTTCAAACTGGCCAGTGCGCACTTAGACCTGATTGGCGATTGGCGCACGATCTTCGACGGCGTGCAAACGGAGCACCACGGCAGAAGACCGCTTTTATTTGCAATATTTACAAAGAAAAAGCCCGAGGAAGAGCCCTAAGCCGTTTTTCGGGTCGCCAGGGCATTATTTTAACTGGCATGGAATTTGAATCACTTTTGCGGAATGTCGCTACCGGCCGGTAGCTTTCTCTCACTACGATCAAGGAGCACTTTTTATGAGCGAGACAATCTCTCCCGCAGCGACGGGCACTAACCGTTCATCGACCAATCGTACAGTCGGCGCGGGTGCTTCATCCGCGACTTCTGCGACAAGCAATTCCACCACAACGAACGCCGATACCACTGCCGACCAGCAGGCAAAGGCGATTGCAGACGCCGTTGAACAACTGAAAGCCGCGAGCAATGCCGTCTACCAGGCGTTTACCGCGGTCGGCACCGCCTCCGGTGACCTGGCCAGATTCAAAGTCATCGAAGGTCGCAGCAAAGCCCAGGAAATGGGTACCAAAGCCGAAACCGCGATTTCCGAAAAGCCTCTGATGTATGTGGGCATCGCCTTCGCAGCAGGTTGGTTGCTGTCACGTTTGTCTAAGTAAGCAGACATGACTCAAAGCGAAAAGCAACACACCACCGGTCCCGGCAACGCCGGGCCGGACCCAGACGCCTTCGACCCAAAGCAGCGGCCCGAAGACATCGCCCCCAACGATCAAAGCTGGCTGCAACTGAGCAAGGACGCCGCCGCGCTGGTCCAGGGCTTTTGTCAATTGGCTGTTTTAGAGCTGGCGCTAACGCTTAAGACAATCCCCAAAGCGTTGGCGACGGGTGTAACGGCTGTATTTTTTCTCGTATGGGCCTGGCTGTCGATGTGCGTGGTGGCGGGTTGGGCGGCCTATCTGTTAAGCGGATGGTCGATTCTCGCACCCATCACTTTCTTCGCGATGCAACTGCTCGGCATAGCGGTCTGCGTGATTCAATTGAAAAAAGCCAAAACTCAGATGGGCCTACCCCATACCCGCAAACAATGGCAAGAACTCAAAGGTGCACTGCATGGACCTGGTCCGCGCGATCAATGATCGCACAACCGAAATAAGTGGCCACGCGCGCTCGCTGGCCGCCAACTGGCATGGGCATCCGTCCGGCCACAAAGTGGTCGGCACGGTTGCCGTGGTTACCTCCGGGGTCGCCAGCGCGGCGCTGATTCGCCGGTTCGGCTTTCGCAAATTTCGAAAGCTGTACATTTTTGGCCTACTGGTCCACAAAATGAAAAATACCTTCAACGCAAAGCCCACGCCAGGCGCCCCAATGGATGGCAGGGTTCGATGAACTAAGGCCGGGTTGAGACGCGCACGCAGCGGCTAGTCGCTTTTAAAACGATAAAAGCGTGATTTGACAAGGCCCCTTTCATGGTACTATCGCCGGCGGTCAAGCGCGCCCGAAGCAGGCGCCTAGCGGCGCCCCCTAGCTTTCGACCACCAGAGCCAGTGATGCTCAAAGACTCTCGGGGCGACTCAGACATTCAGACAGACTCTCTATGATGCACAGCCTTCGCCAAACAATGGCAATGCGTCATAGAGGAGAATTAAGATAGTGCGCCAATGGCCTCGCAAACGACGCCATTGTTTATGGGAATTTTTACGTGGCAAATATTTTATTGGTAGATGATGACATAAACTTCCTGAACGCGACGGAAGAGCTGTTGACCATGCTCGGGCATCAGGTCCACTGTGCCGACTGTGTAGAGCAGGCAAAAACCATTGCCAATTCCGTGGTCTACTCACATGTGATTCTGGATTTAATTCTCCCCGACGGCAGCGGCCTGCATCTTTTAGATGAACTCACCGAGCACAACGCCCAGGTGAAAATCGCATTGGTAACGGGTCACGCTTCGATTAAGTCCGTGGTGGCCAACCTTTATGGCCCCAACATCCAGTACTTGTTAAAGCCCATCTCTCTCGATCAACTCAAGCAATTTCTCGCCGATCAACCACAGACTTCCGACAGCTCCCCCCAAGCCGGCCGGCGCCATTTCGACCATTTGGTTGGCGAATCCGCGGCAATGCAGCACCTGTACGAAATGATAGACCGGGTTTCGACCACAGAAGCCAACGTGATGCTGATCGGGGAAAGCGGCGTGGGTAAAGAAGAAGTTGCAGCTGCCATTCATCAGGCCAGCGGCGTAACCGGAGCGTTTGTGCCCGTCAACTGCGGAGCGTTTGCGGCCGATCTGATTAACAGTGAACTGTTCGGCCACGAAAAAGGCGCGTTCACCGGCGCCGTTAGCCGTAAAGCGGGCGTCTTCGAACAAGCCCAAGACGGCACTTTGTTTCTGGATGAAGTCACCGAGATGCCCATCGAGCTGCAACCGAATTTGCTGCGGGCGCTTGAAGCCAGAAAAATCACCCGTCTCGGCGGCACCTCCGCTATGGATATCAACTGCCGGCTCATATCGGCAACCAACCGCACTGAGTATGAAATCGCCCAAGAGAATAAACTGCGCGAAGATTTGTATTTCCGCCTTGCGGTATTCCCGATTCACGTGCCGCCTTTGCGCTCGCGAAGAGACGACGTGGCGCTTCTGGTAGATTATTTTCTGGCGGATTTAAACCACCAATACAAAGCGAACATCGGCATTAACGAAGCCGATTTACAGCGCCTTTGTGAATACGATTGGCCCGGCAACGTCAGGGAGCTTCGCCACTGTTTGCATCGGGCCTACATAATGGCCGACCAAGAGCACCACGTGTTGCGCATTCCCGAACGTATCGCATCGCCCTTCTCGAAAAAAGAAGGCAACAGCAACAAAGGGATAGCGTTTGGCAAAACCGTAGAGGATGTCGAACGCGAATTAATTCTGACAACGCTCGAACACCTTCAGGGAGACAAAAAGCAAGCAGCTGAGACGCTCGGTATCAGTTTAAAAACACTGTACAACCGTCTGAACAGCTACGAAGATTTAAAAGATTAATTGCACGGCTCGACACCGTGAGAGGTAACCATGAACAGCAATAAAATTATTCACGATATTCGCAACCCGTTAAATACTATTGCTATGAACGCTGAGCTTGGCAAATTGAGTCTTCAGAAAAATGGCGATCTCGATAAGGCTTTAAGCATTTTCGACACGATTTTAAAAGAGTGTCACCTGTGCAGTGAACGTCTAAGCTTGCTGAAAGAAGCCATTGGCGATGCTCCCGAGCACAACTCCAGCGCCAACCACTCGAATGACCGTGAATAGTCGCCCATGTCGAGATTTAAAAACGCCGGTTTTCATACAAAAGCACCTTGGATAGCGGCCCTGCTGATTGTCATCGCCTTTTTTATGGTCAACGGCGTGCTCGCCTATAGATCCACGCATATCATGGCACTCAAAGCGAGCAATATCACCAACACTTTGAACATCCTCAACCTCATCGAGCAAATGAAAGGGCATTTATTTCGCGCTGAAAGTGCACAGCGCGGTTACATCATCACCACCAGCGATATCTATCTGATCCCTTACAACGATTCCGTAGACAAGCTTCAGAATTTGTTGACGACACTTGGAGAGACTTCGACCGAACATCAGATCCAAAAAGAACGCTTTAAGCTGATCCACAAACTGGTGTTCGATAAGTTACTGGACATGTCGCAATCGATTGAAATGATCAAAGACAACCAGACTTCTGCAGCGCGCGGGCTCGTTGCGACCGACCGCGGGTCCGATCTAAGCTTGCGGATTCTTGAACTGATTCAAGAAATGGAGATCGACGAACATGTCCGCTTTAATGAGCATCGCCTCTCCGCCAATGAAAATCATCAATTGCTGGCCTGGATACTGCTCATTGTTAACGGCGTGGGGTTGATCTTGGCATTGGCTACTTTCTATGTCACCTTCCGTTATTCTTCGCGACTCAATAGCCTCAACGCGGAAATAGAACAAGCCAACGCGGAACTTGAAGAAAAGGTTCAAATGCGCACAGACACTTTGAAGCACTACGCAGAGGAGCTCGAGCGCAGCAATCGAGAGTTGGAGGACTTCGCGTTTGTCGCCTCTCACGATTTACAAGAACCGCTGCGAAAGATTCGAGCGTTCGGCGACCGTCTGTCAAAAAAATTCGCGCCCGCGCTCGGCGAGCAAGGACAGGATTACATTCAAAGAATGCACGGCGCTTCAGAACGCATGTCGCGACTGATCGAAGATTTGCTGACTTTCTCTAGGGTCACATCTCGACAGCGCGAGTTGGAACCCGTGGATCTCAACCAAGTGATTGAAGAGCTCCTTGAAAATTTAGAGATTGCCATCAGCGCGCGCGATGCGCGAATAGACATAGACAAGCTTCCCGTTATCGACGGCGACACTTCGCAATTGCGCCAGATGTTTGCCAACTTACTCTCAAACAGCCTTAAGTTTACCGCACCCGAGAAAACGCCCCACATCAAAATTACCTACCATTTGATGACGCCGAACCCAGAAGATGAAAACGAGAAGACCGCGCGCATCGATGTCCAGGACAACGGCATAGGGTTTGAAGAGCAGTATAAGGACCGAATTTTTAATCTGTTTCAACGCTTACATGGCCGCGACGAATACACCGGCACAGGTATTGGATTGGCGATTTGCCGCAAGATCGTAGAGCGCCACGGTGGCAGCATAGAGGTGAAATCCGAACCCGGGGCCGGCACCTGCTTTAGTATTTTTCTGCCGATCAATCAAAATACCGTTCATCAATTTGAAGCAAATGAGGACGCCGTATGACCCAGAATAAAAAAGTATTGTATATATTGATGGCCGATGACGACGAAGACGATCGGATGCTCACCCAGGAGGCCATGGAAGAGAGCCGGGTTCTCAACCAGTTATCTTTTGTCGAGAACGGCGCGGAGTTGCTGGATTATCTAAACGGTAGCGGCAAATACGCCGACCGAGATGCCTATCCCATGCCTGGGTTAATCTTGCTTGATCTCAACATGCCCAAAAAGGACGGTCGCCAAGCGCTTCAGGAAATTAAAGCCGACCCGGCTCTGCGCCGAATTCCGGTGGTCATTCTGACAACGTCCAAGGCCGAGGAAGATATGCTGCGCGGCTACGACCTAGGCGCCGCCTCTTACATTCCCAAGCCAGTGACATTTTCGTCACTGGTGGAGTTGATGCGCACTCTGGGTAAGTATTGGGTGGAATTCGTTGAATTGCCATAAGCCAAGCTGATGCATCAAATCGATATACTGGTCATAGATGACGACGAAGATGATTACCTGATCGTTAAATCGCTTTT
>CAZING010000012.1:0-22668 GCA_964540505.1 uncultured Cellvibrionaceae bacterium | reverse complement strand
CAGCTCGCGCGGTCGATCCGCTATGCCTTGGGTCGGCGGGAAATCGAGATAGAACGCATCGAACGGCTGCGCGCGGAAGCCGAGAACCGGTCAAAAAGTGAGTTTTTGGCTCACCTTAGCCACGAGCTTCGCACGCCTTTATCCGCGATTTTGGGCTTCACGGAGTTGCTGATTAACAGCCGACAGACCGAGGAGCACCTGTCCCATCTCACGATCGTCCACCGCAACGGCAAACACTTGCTGGGCCTGCTTAACGACATACTCGATCTGTCAAAAATTGAAGCAGGCAAACTGGACCTGGAAATCCAGCCTCTGCATCTGGTGCCGTTTGTCGCCGATGTGTACTCGCTGATGCGCAGCTCCGCCACCGATAAAAACCTGCACCTTAATGTGTTGGCCACAACCGAACTGCCCGAGATCATTCACACCGACCCGACGCGCCTGCGCCAGGTACTTTTGAACCTTATCGGCAACGCCATCAAGTTCACCTATGAGGGCTCTATCGATATTACCGTCGCGATGGTGCAGCGCGAACCCAGGCCGCACATTCTGTTTCGCATCCAGGACTCGGGAATCGGCATAGACGCGGGCAACCTCGACGCGATCTTAAAACCGTTTGTGCAAATCAAAAACGCGCGCATACAAACGCGCACCGGAACGGGGCTTGGCCTTGCCATCAGCCAACAGCTGGTCGAGCATTTAGGCGGCAGCATTAAAGTGGAGAGCGAGGAGCATGTCGGCAGTGTATTCAGCTTCACTATAGACCCAGGCGATTTGACCGGTATTCCACGTCACGGCCTAAGCCTGCAGCCGGACTCCCCAGCCCCCTCGTTCAAGGCGCCGCCGCAGTTTGACGGACGCATTCTTGTGGTGGACGACCTGCGCGATATCCGGGCTTTGATCGGCCATTATATTAAACGATGCGGCCTGAACGTCGAATACGCCGCCAATGGCCTTGAAGCCATCACTAAGCTGCAAAATGCTGAACGTCTGAACCAGCCCTTTAGTCTGATATTGATGGATATCCACATGCCGGTAAAAGATGGTGTCACCGCCGCGCGCGAGATTCGCGCGCTCGGACACACCTGCCCGCTGGTTGCCCTAACGGCCGCCCACATGAAAGGCGACCAAGATATCTACCTCAACGCGGGCTTTAATGCCAGCCTCAGCAAACCCGTTGATCAATCCCAGGTTATCCACGTTCTAGAGCAGTTTCTGCTGAACAATCACGCAAGCTCCCGTCACCCGAAAAACGCAGCTCTCGCGAACCAAGCGAGTGAGAAGCAAACCGCCCAGGCTGAGCAGAAGACGATTTTGGTAGTCGAGGACTCCGAGGATGCCTTAGCGGCGACGAAAAGCCTTCTCGAGTTACTCGGCTGGCAAACGTTCAGCGCTCCTGATGTAAAAACCGCATTGGCTATAGCCGAAGCCGAGCGACCCCCGGTTGCGATGGTAGACCTGCACCTGCCCGATGGTGACGGATATCAATTGAGCGAAGCCTTGGAAGCCCTGATACCCGACATTGCGATTTACATCTCAAGCGGCGCCGAGCTCGACCCCACCAAAGCCTGTCAAGCCATTCGCGGTCAGCTCCTTAAACCCATCAGCCTCGAACAACTCAGCTCTATTTTAGAAGCCGAATAGCGCTTGGATCGAGACGGCTCCGTCTGGCGGGGTGTGTTCGATATTGCCCGGGGTTGAAGGTCAAAGCCATGCGGCGGGCACAAAAAGTGGCAATGCCGCGGGCTTCGCTGTGTGAGCGAAAACCTGGCAATTGTACTGCTAACTTAACGCGCGTACTTCTGCTGGTCGGATCGGGAAGGCGAAGCGCAGCAGTGGTGGGCCTATTCAAGCTTCCGCCGCTTAGATGAACACGCTGGCGCGGCGAACAGTTACTTAATTTTCGGCATGGCCCCCCAGGCCAGTCGAATTAAAGAAACTGCGCCACTCTTGGGCCAGCGGCTGAACGGGTCGCGGCGGGCAGCACTTGCCGCGCGGTGCTGTCGCTTTCCGGCGTCGCTGGGTTATTCGCCGAGCCCTGCAGCAGGTGCAGGGCCTTCTGAATGACCAAAGCGTCGTTCATCGCCCGGTGCTTTGCCACCGAATCATGCTCCGAAACAGCGCTTTTGCACTCGGCAAACCGGCCCAGTTGCTGCTCGGTGAGCATCATCTCTATAGGGGCACAAGCGAATCTTCTGGGAATGCCCGCACGCGCGAACAGGTTATTCAACCAACTGTTGTCGAACACCCAGCAATCCGAGTAAAGCGTCTGGCCTAAGCACAATTCGTTAATCTCTTCGCAAACCTTGCGAATGGGCCGTCCCTGCTTCAGAAGCTCCGCTCGGGAAATTCCGTGCAGCGCCTCCGCGCTCGGATCCCAATGGGTCCAATCCTCCAGAGGGCGAATCAATGATTGGTACCGCTGGCCCGTATCCAGAACGATGCCTACTTCTATCGGATAGCTCTGACTTGAGAGTCCGGACGCTTCCAGATCGATCACACATTTATAATTCGATGGCTTCATCGCTCACCCCTAAATTCCTTCCAAGTCGTCTTCAGCAATAGCTAGGCCAGTTACGCATTGTTTAAAACGTTCAATAAGGCTAGTTGAACTTTCACAAAAATGTGAGCTTCCGGTGAGTTTATTTCTTGAGTTACTGCAATCTTCTGTTAAAAAGTGCGGGCTGATGTGCAGGTTCGATGTAAATTTTTCACTGCCCTGCACCGAAACTGCGCTGCGCGAACCTTAAAACCCTTCGCCTTTACCCTTCTGGTGTTATCAGCTGTCCTCTGAGCCTGGTTCGGGAACCCATCCGGTTGAGATGGGCAATCCGCGCAAGGTTTAAATAACGCTGGCATGAAATACGCATAGCGAATTGCGACATAACAAAATCTACACTAATCAAATGACCAAGGAGTCTCGAATGAAATATTTCAACATGCTGCTTTTGATGTTCGTGTTCGCTATGCCACTGGCAGGTTGCGATACGAACGATGGCAAAGCCGAAGAGTTTGGCGAGAACATCGACGATGCCTTTGACAACACAAAAGACGGCGTTGAAGACGCAGCCGATGACGTGGGCGACAGTTTAGAAGATGCCTGCGAAGAAGCGACAGGTGATAACTGCTAAGACTGACTGCCGCCAGGAGCGTGGTCGCTTGGCGACACCAGAAGCCAACGCACTCAAAACGAGAAGTCGAGCGTCGCTCGACTTCTTTTAGTTAACGCGCGGGTGTTTTATGAGACGGCACTTTATAAGAGGCGGCTCTTTGTGCAACGCGAAATCGCACAAACTGCGCAGTTCTCGGTCAGCGCCGCCGTGCCAGCAGGGTCGATCAAAGTAGCTTCTTTCGTGTTGCTGAGTCTCCGCCATTTTCGGGCGACACAACCTTAGCGCGCCTAATGCGCGAGGCAACCATTCGGAGGACATAAAAGGCGAAAACTTCAAAAAAGTATACCTGGGTAAGCCAATCTTGAAGTGCAAGCGTCTGCGTCCAAAGAGCACGCAAGTGGCTTTGGCTTTCAAGCCTCTCATCTTGATACTCGAATAGAACGGGCAATGGACAATGCACAGCACGGAGGTTTTCTGGCTCGTCGAGCGAAACCGAAGCTCGCGGAGAACGAAGAGCAACGATCTTAGCGCCACTGCTTACTTTAAAACGCCCGCAACCAAGCGTCGTCTACGCCAAACGGCGAGCGTGAAAGCCGCAGAGCCACACGACATCTTTCGATATCAGCGTTTTTGCAGGGAAGCAATACAGATTCCCTTAACATCTTATTTATTGAGCTTAAATACCGATGGGTAAAGTAGCTTAATAAATGCAGACTTCATACACCCGCTCATTGACCATTAGGGCTTCCTATGACTTCTCTGACGAATCAAAATCCGAATCGACTTTGTTACCGTCCACTAAATGCTAGGCTTCTTCTTCTATTACTGGGCCTATGCGCTTTCGTCTTTTTGTTCACCGCGACGGCCATAGCCCAGGCACCACCTGTGCAATCTGAAACCCCGGGTGCGCCAGCGAACGAGCAAGCCCAACAACCGGAGCCGTCGAGTGACGATACGACGGAGGCGTCACAGGAGCAAGCGGCGGATACAGAAGATCAAGGCGCGGATCTGGGCCTTGGAGAGCTGATCGATACCGCTGTGCTAAGTGAAGACTGGGCGCAATCGCTAAACGCTACGCTGAATCGGTATGGCCTGTCGTCCTCGTCGCTCGGGAAAATCGTCGCGACCTTTCTTGTTCTTCTAGCGTTTCTGGTGTTTTATGTTGTTTTAAAGAAACTCGCCCATAACTTGATATCAAGATTAAAATCCGCTAACAACCCGATTCGCCTCTCCTTCAAACGCACGAAACTCTACATAACCTTTATCAACATAATAATTTTTCTGTTGTTGGTTTGTCTGCTGTTGATGACGCTTTCCGGTGTCTGGAGTAGCGAAGCGGACTCGACCTTCGTGTTTATCAAAGCAAGCGATGCGTTTCAGTTTATCGCGACGCTCGCCTTTTTATCGACTTTAGGCGCTCTCGCGTTCGAAGCGGTTTCGGTGATCATAGAACGACTGTTCTCTCGGTGGTCCGGCCATAGCAGCACCCGCGTTCAGACTCTTCTGCCAATTGCCAAAACAGTCATCAATGCGGCTCTATTTATTATTCTCGGCATTACCTTAATTTCCGAACTCGGGATCAATGTAATGCCCTTATTGGCGGGCGCAGGCGTTGTAGGTTTTGCGATAGGCTTTGGCGCCCAAACGCTTGTAAAAGATTTAATCACCGGGTTCATCATAATATTTGAAGACCTTCTCCAGGTCGGCGATGTTGTATCTGTAGGAGGTAAATCCGGTCTTATTGAAAGGATTACTATCCGTAAGATTCAATTGCGCGGGCTCGACGGCACGGTGACCACAGTACCTTTTGGCGAGATCACCGTAGTGGATAATCTGACCAAGGATTTCAGTTACTACTTAATGGACGTCAGGGTAGCTTACCGAGAGAGCACCGACGAAGTGGTCGAAGTATTGAAATCGATCTCGGCCGAGATGCAAAGCGAAGACGCGTTCAAATCCATTATTATTGAGCCCATCGAGATTCTGGGCGTCGACGCGCTCGCGGAGAGCTGGGTGATCATCAAGGCGCGGATTAAGACCACGCCGATCAACCAATGGACGGTCGGCAGGGAATTCAACCGCCGCATGAAATACCGGTTCGATGAAATGGGCATAGAAATTCCGTTGCCTCACCAACGGCTATATTTCGGGGAAGGCAAAAATGGCAAAGCGCCGCCCGTGCGCATTCAGGTGGATAAGATAGCACCGGCCAATGACGACCGAGGCGAGATTAACACAAAGAAAAGCCCTGATCACAAGGCCGAGGACGCCGGCGGCTATATTGAAGACGAAGGCGGAACAGAGTCATAAAGGTTGGCCGCTGGAGAACCGAAATAAAAAAACCGGCCGAAGCCGGTTTTTTTCTATGGTTAAACGACTAAACTGGCGGTTTTCGCCCGGCAATTGCGAAAACGATTGCGAGGATCAAACCTACCACAAAGAGTATCCACGCAATATTTGTTGCGGTACCGGCGATGCCGGTAAAGCCAAATACTGCGGCAATCAGCCCTACCAGTAAAAATGTAATAGCCCAACCCAACATAGTATGCCTCCATATATAATACTGAGTTTTAATAACTGAGATTACGAATAGCTACGTCTGGACGTCTATATATCTGGACGTATATATAGAGCAGATACATATACCAGACGGCTCTTTCTCCAAAGTTACTGTCCTCTTTGGTTCGAAAATGATAATGCAACGCTCGGACCAAAAATAGAATTCACTGTATTATCAGTAGCTTGAGGGGCGCCCTGCAAACGCACGCAAGGGTGTGCAATTGATATTTTAAAAAATAAAAATGAATTTCGTGTGGTTTTTACAAGTCTACCCATACAGATTAGAATCCTTTTTCCTTCACCGCGCTCCGCGAGCGCCAAGTACTGACCCACCGGCTGGAGTGCGCATAGCGAATGCTTGATGTTGACTTGGAATTATTGCTGTTTCATTTCATTAAAATGGGCATAGCCTTGTTGCTGTCCTTGCCGATTGCGTTTAACCGCGAACAGCGCGCTCGAGGCGCAGGGCTGCGCACATTTCCGTTGGTAACCATCGCGTCCTGCGCTTTTATGTTGGTGGCGATGAGCGTTTATCCAAGCCCCGAGGCGGAAGCGCGGGTGATGTACGGAATCATTACCGGGATAGGTTTTATCGGAGGCGGTGCCATTGTTAAAGATGCGGGACAAGTGGGCGGCACGGCCACCGCCGCCGGCATTTGGATCACTGGGGCAATCGGTGTTTCGGTTGCTTATGCGCATTACGAGATCGCGATTATTCTGTCTTTCGTCGCTTACTGCATCTTTCAATTTTTTTCTTATTTGAAATCGCAACCGACCGATTAAACTCGCGCCCGCATCGACTCTTATGGTGCGCGCAAAAAGGGGTGGGCGGCTGCCACGCGACCGACTAGGCGCTCGGCGGTTGCCCAGCGGTTTTTCGCATCGCGGCGAAGCCCTGACACACCGCCCTCTCCCTACTAGCTTCGGCGACGATTTCTTCTAACCGGTTGAATGATCGTCGAAAATCTTTGCAGTTATTACAGCCGAACAAAGCAGAAATCCGAACAATTGAGGTAGGACGCAGACCCAAACCCTCGGACGGCCTGCGTCTGTCGCCTCTGGCACACATCTGGCTATAGCATTTTCGTATAAAAATTAACGTTAATGTTTCTATTACTTAAACGTTAATGTTTCTATCACTTAGAAATCGAACACGATGATCAGAGGTAACGTCATGGAAAATACATACATCAATCAAGAATACTGCGCGCGCTACGGCATCAAGCACGCCAATGGCAACGCCACCGTTGCCCAACAGCTGGCCGAAGCAAAGTACCATTCAATCGTTGGTCGCAGCCTGCTGCTAGATGAGATCAAAAGCCTTCATCATCTTATCGATGAGATCAACGAGTGGAGCGCGGCCAAAGCCTACGTAATTTCGGCCGCCTGACGCCGCACCCGCCCTGCATATTTGGGCCTTCGGCGACCCTCGCCCCCGCACGGTGTCAAGCGGTCGTCGATATTAAGAAGTGAAAGTCAAGACCGTTTCGGGCGGTAACGACCCAATGCGGCCCACCTCTTGCGGTGCGCCAATATGCGTTACCACGCAGATGCGTGGGGAACCAAAAATTTCGCGCCGCAACCGGCTCCCATGCCCTGCGTGGGAACCGACATTCCGCTGGCTCTCCTGTCCAGATGATGGCGTTTTCTGCCTTTCTAACGTGGGCGCGTAGATAATACCGATCTGCTGAACGACCCGCACATTTCCCTAGCCGCTACCATGCGCTGTCGCCGCTCTCTCTGCCAGACGGGATGAGCAGCGGGGCTGCTAGCGGAGCGCGGTTGCGTTATGCGGTCCCACGCGAGAGCGTGGAAACGAGAATATCGCGGTGGCATTCCAGACTGGAGCGGTCTGCTGTCAGGTTTGAATTTGCCTTTCCTTATCGACCGGGGCGGGTTTTTCGGTTGTGGGGAGATGAACCTCATGGACTTTGACGCTGTTGCCGCCGCGGGCTTTCACTTGATACAGAGCAAGGTCGGCCTCGTGCAGCAACGCCCGCGGCAACCCTTGTCTGTTAGCGAGGCAGCTGGCCGCCCCTATGCTTATTGTGACTGTATCGTGACGGGCGGAGGGCGCGTGGGCGATCTTGAGTTTTCTTACCGCGTCGAGCATCGCCTCGGCGACCACTTTGGCCCCCGCCGGGTTCACATTCGGCAGTAAAACGACGAATTCTTCGCCGCCGTAACGCCCCACGAAATCCCCCGACCGGTGCTGGCAATCCGCAAGGGTCTGAGCAATTCGTTTCAGACACTGATCCCCAGCGGCGTGGCCAAAATGGTCGTTGAATCGCTTGAAGTGATCTATATCGATCAGCAGCACCGCGAGGTGATTGTGTTCTCGCAGTGCGCGTTTGGTTTCTTTCTCGTAAAGTTCATCAAACAGTCTGCGATTGGGAATATTCGTCAAGCCGTCAAGATAAGAAAACCGTTTCAACCTTAACTGATAACTCGACATATTGAGGTGTATTTTGATACGAGCCAATAGCACCGCGACGTTGTACGGCTTGAGCATATAGTCCACGGCGCCCACCTCCAAGCCGTATATTTCGTCTTTGGCTTCCATTTGACCGGTTAGAAAAATAACGGGTACATCGCGGGTAACCGGATCTTGCTTTAGTCTTCGGCACACCTCGTAACCGTCAATTCCTGGCATAACGATATCCAGCAGAATCAAGTCGAATTTTTGTTGTTTTGCACGGGTAATGGCGTCGGCGCCGTTGTCAGCGGTGGTGACGTCATAAATATTTTCCAAAGTCTCGGCAAGCGCCTTTAAATTACCGGGGTAGTCATCGACCACTAGAAGCTTTGGCGTGTCTTCGTTATGCGCCGAGGCGCCGTTGGCGCTGCCAATGGGGTGCGCTGAGTTTTGTTTGGTCTTGGCGCGCTGTTGACGGCTGCGCATATCGTGCAAAGCCACCGCCGTGGCGGCGAGTTCCAATTGACCGCCGACACGCACCAACACCTCTGCAGGTATTAAAGGTTTAACTATGTAGTCGGACACGCCCCGGTAAAAGCCTTCGGTCATACAGGCAACCTGATGGGCCTCAATCAGCAATATCACCGGCACATGGCGCAATTGATCGTCGGCGGAAAACGGCTGACAAAACGCAAACCCGGCGTCGCGAAGCGGCTCATACTCGTACAAAATCAGCTTAATAGACGGTTTGACTGCAAGATCCGCAAGGCCTTCATCCATTCGACGGGTGACAAGATGAAATATCCCGCCAAGCAACTGTCGGACCGCCTTTTCGGTTTCGGCGTCGACGTTCACTAGCAAAATGCAATCTTTATTGTTTACGGCTCTCATTAAATAATGCTCACTGGCACATCGTGTCTACGCCGCCGGGCGGAAAAGGGTCCGGCCCTTCGAAGCGTGGGCTCGATCTTTGAACCATTAGCGCTAATCGATCGCGTGCGTTGGCGCCGCTTTAAAGCGGTGGTTAATTTTTAATTATATTGCAAAGCTCGGACCAACATGGGTTAGAGCGCTTAAACGCGGTGCGACGCATAATTCACGATCCTGGCGCAGGCGCTATCGAGGTGAAAAGTTACAAGCAAAATGTCAAACTTACGCGGGCTCCGCAAGATGAAGGCCTCGTCAAATCAGCCGTGTCAGGTAATATTTCACTTGTTGATTGAACTCGACGCGACTAGTATTTTCGTAAAGACTTTGTGATCAAACGAATTGCAATCGCCGCCAAGGGGTTACGGGTTCGTTTACTACAGTTTGACGCCGGAATGCGCCAAAGCACGCTTTGCGCTTTTTCGAGGCGCAGCCGCCGACGAGTTAAAAAGGGAATTTCAATATTGACCGCTGAACCCGAGTCCGACCCGCCGACACCCACCCATCAAACACTTTTAGACACCTTTAAGTGGGCACCTGTGGCCATGGCCATTCTTCGCGCGGACGGTAAGGCGTTAGCCGTTAACGATCAATTTGCGACTCGGCTCGGCAGTTCAGCCCAAACTCTCAAAGGTCTCGACCTGTTAGGCTATTGCGATTACCAGCCTGATACTGGCAAAGACGTTCAGGGGGCGGGTGAAACCGGCGCGGTCGCAGTCGGCGACCGCGCCGCAACTTTCACCTGGCCGCAAACGTCCGGAAATGTAAGCCGTTTTGCTATGACAATTACCGCGGGCGTCTTGGCCGAAGGGCAGCTTCTGGTTAGCCTCGCTCCGTCGAGTGCCGCCGAGGAAGAGCTGGAACGCTTCTTCTCCATCGCTTCTCACGACCTCCAAGAACCTCTTCGAAAAATCTCTGCGTTCGTCAACGCACTGCAAAGACGAATCCGCAGCGCCACCGAAGACAAAGACGCCTTATACGAACTCGGCAGGCTGGACAGCTCCGCCCGACGAATGAGTTCTATGCTGAAAGGCCTGTTAACATTCTCTCAGGCGCCCCGCCATTACCCCACGAAAATACATTGTTCGCTCGCGCAGTTGCTGGACGCCGCGCGCGCGGAGCTCACGATTTTATCGGACCAGGTACCGCACGAGGTTCGGCTGCAACGCGATGGCCCACTTACCGTGAATTTCGAAGCGATGAGCTTGGCTTTGCAACATATTCTGGGCAACTGCTTTATTCATGCGGCTTGCGCGGAACGTTTGATTATTACCGTAACTTACGAAGCACTTGGCCCTTGGGTTCGTATCACTGTTGCCGACAACGGGCCCGCACTTGCATTCGATTTATTAGACGATATTTTCACGCCGCTATCGCGCTATTGCGATAAATCGGTGCCCGGTGACGGTATGGGCTTGGCGCTTTGTCAAAAAATTGTGCGCGCACACAGCGGGCAAATCCGCGCAGAGCGATATGGCGGCGAGGACGCCAACAAGGCAAATACGCAAAGGGGCTTAGGTATCGTTATAGATCTTCCCAGATTTAGCACCAATGCGTAGGGTGACGCCCCAAAAGGTGGAAACTGGACTGACCCGAAGATCACTTTAGCATCTATTAACGACCATCCGGCGGAAAGTCGGCGGCGCGAGTTTATGAATTTAATCAACTAAGGCAGACTAGCGCGTTATTTTTCTAGCTGTCGACGGCGCAGGCCGAAATGCAAATACCGCAAATGGATGACATAAAAGTATTATGAATATTTATTCGTTGCAAAACAGTTATAACAATCGGCACTTAAACAGCTCAAATTCATTGCACCTTTCGCCCGAGATCAATTTGTCGCACCTATAATCATCAGTAAGCATTTACCTGGCACAGGGAATGCTCGGTAATTTATGTTCACAAACGCTCCCCCAACGTTTATGCATAACAGGCAGCCGGTTTTATGGAAATGCTAAAAGAAGTTCGTACGGATACCACTACTGTGAATGTCTTGATGGTCGAGGACGACCCGGACGATTTTTACCTATTAAGCCGGATGCTGCAAAGTGACCGAAAGAAGACTTACAAGATACACCACGCCAACAACCTGATAGAAAGCTTGGAGGCCACTCGCAAATGTAAATTCGACATTATGTTGCTGGACCTCTGCCTGACCGATAGCCGCGGCTTGAGCACGCTGGAAACTGTTATAGGTGCAGACGCGGGGTTTCCTGTCATAGTGCTCACGGGTATCGAAGCCGACGACTTAGGCGAGCAGGCAATTAAAAAAGGTGCGGAAGACTATTTACCCAAATCGGAAGTCAGCCCGTTTATGATTTCCAGGGCCGTGAACTTCGCCATTGAAAGACACCGCCTGATACGCGAGTTAAGACGCCAGGCCACGCAAGACCCTCTCACCAACCTTTATAACCGTTCGGCACTGTTCGATCGCTTAAATTTCCTGATCGACCATATGGAGCGCAACAATTCGCACTTGGCGGCGGCGATGGTCGACCTGGACGGTTTTAAATCGATCAATGACACCATGGGTCATAGAGTGGGTGATGAGGTGTTGATGCAAGCGGCCAATCGTCTGCGGCAGGGGCTGCGTCGTTCGGACATAGCCGCGCGCTACGGTGGCGATGAATTCGTGTTGCTGCTGACTAACTACCAAGACAACACCGACGTTATGGAAGCCGTCACCCGCAAGCATCAGGTGCTGTGCAAACCCATGACGATTTACCACAAAGGTCAGTACCGCAGGGTGTCGCTTGGCGCCAGTGTCGGTTTGGCGGAATGGCACCACGGCATGACCGCAAGCGAGCTTTTGTCGCGCGCGGATTTGGCCATGTACGAGTCTAAAAACAGCGGTAAAAATGCGATTCGCATGAGCAAAAGCCGGGTCAGCAATATTTAATAAGAGTGTTTACCGGGTGACCGTGCTCATGGCCTGTGGCAAGCCGCGCTGTGCGGGCGCAAAGCGGTGGTAACAAGCCGAGACGAAAACCCGAGTCCGCAATTGTGCAGTAGGGGCAACCCACGCCAGAAGGGACACCCAAACCTCAGGGCCTAACCAAGGCCCAGCACCTTCTTTACAAAAGGGACGGTGAGCTTTCGCTGATGGCGCAAAGAGGCGTTATCGAGACGGTCGAGCAACTCAAAAACCGAATGTGCATTTCGGTCCACCCGGTGCAACAGGTAGTGAGCCGTTTCATCCGTGATGCGCAAACCCCGCTGCTGCGCCCTACTTTTAAGCGCCGCGACCAGCGCGTCGTCATCCAGGGGTTGCAAATAAAAAACCGGTGCGCCCAGCACTCTCGATTTCAAGTCCGGAAGCTGCCAAGTGAGCACAGCGGGGTTATTTGCAGCCGCCAACAAAAGCCGTTTACCGGCATCCTTCAGACGGTTGTACAAGTGAAACAGCCTGTGCTCCCAATCCACCAGATTGACGATAATTTCCAGGTCGTCGATACATACCAAATCCAGCTCTTCCAATGATTCGAGCACGTCCTCGGGCGGGAACCTGTGCAGCGCCGAAAGCGGCAGATACTGGCAGCGAAAGCCCTGGTTCACCGCGGTGTTGCACACGGCCTGCAAAAGATGGCTGACGCCTGCGCCTCGTGGCCCCCAAAGGGCGATCATCGGGTCGCCCAAACCGCAGGCAAAGTCCTTCAAGATGTTCACCACCAAATGATGGCTCGGCAGAGGGTGGAAGGATTCGAAGGTCGTGTCCTCTTTCAACGCGACCTGAAGGCAATATTGAACTGGGTCCGGTGTTTCCATCAGCGCCCCTGCCAGCGCATACGCAGCGGCGACTCCACGGTGCCCAGACTGCTCAAAAGCCACGGCTTGTCTTTATATTGCGTGAAGGATTCCGTACTGAAAACACCATCGAGAGACAGCGCGTTGTGCAATTGCTCGAGCGAACCCGACAGCTGCAAGTTCAACCACACAGTCTCGCCCTCGATGCGAACGACATGAAAGCCCGCGACTATGGCCTGGCGCTCCAAGTACACAATCATGGTGTCGAAGGCTTTGAAATTGGCGACGCCCTCGACCTCGACAACCATTTGCGATTGGTTCTCTTCGGTGTTGCGCACCGCGTAACGTTGCGCCAAATAATCGGCCAATGGGTTAATGGCCTGCATGGCGATGTCTTCGAGTACATCCGAGCGCGCGTCGTAAGCGCGCGAGGCGTCGTTATGAAAATACTCCCAATTGCTCAGAATGTCGCCGGAACTGGTTCGGGTCAGGCGCCCGGCAAGAATTGTATCCACCCCATAGCGCTCGGACGCGTTCCGGATTGCGGTCTTATCCAGCCCCCAGACCTGCTCGGCGCTCAACGCGAACCTGTCGTCGAGATCCAACAAGGGTAACAACAGCGGCAGCCCGCGCATGTCGGCCACGCGCTGCAAGGTCGCAATACTCGGGTGGGCGGCATCGTTCAAAATTGTTTTCTCACCCGACGTCTCTTGAACCAACCAAACCAATACCTTCGGCCGGTTCAACGGCCAGTAGGGCAGCCCCGCGGAAAATAACAGGCGGTCCACCAACGGTTTGGCAAAGAGCATATTAACAACCTGTTGCGGCTCGCCCTGCGGGTCGCTCGCACGGCCGTAACCGAAGAGTTCGAGATATTGCGTGGCCCGTCCGAGCTCGGGCGCCACCCCCGGGGCGCTGGCAATGTCGGTTTGCCCCGATATGCGCACCAACACCTCCTTCAGGCCGAGACTGGCCGCGCGCGAGCGCGCGCTGGTACTTTGCGAATCGACCGGCACCTGCGCGCGATACCAGCCGCCTTCGGCGGCACCAGCGCTGAGCGGGCCACCGAAGGCGAGCAGCGCGACCGGAAGCGCCCAAACGATGAACCGGGTAAGACGAACGGTGGCTAGACGATGGAACACGGGCTTACTCCAGGTTAACTAAGGCTGCGATTGTAACAAGCCCGTTAAGGAAAATGCAGGATGCCGCGCGGCAATCGCCTCCGGTCGGTGCTCCTGCTAGAATGCCGGCTGTTTTCAGTCCAGCTATAGGTCCTCCAATGAACGACTCCTCAAATCGAACCCTCAGCTACAAGGACGCCGGCGTCGACATAGATGCGGGTAACCGTCTCGTCGAACGCATCAAAGCCGTGGCCTCTAAAACCCGGCGCCCGGAAGTCTTGGCGGGGCTCGGCGGTTTCGGCGCGTTATTTGAACTGCCCAAAGGCTACCGCGAACCGGTGCTGGTGTCGGGCACAGACGGCGTCGGTACCAAGCTTCGTCTGGCCATGGCATTGAAAAAGCACGACACCATAGGCATCGATTTGGTTGCCATGTGTGTAAACGATTTGATCGTTGGCGGCGCCGAGCCTTTATTCTTTCTGGACTATTACGCGACCGGCAAACTGGACCTGGACATAGCCACAGCCGTGGTCAGCGGCATCGGCAAGGGTTGCGAGCTTTCGGGCTGCTCACTGGTCGGCGGCGAAACCGCCGAAATGCCGGGCATGTATGAAGGCGAGGATTACGACTTGGCGGGGTTTTGTGTTGGCATAGTCGAGAAAGCGCAGATCATCGACGGCAGCCGGGTCGCGGCCGGTGATGTGCTTTTGGGTTTGGCCTCAAGCGGTCCGCACTCAAACGGCTACTCGTTGATTCGCAAAATTTTAGAGCTCGCGCGCGCCGATTTGGACACGCCGCTTGGCAACACGAGCCTCGGCGACGCTTTAATGGAACCCACTCGAATTTACGTCAGTTCCGTGCTGAAGCTGATTCGCCAAGTACCGGTGAGCGCACTTGCGCATATTACCGGCGGCGGTCTTCTGGAAAACATTCCCCGAGTGCTGCCCGCCCACACCCAAGCCGTGATCCACCGCCAGGCCTGGCAATTGCCGCCGGTGTTTCAGTGGCTGCAGGACGCCGGGAATATCGACCAAACTGAAATGCTTCGCACCTTCAATTGCGGCATAGGCATGGTGGTCTGTGTGCCAAAAACTCACGAAGCCGAAGCGACGCAACTGCTGAGCGCGGCGGGCGAAACGGTCTACAGGCTCGGACAAATCGAAGCCTCGGAGTCGGCCGAGCCCATCGTGACCCTGCAATGACAATGAACATAGTCGTGTTGGTTTCCGGCAGCGGCAGTAACCTGCAGGCGATTCTGGACGATTGCGCAAAGCCCGACAGCCCCGGCCGGGTGGTGGCGGTGATCAGCAACCGCCCAGACGCCTACGGTCTCGAGCGCGCCCGCCAAGCCGGGGTCGCCGCCCGGGCATTGGACCACCGCGAATATTCCGATCGGGTGGATTTCGATGACGCTTTGCGCAAGACCATTGATGAGTTTCAACCGAAGCTTGTGGTACTCGCAGGCTTTATGCGCATCTTAACGCCCGGCTTTGTCCAGCATTTCGCCGGCAAATTACTGAACATACACCCGTCTTTACTGCCGAAATACCCAGGTTTACATACCCACAAGCGCGCGCTTGAAGCCCTTGATGCCGAACACGGGGCGACGGTGCATTTCGTCACCGCAGAGCTCGACGGCGGGCCGGCAATCGTTCATGCACGGGTGCCGATTCTGCCGGGTGACGACCCCGCTATACTCGCGGCACGGGTGCTGACCCAAGAGCACATCATCTACCCCTTGGCGATTCGCTGGTGTGCAAGCGGTCGGGTGACCCTGCGGGATGGCATCGCGCTGCTGGATGGCCAAGCCATTCCTGAAGGCGGCGTTCGCTCGAGTTAAAGCGCTTTGGTCTTGCGTTTTTTACAGCGCGTGCATTCAAACGTGGTCACCAGTTTGCCAAGCTTCACATCGAATGTTTGGTTGGTCACTACCGTCCACTTGTGAAAGCCATCGCGGCACAGTGACTTGCCTTTGAATTTT
This sequence comes from uncultured Cellvibrionaceae bacterium, assembly GCA_964540505.1. Taxonomy (GTDB): domain Bacteria; phylum Pseudomonadota; class Gammaproteobacteria; order Pseudomonadales; family Cellvibrionaceae; genus CAYZQH01. Next base: position 6,807 of record CAZING010000012.1, on the reverse strand, counting down.
TCGCTGGTTTTAGGTTTGCGAAAGGGAATAACGTTATTCATTGGGGCGCTCAGTTCCGGCGTCCTGGCCGTCGCCGGAAATATCCTGTTGCACCGGGTTGGCGTCGCCTAGGTGGCGCTGTGGCTGGCTGGCGATTTGCAAATCACTGAGGTTGTTCAGCCAAGTCAGAAACTGTTCGTTCGGCAAAGGCGAGGCGAACAGATGCCCCTGCATCTTATGGCAGCCGAGCGCTTCGAGCGCCTTCAGCTGAACCCGGTCCTCGACCCCTTGCGCAATGATACTGACATTGAGTTCGTCGGCGAAACGCATCAACGCGCCTATGTAATTGCGCGATTTGGGGTCATCGCCTATATGGCCGGTCACGCCGCGATGCAGATACGCCAGATCGAAGTTGGAATCGCGCCAATGATTCAACGGCACATAGCCCACGCCAAAATCGCCCAACGCAAACCGAACCCCAAGGCGACGAAGCCTTTGTATGACCTCGGCCGATGCCTTGTTTTTGCTGGCAAGCATTTCCTCGTGCAACTCTAGGGTAAGAAAGTGCGGCGGCAGTTCGTATTCCTCGAGCGCTTGCACGATTTTATCGACAAGCCCTGCCGAGCGCAGCAATGACGCGGAGATGTTGATCGACACGGGCAAGTGCACATCGTATTTGACGCGCCATTCGCGGCAACGGCGACAGGCTTCATTTATGACGAAATGATCAATTTGTCGAATAAGACCGGCCTCTTCCGCGTGCCCCAGAAAGTCGACCGGTTGCATGACGCCCAAACTCGGGTGGTGCCAGCGCAGAAACGCCTCGCAACCGACCACCACTTTCAAGCGCGTGTCGATTTGCGGTTGAAAATGCAGCTCCAACTTATTGGCCTCGACCGCGGCTTTTAATTCGCGTTGCAAAATCAATTTGTGGTGCGCTTTTGAAGCCAGCTCGGAATTGAACACCACCAGCTGATTTTTGCCGGCCGCTTTCGCTTGGTAAAGCGCAATATCGGCATGGTGTTTTAACTCTTCCAAGGTCACGCCGTGCTCTGGGTAAATACTGGCACCGATGCTGACACCTATGCGCACCGGGCGGCCGTTAAGTTGTATGTCACGGTTCAGTGCCGAGTGCAGCGAGCCGCCGACGGACTGCAAGCTCTGCTCGCTCTCGACGTCCTCCAAAAGCACCACAAACTCATCGCCCCCTAAACGACACACGGTATCTTCGCCGCGCAGGGTCGTTCGGATTATGGTTGCGGCTTTGCGCAATAGCGCATCGCCCGCTTCATGACCGAGGGTGTCGTTAATCGTTTTAAAGTTGTCGAGATCAAGCAGCAATACGCCGAAAAATTTGCCCACCCGGTTCGCATGAGATACCGCGCGATTGAACTCCTCCAGAAGCAGCGCCCGATTCGGCAAGCCCGTTAAGCTGTCATGAAGCGCGCGGTAGCGGAAATCCTCGGCGAGTTTACGAAGCTCTCGCGTGCGGCGATGCACTTGTTTCTCGAGCATCTGATCTCGGCTTTCAATATGTTGCAACATTTGATTAAACGCCGCAGAAAGACGGCCAATTTCATCGTCGCTGACGATATTTGAGCGAACCGCGTAGTTGCCCGACTGCACCACCTGCTGAGACAGCTTAGACAAACGCAGCAGCGGCTTCGACACCCACTTTTGGACTTTGTGCGCGACCACATAGGCGATAAAAATCGCGAGCGCGAACGCGAGAATGGAGTAGCCGAGCAGATACAGCAAGCGCGCTTCGACGTCGCTGTACCCTATATAGGTCACCAGCGTGCCCGACGCTTGGTTATCAAAGCGCAGCGGCGACACTATTTTACGCACGCTAAAGACCCAACCGGAGTAGCGCTGCTGGAGCGCTTGCACGTCCACTTCAGCGGTCAACAGTTGGCCTGCGGGTGATTCCACGGTCGCAGCAACAATACCATGCTCGGTAAGCGCGCCCCGGATGACCGCGGGAATCGCGTCGCGATCGTTGTCGTTAACGGCTTGGCGGATGTTCTCGGTCAACATGGTGATTTGGGCGTGAACCTGCTCCGCTTTCACCCTTTTGACGAGACGGTAATCCTGGATAAAAAAGGCCACCACCACGCACATCAACGCTACCGCAGAAGTCGCTACACAAAGCAACGTCAACTTGGTACTGATACGCGCATCTTTTAAGGAGACCATGTTTCCAACTGTCTTGAATCAGGGGGCACATTTTAGAGACTCTACCAAGCTTCAAGGGGAACAGAGTCACATTCCTCTTTGTAAAGAATAATGAACTGACGCGCGGCTGGGTCTATTGATATGCATCATCGAATGGCGATAATCTAATGCCAGATCGGGTTATAAAACAACCATAAAGGTCATTTATCAACCGCTTGTGTGACGAATACCCGTTTGTAACGGCTGATAAATGGGTTTAGCGGCAAAATAGCACGGTGCCGCTATGCGGGGCCGTTGCCACACAAAGGACTTAGAGCAACGAATCGGTTTTCGCGGCCATCACGGCATCGTTCATGTGAATGCCTTGAATTTTATGGGTCCACCAAGAGACCTCAACCTTGCCCCACTCGACCACAAGTTTCGGGTGGTGAGCGTGCGCTTCGGCGAGATCGCCCACTTTTGCGGCAAACGCGAACGCGGCTGCAAAGTCTTTAAACGCAAACGACCGCACAAAACGCAAGACCCCTTCGACCTCTTCGACCCGCCAATTGGGCAGGTGCGCCTGGGCCTCGGTGAGTTCCTGCTCGGTCAGTGTCGGCGCGCCTGCTTTGCAAGCCTCACAGCTTTGGTTGCGAAGGTCGATCATCGGGTTTCTCCTTTCAGCCAAGTTTCAAGTTGCGTTGTTCAATTCGGCCTTGCCAAAGCTCAGGGCCAATCTTATGGATGGATTCACCGCGGGCGTCCACAGCGACCGTGACCGGCATGTCTTTGACCTCGAACTCGTAGATTGCTTCCATACCGAGGTCGTCAAACGCCACTACCTTGGCCGCGGTAATCGCTTTGGACACCAGATAGGCCGCGCCACCCACCGCCATCAAATAGACGGCTTTATTATCGCGTATGGCTTCTATAGCCCCTTGGCCCCTTTCGGCCTTGCCAACCATGCCGATGAGCCCCGTCTGCTCGAGCACTTGTGCTGTGAATTTATCCATTCGCGTGGCCGTGGTGGGCCCCGCAGGACCGACCACCTCGTCGGCCACCGGGTCGACCGGCCCGACGTAATAGATAAAGCGGTTGGTAAAGTCGACCGGTAGGGCCTGGCCCTGGTTCAGCATATCGACCATGCGCTTATGGGCGGCATCGCGTCCCGTCAACAATTTCCCCGACAACAACAGGGTATCGCCCGGCTGCCAGCTTTGCGTTTGTTGTTTGTCGAGTTGGTCCAATTGCACTCGGCGCACGTTGGCGCCGGGCTCCCAGGTCACCTCCGGCCAGTCGTCCAGATCGGGCGGTGTTTGCAACGCCGGGCCCGAACCATCCAGCACAAAATGCGTGTGGCGGGTGGCTGCGCAGTTGGGGATTATCGCGACCGCTTTGTTCGCGGCGTGGGTCGGGAAATCTTTTACTTTTACATCGAGAACCGTGGTCAAGCCGCCCAAACCTTGGGCGCCTATGCCTAACGCGTTCACTTTTTCGAACAGCTCAAGTCGCAGGCTTTCAGCACGGTTCCCCGCCCCGCGCGCGCGCAGCTCTTGAATATCGATTGGGTCAAGCAAGGCTTCTTTAGCCAGCAGCATGGCTTTCTCTGCGGTACCGCCTATGCCTATGCCCAGCATACCGGGCGGGCACCAACCGGCGCCCATCTGCGGCACCATGCTCAACACCCAGTCCACCACCGAATCGGAGGGGTTGAGCATCGCGAATTTGGACTTGGCCTCCGAGCCGCCGCCTTTGGCGGCGACATGGACTTCGATGGTGTCGCCCGGCACCATGCGACAGTGGGTGATCGCCGGGGTGTTGTCGCCGGTATTTTTACGGCTGCCGTCCGGGTCTGCCAGAATCGACGCCCTTAAGATATTGTCACTGTTCAGGTAGGCTCTGCGCACGCCCTCGTCGATCATCTCCTCTAAGGATAAATCGCCTTCAATTTGGACGCCCATACCTACCTGAACGAACGCGGTGACGATCCCCGTGTCCTGACAGATTGGCCGGTGACCTTCCGCGCACATCCGCGAGTTAATCAGAATCTGCGCCAACGCGTCTTTGGCGGCAGGGTTTTCCTCGCGCAGATAGGCGCTGTGCATCGCCTCGATAAAATCTTTCGGGTGGTAATAAGAAATGAATTGCAGGGCGTCGGCGACGCTTTCGATAAGATCGTTCTGGTGAATAACTCTGGCCATGCCTTGTTCTCAGCTCGTGTCGTTAGACGCTCGGATACCGGCTCCATTAACGGCTCGAATGTCGCCGTCTTGCAAGTCGGATAAGTTGCGTGGGTATCTGGGTTGGTAGTGGGCGAAGCTTCGCGCCCGTTTCGCGACAAGCGCCACCGCTCGGGTGGTCGAGCAGTGCAACCGCCCATGCGGGCTGGTTCGGGCACCTGCCGCTTCAGCCGCCGCGCAATTTTAACAATTCGCGATTGACTTGTAAGCGGAACGCATCAATTGCCTTGATGGCTTCTTCGTTGTTTTTGACCCGCTCACCGAGGCTGGACTCCAAGGCACTGAGCTTGCCCGAAATCGTTTCCAGCGCGTTTTTCTGCTCGCTTCCCCACTGCTCGCTTCGGCCAATGACCGATTGTTGAGCCTGGACCAGATCCGCCAATACTTTCAATTCGCCGGTGAGATCTTCAAGCGCTTGTTCGGTGGAACCGTCGAGTTTGGTCAGCGAAGCGTCGAGTTTCGTGAATTGTTTCTCGAGGTCCGCAATCGCTTTGCGATTGGTGTCGTAAGAGACCCCCCAGAGTTTACGAATTTCGATGACGTTTTCTTTAACTTGAGAGGAGACAGCCGTTAACGATTGACTCGATTCGTCGTCCGATAAGGCAAGTCTTTTTTCAAGCTCCGCGAGGCGTTGGTTGGCGGAGTCGAGTCGGCTGGCGGAAATTCCCAGCTCGTGCTGCACCAGCCGATGTTGCCACCCGATAAAACCGCAAACGCCGAGCGCAACCAGCGCCGTAACCAACGCAATGCCCCCGAGCGGCGAGCGCACAATCACAGGGCGGCTAGACACCGGCCCAGGCGGCGCGGGTCGCGCCCGTGCGGTAGAACGTTCGGGGGAACGCGCAGATTGCGGAGCATCTGATGCGTCTGCGCTGAGCGGAGAAATCGTGGGCTCTTTGCGATCTTTCATAGAAGTTTCAGCATTAGCGTTTTCTGACAGGAAACGGCTTTATAACAGTTGCGCTCACCGATAGCACGTTGAATACCCACGTACAATGCGCACTTACAGCAAGGAACCGCTGGTTGTTCACGCACTTTGCCCGCTCGTGCAACCCCTCACAGGTTTTATACCGTTTCAGTTACTAAAGGCACAAATGCGCAGGGCCACGAACGAGACAAAAAAAGGAGGAAGACCCTCCTTTTTATAGAACCTGACACACTATTATGCAAAATTCTTGTTAACGAAATCCCAATTAACCAAATTCCAAAAGGCGTTCATATAATTGGGTCGAACGTTGCGATAATCAATGTAATAGGCGTGCTCCCACATATCGGCGGTAAGCAACGGTACCACGCTGGCTTCGGTCAGCGGTGTGCCTGCGTTACTGGTGTTGACAATGGCCAGAGAGCCATCGGATTTCTTCACAAGCCAAGTCCAGGACGAACCGAAATTATTCACCGCGGAAGTTGTGAATTCTTCTTTGAATTTTTCAAAAGAACCAAACGCGGAAGCAATCGCCTCACCAATGGCACCGTTGGGTTCGCCACCGCCGTTCGGGCTTAAGCAATGCCAGAAAAACGTATGGTTCCAAACTTGCGCAGCGTTGTTAAAAACACCACCGGTAGAAGTTTTTACAATTTCTTCAAGCGCTTTACCTTCGAATTCGGTACCTGGAACCAGACCGTTCAATTTATCCACGTAGGTCTTATGGTGTTTGCCGTAATGGTACTCGAGTGTTTCTTCAGAAATATGAGGTGCCAATGCATCTTTTGCGTAGGGGAGAGGAGGTAATTCGAAAGCCATAATGCCATCCTATTTTGAGCGGTTGGTATTGGCCACCCAGTATAGGGTAACCACGGATTAAGTCCAAACGACTTGTGTACGAGAGCTAAAGTTGGTCCGGTAAAGGAGCGGATTGTGCCGGCCTATTGTGACGCTTCACTGCGACTCTTATAGAAATCACGTTAAGGACTTGCACAGTTTACTGCGGCGGTTGCGCCAATGCGGCCTGTTCGTCGTGCTTGCCAACAAGCCTTCGAAGTTGCGACATCTTACGCTTTTTGCGACGCCCGATTCAAAAGCATAATTCTTGCCGATTAAAGCGGTCAAAGCAAAAATGAAAACGGCCCTGAAAAGGGCCGTTCACGGTTGAGCCTTAGGGGGGCTATTACATCATGCCGCCCATGCCGCCCATACCACCCATGCCTGGGTCTGGCATAGCGGGTTTTTCTTCTGGGATTTCGGCAACCATCGCTTCTGTGGTAATCATCAAAGAAGCTATAGAGGCCGCCGCCTGAAGTGCACTGCGCGTCACTTTGGCTGGGTCCAAGATACCCATTTCCAACATGTCGCCGTACTCGCCGGTGGCAGCGTTGTAACCGAAGTTACCTTCGCCAGCGCGCACTTTGTCAACGATCACAGACGCTTCGTCACCTGAGTTGGTCACGATTTGACGCAAAGGCGCTTCCATCGCACGACGTGCGATTGCGATGC
>CAZING010000011.1:25089-31809 GCA_964540505.1 uncultured Cellvibrionaceae bacterium | reverse complement strand
TTACCCGATGTGAATGGCTATGGCACCCAAGAGCTACGAATCGCCGAAAATCGGCAAGGCTAATTCACAAAACTGTGATATTCGACCGAATCCACAATCGCGGCCAGGTCTTCGTTAGAGCCCATAGAAGCTCGGCTGCGGCCTTGCACCACTGCGAATATCGCCACAGGCGATTGCGCCACCTCTAGGACTTTTAAGTGACGGGTATGCTCGCCCAAATAGTCTTCGGTAATCGCGTATTCTAAGGATTCAAAGCCTCTGTTTTTGGCGGCGACGCGCTTGATGCTCAAGCTCGATTCATTGGCTTCGCCTACAGTGAAAGCCACATAAAGGTCTGCAAAGGTTGCAAGGTCTGGTGTATCGGGGGTGTCTGTCGACCTTGTCGGCGGAAAGAGAAAGAAGTCGATGGCCGCGTGTTTACCCATGACAAAAGCAACTTCGCGGGTCGCGAACATAGACGTTGTGGTATCGGCGATTAATTGAAAGTGCTCAGGAACATTGACCGAGAAGCCTTCGCGTTCATAGGTGGTGGTTATCGGCGCTTCACGGCTGCAACCGCTCTGCAGCGTCACCAGCAGCGCGGCGACAATGACCTTGAAGGCAATGACCTTGGGAATGATGGCGCTCATATCGGGGCTTTTGTACTTATCACGCGCCGATGGTAATCGGATGCGCGCGATTAGACAAGGACAAGTCCGAGCCAATGCCCTATAGGCTGGCGCTGCTCACCGGCATTTCCGACGAAGGACTTCTGGCGTTTAACATAAAAAATAACGCCAAAGCGCCCAGCACTGTGAAGCCGATCAGCATCGGGTATAAGGAGTGGTTGTAGAGTTGCCCGATCAAAGTGCCCGCAGTGATGGAGATGACCGAAGAGGTGGCGCCGATGATCGCCGAGGCGGTACCGGCGATATGGCCCATGGGTTCCATAGCCAAAGCGTTAATGTTGCCGAATATAAGGCCGAAGCTTGCAAACAGCACCGATGCGTAGATAAGAAACGCGAGGAGGTTGGGCGTGGCAAAGCGGTGCGCGATCAGCATTACAGCCGTGGCGCCCAGCATAAACACAAAGGCCGCAGTACAAATTGGTTGCATGCCAAAGCGTTGCACCAAACGAGAGTTGCACAGCGAGGAGAAGCCAAAAATAACGGCTAACCCGCCGAAATAGAGCGCGAAATACTGCCCGACTTGGTACAGCTCATGGAACACCTGCAAGCAGGAGTTCAAATAACCGATCAGCGCGCCGAAAACACAACCCGCGCATAGCATGTAGTTTCGAGTCCCTCTGTGGGACAGAACTTCGCGGGCCCCGGTGGCCAAATTGGCAATGCGAAACGGAACGCGGTTGCCGACTGGCAAAGTCTCGGGTAAGCGCAGCGTCACCCAAACCAGCACCACCAAGGCGTAAATCAGGAAAAACACGAAGATGCTCTGCCACTGGCTGAAATATAAAATGGCCTGGCCGATACTCGGCGCGAGCGCGGGCACCGTGATAAAAATCATCATCACCAGCGACATGATTCGCGCCATAGCCGGGCCGTTATAGCGGTCGCGCACAATAGACAGAGTCGATACATAGGGGCCCGCAACCCCAAGCCCCTGAACAAAGCGCCCCGCCAGAAGTTCGGGTAGGCTCGTGGCCGCAATGCACAGCACCGTGCCAGTCAGGTACAGGGCTATAGTGCCGTAAAGTAAACGTTTTCGGCCGAGTGCATCGGAAAGCGGGCCGCAAATCAGCTGGCCGATTGCCATGCCGCAAAAAATGAAGCTGATCACCAACTGCGCCTGATTCGGGTGGCTGACACCGAACTGCTCGCCAATGATACCGAGCGCTGGCAGCATGGCGTCTATGGAGATCGCGACTATGGACATCATCGCGGCCATTAAGCCGATGAATTCTTTATGGGTGGCAACTGGCATTGGGGTTCCCGTTAATACATCTAAGCGCGGGGCGTTCAGTGCCCCGGTTCGGCTGGTCGCGTGGCGTAGAATATTTTAAGCGTTCAGGGCGCGATGCAGTCGAAGCACGCCGCGTAGGCAAAGCGGGGCACAGTCGATGGCAGCAGCGGCGCAGCTGTACTTATCACCTGTTGAATCAACTGAGCCGCTTTGGGCGGCAGACTTTGCCAGCGCGCGGCCAAGACACCGCTCGCACCGGCGGCTTCTGCTTGCTCTAACAATTGTTCGAGAATCAATTCCTGCGGTGTTTTCGGGTGCTCGATGAGTTTCACATGAGCGTCTTCGACCCCAGCCAGTTCAGCGGCGCGGGCGATAGCGTCGTCGAGAAAGCCGAGCCGATCGACCAAGCCCAGCTCTTCGGCCAATGCACCCGACCAGACCCGGCCCTGGGCGATCTTGTGAATTTCATCTGCTGAGGTGCCTCGACTTTCGGCCACTATCTTTAAAAACTTGTCGTAGATCGACTCGACGCTCTGCTGGTAGACCAAAGCGGCTTTCGGTTCGAGTGGGCGGTCCAGGCGCAAGGCCCCGGCGATCGCCGTGGTGCCTATGCCGTCGGTATGAATACCGATTTTTGCCAGAGTGTCATCAAGGGTCGGCAACAAACCGAACACCCCGATGGAACCTGTCAAAGTGCTGGGTGTTGCCCAGACCTCGTCGGCGCCCATTGCGATCCAGTAGCCGCCAGAAGCCGCAACCGAGCCCATGGAAACCACCACAGGCAGACCTTCGGCTCGCGTTTGTTCCAGTTCATTTCGAATAAGCTCCGACGCAAACGCGCTGCCGCCACCGCTGTCGATGCGCAATACCAAAGCTTCAAGCGTGTCATCTTGCCGTGCCATGCGGATCAATTCACTAAGACTGTCCCCGCCTATGCTGCCCGGGGCCTGCCAGCCGTCCAAAATATTGCCGCTGGCGACGATCAAGCCGATGTTGCCGCCGGGGGTCTTTGGCCGGGAGGGGCGTTGTTTCAGATAGGCGCGATATGGAATGCGAACAAAACTGCCATCGTCGCCCTGACCGAATCGTTGGATCAGTTTGTCTTCCTGCTCTAGCCGCGTGCCGACGAAATCGACCAACTGCGACCTTAGCGCAAGTTGCGCCGTATCACCTTCCACCGCAGCGATCTCATCGTTGACATTATTGATCAGGCGGTCGATTGAATCGGGTTCGATCGCGCGTTGTTGTTCAATTTGTTGAGTGAAGACCTGCCACAGTTGCGTCAGCCATTGGCTATTGTGTTCTCGCGAGGTCTCGCTCATGGAGTTTCGGGTGTAGGGCTCGACGAAATCTTTGTATTGACCCACTTTGAACACGTGGACATTAACCGCGATTTTATCCAAGGCGTCTTTAAAATAATTGCGGTACATACCAAACCCCGTCAAAAGCACGTTGCCGAGGTTGTGCAAATAGATTTCATCGGCGTAGGAGGCCAGGAAGTAGGCGTGCTGGCTGTAAGTATCGCTGAAGGCAATCACCGGCTTGGCGGTGGTTCTAAACTCCGCGATGGCTTCACCCAGCTCTTGGATTTTGCTGATGCCGCCGCCTTCAAAATAATCGAGTTGCAACACCAGCCCCGTGATGGCCGGATCTTTCGCCGCGCGTTGGATGGTCGAGATCAGTTCTCGAAGGAGGGTTTCCGAACGTTTGTTGGAATCTTGAAGTAGCCGGGCAGAAGGGGAGACGTAAGACGTCTGGTCGACCAAAACTCCGCTGAGGGTAATAAATAGCGGTCCTCGCTCGGGTAGAGGGTCCTCGGGGGAGGCCACCAACAGCGCGATAACCCAAATGAGAATAAACAAAAAAAGCAGGTTAACCACCGCGCGGCGCAAGGCCGTAACCAGATTCCAAAACCGACGCACGACGCGCCAAATAAACGGGGGCTTGCTGTTGGATGGGTGCGTCATAACGTGCCTGTCGGGTTTATATGTTTTAAAAAAGCGTTCGGCTTGATGGGCGGTTGTTTCACCGTGGCTTTGCGGTGATGCTAGTGGGCCTGTTTCAGGCGTTCCCGGCGGCGAACGCTCTGGCGCAGCGAACGGTTACCTAATTTTCCACATGAGCCACTAGGCATTTTGATGCTGATGCATCCAGCGAGCGGTGAACATGGCGCAGATAAACAACAAAATACTGATACCCAGAAAGAGATAGTCTATCCACGCGCGTGAAGGTGAGATCACCCCGTCCACGCCTTTTACGAAATAAACGAGCATCAGAAAGCACAGCCAAATGTAAGTGCGCGGCCGTTGCGTCACCATCCCTGGAATCAATATCAGTAACGGTAGACACTGCACACCCCAAAACAACCACGATATGCCCTGCGGGCGCGACAATTGCCAAACGCTGAAACCTGCAATCAACACCGCAATTAAGCCGTGGCTGAGGCGCCGGGCGCAAACGAGTTTTAAAGGTTTGTTCACGAATGCACCTTGCGTAAGTCTAGCGCGAGTTGGGCGATTCGCCGGCCTTGGTGATGGCACAGACGGGTTTCCTCCTCGGTCAGCGGTAGGTTGTTATGCGCGCCAGCGGTGTGCGACGCGCCGTAGGGTGTGCCGCCGCTTTTTGTGCTGTTTAGTTCGTCGTGACTGTAGGGGAGGCCCGCCAACAGCATGCCGTGATGAATCAAAGGCAGCATCATGGTCAACAATGTGGACTCTTGACCGCCATGCATAGAGCTGGTCGAGGTAAAAACTCCCGCGGGTTTATCGATCAGGTCGCCGTTAACCCATGCGGCAGCGGTGCCGTCCCAAAAATATTTCATCGCGGCGGCCATATTGCCAAAGCGCGTGGGGCTGCCCAACAGCAGGCCTCGGCAGTTTTTTAGGTCTTCCGCTGTGCAATAAGGGTCTCCGGAATCGGGCACGGCTGGTGCCGTCGCCTCGCTCACCGCACTGACTTTGGGCACGGTGCGAAGCCTCGCTTCCATACCGGCACGCTCTATGCCTTCGGCAAGCAGCTGCGCCATCGACCGAGTATGGCCGTGGACGCTGTAGTACAACACGAGAATATAATCTGTCATGCGAGTCTTAATAATTTGAATAGGGGCTAAAATATAAGCGAGAGTTTAGTCACCGATTGCCAAGCATTGGTCATGCGGTTGCGCCCGCCAGAGGTGATTTTTTGTCCGAGAGCAGCGATCGAATTAATGTTTCAGCCACTCGGTGACCCGTTCCGGAGGGCGGCCGATGATAGCCCGGTCGCCTTTGACCACTATCGGGCGCTCGATTAACTTTGGGTGCTGGACCATGGTCTCAATTAAAAACTTATCGGAGAGCGCAGGGTCAGCGAGCCCCAGGGTTTTGTATTCTTCTTCGCCTTTGCGGAGCAGCTCGCGCGGGCTCATCGCTAACGCGGCAAGCAATTTTCGCAATTTGGCCGCGCTCGGGGGCGTTTCCAGATAGCGAACTATCTCGGGTTCGAGCCCGCGCTCCTCCAGAAGTTGCAAGGTTTGACGCGATTTTGTACAGCGCGGGTTGTGATAGATTGTCAGCTTGTCGCTCATGGAAAAGGTCCGTCGGTTCTTGGGGCGGCGCTATTGTAGCATTCGCCAGAGCGCTGTCAGGCAAGTCCAAGCCCGGACGCGCTGAAATAAGCCAAAGGGCACAACCGAAGTTGTTTCAATCGTGCCGGACGCAGGCACTCCTTTCAGATACAGCGGGCGAATAGGCGGTTGGTTATGCGAATACGACGTCCCATAGCGGGTTCTATCAAAGCGGCGGGCGCCACTGGCGTTGCGTTTTTAAAGCAGCTCGCCCACACGTTTTTCGAGACCGGGTGCCAGAAAGGCGCCGCGGCACTTACCTACATGACGCTGTTTGCGATCGTGCCTTTGTTGACTGTGCTCTACTCAGTGTTTTCTATAATCCCTGCGTTCTCCGGCGCCTCTGAAAACTTGATGGCGCTGTTGTTTCGTAATTTTGTCCCAGAAATCAGCCACGGTGTGCAAACCTATCTGCGGGAATTTTCAGCCCAGGCGCGCTCGCTGAGCGGAGTGGGTGTTCTGATGTTGGTGGTCACGGCCTATTTTATGCTCACCAATATTGAAAAGACCTTCAACGATATTTGGGGTGTGCACAAACCCCGACGAGGGCTTTCAAGCTTTTTACTTTATTGGGCGGTGTTAACCATCGGCCCGCTATTTCTGGGCCTGGGTATTGCAATCAGTACCTATTTATTGGGCCTGAAGTTTATTCTGAACGAATACGACACTTTGGGCATCAGCGCCTTCGTGTTTCGCATCCTGCCGTTTGTGTTGACCGCATCCGCGTTTACTTTATTGTTTGTGGCGGTGCCCAATTGTCGGGTGCCGGTTCGTTACGGCGTCATTGGTGGCGCGGTAACGGCCGTGGTATTTGAGCTGCTTAAATTTGGCTTCAGCATCATTGTCACTCGGCTCAACTTTCAAATGGTCTACGGCGCGTTTGCCGTGGTGCCATTGTTTTTGCTTTGGTTGAATCTGGTTTGGACGGTCATTCTTGCCGGGGCAATATTTGTTCGCACCCTTGCCGAGCGCCAGTACGCAATTGTTGATGGCCGCGTGACCGATATGGTCGCGGCTTTAAAGTGTTTGCAGATGTTTCGCGCAGCCAGCGGCCAAGGGGGCCGCATAAGGGACTCAGATTGCTACAAGCTTGGGTTGGGCGTCGTGCACTGGCAATTTTTGCGGGGCCGCTTTATTCACCACCAGTGGCTGGCAGTTACCAATGGCGGCCATTACGTGTTGTGCCGAGACCTTCGTTCGGTCACGCTTTGGGACCTGGC
>CAZING010000011.1:0-24989 GCA_964540505.1 uncultured Cellvibrionaceae bacterium | reverse complement strand
GCGGGTCATGAAGCTTTCCCGAATCGGTCGTCTGTTGGCGCAAGAGGCGCCCATTGTCCGCTTAATGGAGGATCTCGGCGAGGCGTTGAATGACAAGCCTGACAGCCTTTTTCTCGGCGGCGGCAATCCCCAAGATGTGCCCGAGGCCTCCGCGATATTCGCGAACCATTTACAGCAGCTGGCGGCGCTTTCTCCTTATCGCCAATTAGGCGTTTACCAGTCGCCGCTTGGCAATCTCGACATCCGCCAAAGTGTCGCCCAATATTTGCAAAAGCAATGCGACTGGCCGGTAACCGCCGACCACATCGCGCTTGTAAGCGGTTCGCAATCGGCCTTTTTTATTCTGTTTAATCTGTTCTGCGGCGACGGTCTAAAGGCGCTTTTGCCTCTGGTTCCCGAGTATTTGGGTTACGCGGCGCAGGCGGTTAGCGACAACGCCTTTGTCGCCAACGCGCCTTTGGTCACCTTCACCGGCGAGCGTCGTTTTAAATATCAGGTGGATTTCAACGCAATCGCCCTCGCCGGCGAGGTCAATTTGATGTGCCTGTCGAGCCCTGCCAACCCCTCGGGCAATGTCCTGCTGGCCGATGAAATGGCGCGGCTTGCCGATATGGCGAGCCGCGCCGGTATACCCTTGGTGCTCGATTACGCATACGGCCGCCCGTTTCCGGGGCTGATTTATCGCGACCAGTCGCCGTTTTGGCAGCCGGGCTGTGTATCGGTCCTCAGTCTTTCAAAGCTTGGGTTGCCGGGGGCGCGCGCCGGCGTGATAGTCGCCGACCCCGAGCTGATTCAATGGGTGGCACGGGCGAACACCAACATCAGTCTCGCCGGCGGTAACCTCGGCGCTAACCTGCTGCAGTCGTTGTTGGTAAGCGGTGATATCCATCAGTTAAGCGGTCGAATTTTGCCCGATTTTTATCGGGCCCAACGCGATCAATTGGTGGCGTTGTTGGACCGGCACCTGGCGCCATTCGACTACGCGATTCACGAACCCGAGGGCGCATTTTTTATCTGGCTGTGGTTAAAGGCGCTGCCCATATCCAGCCACGAGCTGTACATCAAACTCAAAGCGAGAGGCGTTATAGTGATGCCGGGCGAGCACTTCTTTTTTGGCGTAGAAGACCCATTGGCACAATCGAAAAGCTGTTTGCGGCTCAGCTACTGTCAACCTGCGGATGTGTTAGCAGAGGCGGTGGTGCGACTGGCGCGGGAATTAAGAGCATTGGGCGCGTAAATGTTATCTCAGACGCCCTTGTGTGGGGCGGTTTGAATTTCCTAAGCCGTTTGTTTTATTTACAACAAAACTTGGAAGGCTTTTGCGTTCGCTTGACATACAATGGGGCGGTTTTCAGCTTGCGTCCAATGGCCCGAAACCCGCGTGATTGAGCCGTCGGTTTTGTAAGATAAATCAGAAAATGAACGCCTTACCATAACGGTAACCGGCACCGCCTTGTGTGAGGGATAAAACATGGTTGACGGCCAAACAGTGGGTGCCCGGTCCCCGCGCCGCTTTTATTGCCGATACGCCTTTTCGCTGACCGGCGGTGCCATTGCCGTGGCGCTTTTGCAGCAGGCTGTGCTGGGCGCGGCCAAAGATGCGCGGGGCGTGTACGTTTATGACAGCGACCGCGCGCGCGACCATGCGGGTTGGATGGTCGCGCCCTCAACTGCAGCGACCCTAGACGAGCCGGCTGCGGTTATTATCGGTGAAGACGGCCGCGTCTTGGCAGTGCAACAATCCTCAGATTCCGCCGCGGTCATTATCGAGCAGGTACTCGACCCTGTGGCCGGTTTTGGCGAACTCACCGAAAAGGACGAACAGCCCACGCTTGATGACATCAACGCTCGGGCCGAAGCCAGTGTCGACCTCGACGCGCTGCCCTGACGCGCCGCGTGGTTGGTGTCGCGCTCAATCCGTTGTGGCGACCCGCTGTTGATAAAGCAATTGCAGCGGGTGGGGGAGTTTGACAAAGGCCTCGCGGCTTGCTTGGCTGCGGCACGAGTAGCCAGTCGCGCCCGTTTTGCCGTGAAAGTCGCGGGCTAGCACCGCATGTCTCCAGCTCTGCTGGAAAATCACCCCCGAGGTCTCCCGGTTTGTCGATTCATGCCCGTAAGTGCCAGACATTCCGCAACAACCCACTTTGGCAATTTCCAAGTGTTGGCCGAGCGCGCTGAACACTTCTCTCCAGCTTGCCATAGAGGCGGCGGCGTTGGTTTGCTCGGTACAATGCGGCAGCAGCTTGAAGCGACCGTTGGCGGTTAATAAAGGCTGCTTCTTGCACAAAACGTCGACAAACCCCACCAACCACTCCTGCAACAGTTGCACATGCGGAAGGTCGGCCTTGGCGACGCACTTGGCGTATTCGAGCCTGTAGGTGAGCGTCATGGCCGGGTCGATGCCGACCAGCGGCACGCCGAGCTGCTCCAGGGCTTTCAGTTTGCGGGCATTGTGGGCGGCCGTTTTCTCGAATTTTTGAACAAAACCCTGAACGTGCAAAGGTTTGCCGTTTGGATGATAAGGCGCGAGCATGGGCGTGAAGCCAAGGAGTTTCAGCAAGCGGCAGATGTCGGCGACCATCTCTGCGTCGAAAAACGAGGTGAACGCATCTTGAACGATGATGACACTGGTTTTACGCTTTGCGTCACTGAAGTTCTCAATCAAGGCCTGGCTTGCCAGTGGCACTTGGATGCGTTGCGCGAGTTCGGCGAATTTTGTCGTCGATAAAAGCGGCGCGTCTTCAAAGCCGACAAAGCGGGAAAGCCCGCGCTTAACCCATTTGGCGCCCATCATTTTGTTGTAAAGCTTCGGCATCCGCGCAGCCCAAGGCAGAACAAATTCGAGAGAGCCGACCAAGTAGTCTTTCGGCGGGCGCAAGTAGCGCGTGTAATAGAGGGCAAGAAATTTCGACCGGAAGGTGGGCACATCCACCTTGACCGGGCATTGGCCCGCACAGGACTTGCATGCAAGGCAGCCCGCCATGGCCGTAAAGACTTCGTTAGAAAAGTCGTACTCGCCGCGCTTTTTGGCCCGCGAGTTTGCCCATTTACCCCAAAATTGTTTAAGGCCGTGACCGATGCCGCGGGGCGTCTCGAGCAGTGCGAGGGTGTCGACGCCTTCTTTTTGCAGTTGCGTCAGCCACTCGCGCAACAGCGAGGCGCGGCCTTTGGGCGAGTGGATGCGCTCGCGCGTGGCCTTCCAGGACGGGCACATGGCGTCGTTCAAATCCCAGTTAAAGCAGGCGCCGTTGCCGTTGCAATGAACCGCTTCGCTAAAGCCCTGCCAGACGTGGGCAAAAATCGCGCGGTCGCTCTCGCCTCGCGTCGGCACTTCATCGATCCGCAAAAGTTGCAACTGATCGGAGGGCGTGGCAATTTTGCCGGGGTTGAGTTGGTTATAGGGGTCGAATGCGGCTTTAATGCGCTGCAGTTGAGGGTAGAGCCCCGCGAAGACCTCCGGGGCGTATTCCGAGCGCACACCTTTGCCGTGCTCGCCCCACAAAAGCCCGCCGTACTTGCGCGTGAGCGCCGCCACTTTATCGGAGATCACCCGGACCAGCTTCGCTTGCTCGGGGTCTTTCATGTCGATCGCCGGACGAACATGCAGCACGCCTGCGTCCACGTGACCGAACATGCCATACTGCAACGCGTGGTCATCGAGCAGGCGGCGAAACTCGGCAATAAAATCCGCAAGGTGCTCGGGCGGCACAGCGGTGTCTTCCACAAAAGGAATAGGCCGCGCCTCGCCCTGGCTATTACCGAGCAGGCCAACCGCTTTTTTGCGCATTCCCCAAAGGCGCTTCACTTGTGTTTCACCCCAGGCGAGCGTGTGCCCCAAGCAGTTGGCGTTGGCGGCGCTTTCAAGCACATGGTTCAGTCGGGCGGCCGCTTCTTTTAGCACCAACTCGCTGTCGGCGGAAAACTCGACCAGATTCACCCCTTGCACAGGCACCGCGGATTCGGGGAAAAACTCGGCAACCTCGTGCCAGACAATGTCGTTCATCGCCAGATTCAACACTTTTGAATCGACCGTTTCGATAGACGTGGGCTGGGCCTTCATCAAGCGTGCAGCGTCTTGCAGAGCACTTTGAAAGTCGCTGTATTTCACAACGAACAGACAAGAGTACTTGGGAATCGGTAAAACATTCAGGGTCGCTTCGACAACAAAACCCAAGGTGCCCTCGCTGCCGCAGAGTAAGCTGTTTAAATCGAATTCGCCTTTGGAGGTGCGAATGTGCGCCAGGTCGTAGCCGGTCAGACAGCGGTTGAGCTTCGGAAAGGTCTTGGCGATCTCGGCGCCAAAGTCGGTGGCAATCTCCTGCGCTAAACGATGAATCTCGCCTATGCGATTTTGCTCCCGAGCGCGTTGGCTAAAATCCTGCTCGGATAAAGGCGACGACTCGAGAAGAGTACCGTCCATCAGCACCGTTTTAAGCGCCAGCACGTGATCCCGCGTTTTGCCATACAGGCACGACCCCTGGCCCGATGCGTCGGTGTTAATCATGCCGCCTATAGTGGCCCGGTTGCTGGTTGACAGCTCGGGCGCAAAAAAAAGCCCGAACGGACGCAGTGCCGCATTCAGTTGGTCTTTGACCACCCCTGTTTGCACCCGCACCCAGCGCTCGGCCTGGTTGATCTCCAAAATTGCGTTCATGTGCTTCGACAGGTCGACTACCAGCCCTTCGGTCAAGGATTGGCCGTTGGTGCCGGTGCCGCCGCCGCGCGGCGAAAGCACGATTTGGCGGAAGCTCTCGCGGCTGCACAGTTGTGCGATTTTCTGCAAATCGTCGATGGTCTTTGGGTAAAGCACGGCCTGGGGCAGCATCTGGTAGATGGAGTTGTCCGTCGCCAGAACCGTGCGATTGGCGCTGTCCGAGCCGATTTCGCCGGTGAACCCGCAGGCCGACAGCGCGTCGATGAACTGACGATAGAGGTCCTTAGGGGGCGCGGCGGAGGTTAAAGCTGGAATCATAGTCGGTATCAGGCTACAGGCGGGTGCACAGTCTAACCGCTGGCTCGAGGGCTCGCCAATCTAAAGGCGGATTTTGGCGGATTTCACGCGCGCACGCGCCGCTTAACGCTTTTTCAGAAATTGGATAATCCGACTGATGACCAGGCGTGTTTCTGCGTGTACAGCGATGATAAAGCCAATGGCGGTGAGCACAAGCCCCGCCAGAATAAGCAGCTCCTGCCCCGGTGAGGGGGTCAAATTGTTATTGGCCATCAACACGGTGCCGAGGCCAACGCCGAAATAAATGACACCGGCTCGAAATTGACGAAAGGCCACAACCTGCGGCGCGTTGTAGTGGCGCACCAGCGCGGCTTTAATCGCCGGCCACAGGCTTTGCTCGCCAGCGCGCCGAGGCTTTTTGGTCCGCTGCTCTGGCTTCAACCCAATCCTCCCCCTCCTTTTTCCAAAAGGGCGCTTCGGTCTTTAGATAATCGATAATGAACTCACAGGCCGAGAATGCCGCGTGGCGATGCGCGGCGCCAACGCCGACGAATACGATGCGATCGCCGGGCGCCAAAAGGCCGACTCTGTGAACGACGCCGACTTTCAGTATGGGCCAAGCGCGATGGGCCTGCTCGACGATTCCCGCCAATACCTTCTCGGTCATGCCGGGGTAGTGCTCGAGCCACATGCCCTTGGTGCCCGATGTGTCAAATTCGCGAACTCGACCGACGAACGTGACCACAGCACCGGTTTTGGCGCCGCTGCAGAGCCTCTGGTCGAGTTCGGTTTGGTCGAAATCCGCTGTTTGAATCCGAATGTATGGCGGCATAAACTCGTCCGATGCGTCTTTGCCGGCATGGTAACCGAGCTTGGGCTTTAGGGCGAGGCCGAAGGCCTTGCAATCGCTTCTAAAAACCGGATAATGCGCGGCCTCAATCGGATTTGCGCTTAGAGTGCTTCGTACCGGTCGTTATGGTAGCTCTAGCCGGTCCCCCCGCAACAGTTCGCCGCAAACCCCGCCAGGCCCGGAAGGGAGCAACGGTAGTGGTAAAATTGTGTGCCGGGGTGTGGCTGGTTAGGGCTCCCTCCATCTTCTTGTTCAATGCCGCATAAGATCACTGTTCTTGCCCCTTTTCGTGCGCTGCGCGCATTCGGCAACGCCTGCCCAAAGACGTTTCGCACCGACACAGACCCGAGCGTCTCTTGTGCGTTATACTTTCGCCCTTCGTATTGGAAAGAGCCCAACTAAGTGAGTTACCAGGTACTAGCCCGCAAATGGCGCCCGCGTGTCTTCCGGGAGATGGTAGGGCAGGAGCATGTGCTAAAAGCGTTGATAAACGCGCTGGATCACAACCGTTTACACCATGCTTATCTGTTCACCGGCACTCGGGGTGTCGGCAAAACAACGATCGCGAGAATTCTGGCGAAATGCCTCAATTGTGAAACGGGCGTAAGCTCCGAGCCCTGCGATAGTTGCAGCGCTTGTCGAGAAATCAATGAAGGCCGGTTTGTCGATCTGATCGAGGTCGATGCCGCCTCGCGAACGAAGGTCGAAGACACCCGCGAACTGCTCGATAACGTCCAGTACGCGCCAAGCCGCGGACGCTTTAAGATCTACCTGATCGACGAAGTCCACATGCTGTCCAACCACAGCTTCAACGCGCTTTTGAAAACCCTCGAAGAGCCGCCGGCGCACGTCAAATTCTTATTGGCGACCACCGACCCACAAAAGCTGCCGGTTACGATTCTCTCGCGCTGTTTGCAATTCAACCTGAAAAACATGGCCCCTCAGCGAATTGTCGACCATTTGCGCAAGGTTTTGGGTGAAGAAATGGTGCCTTTCGATGAGCCCGCGCTCTGGTTGTTGGCGCGCTCGGCGCAAGGCAGCATGCGCGATGCGCTGAGCTTGACCGACCAAGCGGTCGGCTTCGGTAACGGCAAACTGGCAGAAGATGACGTGAGCGCGATGCTCGGCACCATCGATCATCGTTTAATCGAGCGCATTATGAACGCGCTGATAAGCGCCGAGGCGGGCGAGGTGCTGGCGGTGGTTGCCGAGTTCGCCGAACACGCCCCGGATTTCCACACAGCACTTGGCGACTTAATTGGGTTATTGCATCGCATCGCCATCGCGCAGGTGGTGCCTGCGGCTGTAGATAACAGCCTCGGCGACCAAGACCAAGTGCTACGCTTTGCCCGCGAGCTGGCGGCCGAGGACGTGCAATTGTTTTATCAAATCGCGCTGATGGGACGGCGCGACTTGCACCTGTCGCCGGACGCGCGTGCCGGCTTTGAAATGACGCTGCTGCGGATGTTGGCATTCAAACCGCAAGGCATGATCGACCCGCCGCAGCAGCCTCTGCCATCATCCGAGCACCAGCAAAACGCATCCGAGGAGGGTGCGAGCCCTGTAAAAAAGCCACAAGCTGAGACGCCCCGGGCGTCGCGCATTGATCTGGCGAAGATCTTGGGCGAGGATACCAAGCCCGAGCACGCGACGGCGCCACCCGCTCAACGCCCGACCCAGCCCGAGCCCCGGGCCGACATAGAAGCGCGACCGCCGCCCGTGGATACTGTCGCCGAGCCAAGCGCCAGGCAAACGCCCGATCAACCCAATAACCGAACCGCTGCGCCCGTTCAGCTTGCCGACAAACCCTTCGAACCGCGTTCTGAGCCTGAGTTTGCACCCGTCGAGACAACGGCAGAGCCCGATTTCAACAAGCCCTTGGACGCCTTGGTCGCAAGCGACTGGCTGGCGCTTTTTTACGCGCTCAAGCTGCGCGGGGTATTGCAGAGCACAGCGGCCAACTGCGTTCTCGTTGGCGTCGAGGGCGATCTGCTCAATTTTTGGCTCGATATCAACAAAGCGAGCCTCTTTGATGAGTCTCACGCCAAGCGCTTCGCGCAACGGTTCACCGAGTTTTTTCAAAAGCCCGTAAGGGTGCAAATCGAACCGCGCGCGCTCGGCGACGAAATTGTCACCCCGGCAAGGCATTATGCCCGTAAAATGCAGGCCGCCCGCGAGCAGGCGTTGACGACGCTTGCCGCAGATCCGTTGGTGCAGACTTTGCGTAACGAGTTGGGGGCGGTTATGGTCGAAGACTCCGTGCAGTTCGCCAAGCCGCAACTACTACCTTGACGCATCGCAACCAAATTTTGTTTTTATATAAGAGGTGATCACCATGTTTGGCATGGACGATATGATGAAGAAAGTGCAAGAAATGCAGACCAAAATGCAAGCGGTCCAAGAAGAAATCGCCCAGCTCGAGGTCACGGGGCAGGCGGGTGGCGGCTTGGTCCGCGTTGTTATGACCGGGCGCAACGACGTCAAATCGCTCAGCATAGACGACAGCTTGATGACCGAAGAAAAGCAGATGCTTGAAGACCTTATCGCCGCGGCGGTCAACGACGCGGTGCGTAAATCCGAAGAGCTAAAAAGCGAGAAAATGGGCGGCCTTACCGCGGGGCTTGGCATTCCGCCCGGCTTTAAGATGCCCTTTTAAGAGGTTCGAGTGTTCAGTCCTTATATCGACCAATTGATCACGCGCTTGCGGGTGCTGCCGGGGGTGGGCCCGAAATCCGCAAGCCGCATGGCGCTCTACTTGCTGCAGCGCAATCGCGAGGGTGCGCTGGCACTGGCGCGGGCGCTGCAAAACGCCGCCGAGAAAGTCGGCCTTTGTCAGACCTGTCGGACCTTAACCGAAGAGCCAGAGTGCAGTTTGTGTAAAAATCCGCGCCGACAGGCGAGCCTGCTCTGCGTCGTCGAATCGCCTCAAGACATTCTCGCCATCGAGCAAGCGGGCGCCTTTAGCGGCCAGTACTTTGTGCTTCACGGGCATCTTTCACCGATCGACGGCATAGGCCCTAAAGAGTTGGGCATGGACCGCCTGGAAGCTCGGATGGCGCGTGAGGTACAAGGCGCGCACGAGGTGCAAGAGGTGATTTTGGCGACCAACCCGACCATGGAGGGCGAGGCCACAGCGCACTTTATTGCCGAGAAAGCGCGCGCGCTTGGCGTGCGCGTCACACGAATCGCGCACGGCGTGCCTATGGGGGGCGAGCTGGAATATATCGACGGTGGCACGCTTGCCCACGCGATGACAACTCGGCGGGAGCTTTAAGTCTTGGTCGCACCGGTGTGTCCTATTGTTTGGTTAGAAGACGCGCAGACTCTGCATGAGGTTGCCCAAAACTGGCGAAATGCCGAGGTCTTGGCAATCGATACCGAGTTCATGCGCACCGATACCTATTTCCCTATTCCCGCATTGATTCAGATATCCGACGGCGACACCAACTGGCTGATCGACCCGCTGGTGGTGCCCGATCTCGCCCCGTTAAAAGCGGTACTCTGCGATGCCGGCACTGTGAAAGTCATGCACGCCTGCACTGAAGATATCGAAGTGTTTTTACGGCTTTTCGGCGAGGTCCCGGTTACCGTGTTCGATACCCAGATTGCGGCGGCTATATGCGGTTACGGTTTTAATCGCGGCTATGCGGCGCTTGTCGAAAAGCTGTTGGAAAAAATATTGCCGAAAGAGGAAACGCGCAGCGATTGGCTTGCTCGTCCGTTAACTCGGGCCCAGGCCGAGTATGCCGCGTGTGACGTCGAATTTCTTTATAGCCTTTACCGGGTCCTGCAGGCGCAGTTGCGCCAAGACGAGCGCGAGGCCTGGGTTTTGGAAGAATCGGCGCTTTTGGTCGCGCAGGTGAAAAAAATGCAGGCGCCGGAGTTGGCCTACACCAAATTCAAAGCGGCCTGGCGGCTGCCGGCGCGCAACCTCGCCGCGCTGATGCATTTGGCGCTTTGGCGAGAGAAGACCGCGAAGCAAAAAGACCTGCCGCGCGGGCGAATTATCGACAATAAGTCGCTTTTTACCGTAGCGCAAAGCCTGCCAAAACACGTCGCGCAACTGCGACAAATCGAAACCTTGAAAGACAGCGCAATAAGGCGTTATGGCCAAAAGGTAATCGACATTGTTCAGGGCGTAGTGGCGCTCGGTCAAAGTGAGCTTCCAGAGCCCGTCGTGCACCCATCGCGCGAAATGCAAAGGCAACTTAAAGCGCTGCGCGCGGTTGTGGACCAATTGGCGCAAGCTCACAATATTGCACCCGAGGTTTTGGCGAGCCGCCGCGATCTCGAGGCCTTGCTGGCAACCGACGCCCGGCCGTTGCCGGCCACGGTCACAGGTTGGCGAGCCCCTTTACTTGAACAAGCGATGAATCAATATTATGAAACGATTGCTGTGTAACGTTTATCGCAGCCCAAAAAAAGAGGGCATGTATTTGTATTTGGCAAAGGCCGACAAACTAAGCCGTGTGCCGGAGCAGTTGTTGACGCTTTTTGGCCAACCTCAGCTGGCGATGACGATGTTGCTAACGGAGCAAAAAAAGCTTGCTGAAATCGAGGCCGAGGTTCTGATGACGACAATTGAGACCACCGGCTTTTATTTGCAGATGCCCAAAGTCAGTGATGAGTATATGAATACGATCAACCAACACAACAGCAAACTGTCGCGCGGATGAACGCCTGGTGGCACAAAAAAAAGCTGCATGAGCTCAACCAAGAGCAATGGGAGCAGTTGTGCGACGGTTGCGGCAAGTGTTGTTTGCATAAACTTCAGGATGACCAGGACGAGCGGGTCTACTATACGGATGTCGCCTGTCGGTATCTGGATTTGCAATCAATTCGTTGCACCGATTACCCAAACCGCGAAACTAATGTGCCTGGCTGTATCGAGTTGACGCTCGATCGCTTGCGCGACATCGCGTGGCTGCCGAACTCTTGCGCTTATAAACGGCGCTACCACGGTAAGCCATTGCCCGCATGGCACCCGCTGGTTGCCGGCAATACCGCCAAAATGCAAAAAGCGCGAATCGGTGTATCGGGCCGGGTGGTTTCGGAGGTCGATGTCGACCAAGATCGTTTAGAGGCGCGGGTTATCCGCTGGGTGTGATATGAACGGTGACATTGAAGATTTGCAGATGCGCATGGCCTTCCAGGAGGATATGATCGCGAATTTAAGCGACCAGTTGGCGCTGCGCGACCGGGATATCAAAGACTTGCAGGCACAACTGAGACAGCTGCACGCTAAATTGCAGGAGGTGACCTCCGAGCTCGATAGCGGCGCTTCACCCTTGCACGAGCGACCGCCGCATTACTGAGTTGTGGCGGCTGTTCTAGTGGGCCATGCGAAATATTAGGAAACTGTTCGCTTCGCGTTTGTCTTTGCGTTGGGAAAGTTTGAAACCGGCCGACTGGGCCGCCGCATTGGACCGGCGAAACGCGTCACGGCCCGGTGCCCGAATCTAAACGCCGGCGGCGATCAGCGCTTTTTATTGTTGGGCACAGGTTCACGCACAATTTATTCGATACACATTGGAATTGCACTATGAACGCAGAACAGGAGTATCTGTACGGGTGGCTCTTTTATCTTTTGGGCGTAGTGGTGGTTATGGGCTGCGGCTGGTTGCTGACCGCGCGCTTGCGCAACGCGCCGCTGCGTCATCTTTTGCGCGTTTTGGCGGCGGCGATCTTACTGACCCCCTGGTACGCCGCGCCCGATCTACATTACCTGGCTCCCGCCTGGATCATTGCCGCCTTTGAGGGGCTGTTTGAAGGCGAATTTCTGCGTGCGGGGGCACCGCTTTTGTGGGCCACAGGTGCGAGCACCCTGGTGTATCTAAGCGTTTACGCGCTTTGGTGTTGGCGCGTAAAAAAAGACCGAAAACCGGCCGTATCCGATGGCGAGCTTCGCGCGGCAACGCAAAAGTCGGACGTTTAACATCGAATCGGCGTACGCGGTTGCTAGGCCGCGGCGTCTTTGTAAGTTCGGCCGCCAGAAAGCCCGATTCAACGACTCCCTCACCTGCCTTTGACGCGCCCGTGGCGCGCCGCAGCTGCGATCGAATTCCCCCGCCCGCACAGCACGATATATAACTTTTCGCGCAGTTTTCCAACAAATCGGCGCACCACTGCTATAAATAGAAGTAGGTTCGCCGATTGGGTGTTTCATTTGTCGTTTCCACTGGTCAGCCGTTTTTACGCTTAAAGCGAGGTAGGAACGACCGCCGAGCCTACCGAGTGTTCTTTTACGATGACCCTGCTTAATTATTAGGCTGTGACTCATATGCGTAACGTTTTCAAGGCATGGCTGTTGGTTGGTTGTCTCCTGTGGCACTTTGGTGCTGCGTCTGCGCCTGTCGAAGCCCCGGATGTCCGGCTCGTGATCGATGTTTCGGGCAGCATGAAACGCAACGACCCGAACAACCTGCGTCAGCCGGCCGTTGACTTGCTGGTGCGATTGCTGCCGGAAAACAGCAAAGCGGGGGTTTGGACCTTCGGCAAATTCGTCAATATGCTGGTGCCGCACGGGCAGGTCGACGACCCCTGGCGCGAGCTCGCCAAGGCGCGCGCGCGCGACATCAATTCGGTGGGCCTGTTTACCAACATTGGCGAAGCGCTCGAGCGTGCCGCCTTCGACCGAGATGCGCCGCGCGCGAACCCAACCAGCATCATTCTGTT
This sequence comes from uncultured Cellvibrionaceae bacterium, assembly GCA_964540505.1. GTDB lineage: Bacteria > Pseudomonadota > Gammaproteobacteria > Pseudomonadales > Cellvibrionaceae > CAYZQH01. Next base: position 12,513 of record CAZING010000011.1, on the reverse strand, counting down.
AACCGACGGTATGGTGGATATCGATAAAAGCCCCGAGAAAAACACCGCAGAGTGGCGAAGAATAGTCGATGAAATCGTGCCGGAGCTAAAGCTTGCCGGTTATAAAGTCCATACCATCGCGCTTTCGGATAAGGCCGATAAAGACCTTATGCAGCGCCTGGCGATGGCCACCGATGGTGTCTCTGAGGTGGTCGACAACCCGGACGATCTGTTAAAAGCTTTTCTAAACGCGTTCGATCTCGCAGCCCCTGCCCAGCAGGTGCCGTTGATGGAGAACCGGTTTGTCGTCGATTCGAGCGTCGAGGAGTTTACCGCGTTAATCTTCCGCCAGATTGCCGCCGAGCAAACCGAGCTTATCGGGCCGGACGACCGGGTTATCCGACAAAGCGCGCTGCCCGAAGACGTCAAGTGGCACAGGGCCGACCAGTACGATCTGATCACAGTGGCGCAGCCTCTGGAAGGGGAGTGGCGGATCAAAGCGGAGGTTGCGCCCGATACGCGCGTCACCATTGTCAGCGATTTGCACCTCAGGGTGCGCAACCTTCCGGTAAACATCTTCCGCGACGGTGTCGAGACTTTGGATTTCGTGCTGCAGGAAGATGGCGAGACCATCGCCCGCCCGGAATTTTTAAACCTGTTGGACACCCGGGTGAGCTTGCAGCGCACGGCGCCAAGCGCGGCCACACCGGATTCGCCCGAGGCGGATATCTGGCGTTCGGACTTCGCGGGCACCGACACACCCGAAGACGGCTTGTTTCAGGTCGAATTGCCCGCCTTTGTGCAGCTCGGCGAGTATCAGTTAACACTTGAGGTGGACGGCAAAACCTTCCAGCGCGGCTTCAGTCACCGCTTTATCGTGCGCGAGCCGTTCACCGCGCAGTTGAGCGAGGCGGTAGGGGATGCGGGTGTTTTGCAGCCGTTTGTGATTGTGCGCGCCCACAGCGACAATATCCTGCCCAAGCAGACCCAAATGGTGGCCTCGGTGGTGAACCCCAACCGCCGAAAGGCGGTTAAACCTTTGGTTCTAACCGAACACGATCTGTGGCGCGCCGCTCTGGCGGTGGACCTCCCGGGCACATACACGATTACCGTGGACATCACCGGGATCGACGAAAACGGCGACAACTTTGAATACAGCTTGGCACCTTTGGAGTGGACCTATAAGCCCAGCGACACCTTCGCGCCTGCGCAACCGCAAGAGCAGGCCGACCCAGAGCCGCCGGTCGAGCCCGTGCCTGCACCCGCGATACCCGAACAAGAGGCGCCGTCAAACCCAACGCCGAGCTCGGGCGGCCTCGCCAACTGGGTTTGGTACAGCTTACTGGCGCTGGCCAATCTGATCCTTCTCGGCGGCGGCTTCTGGTTGTTCCGAAAATGGATGAAAGACCCGGACGAGACCAAAGACCTTGAGAGCGCAGAGCAAGTGCCGCCGCCATTTATCGAAGAGTCACTCGACGCCATTGAAGACCCATTAGACGATGACGGGTTTCTAGACGAGGAGCCGGTAATGGAGGATTTGAACGAAGACGATGAACTCGATGAGGTCATAGAAGAGCCGCTGCCGGAGGCCGCACCGATCGACGCGTTTGACGATACCACCGACTCGGTACCGGAAATGAACGACCCTGAACCGCCTGCGCCGGCGACCGAGCCGGGGCCAGAGCCCGAGGACGATGAGGACGACTTTGGCGTTGATGACTTGGAAGACGAGCTGCTTAATCGAGTGGTGAATCAAACCGACGGCGACGAAGCGGAAGCGTTTGCAAAAGACATGCGAAAAGCCCAAGGTCTGGATTTGCCGGAAGATGAAATGGACGATGCTATTTCGGATCTTATTGATGACCTCGATAACAACCCAGACGAAAATGACGAGAACCCCGAAGATAAAACGTGATTCGAAACGGCTCGAATAAAGCGCGTTTGCCGCGTGTACGCGTTCGAGCTTCGCGCGCTTACGGCGCGCTTTTTTCGGCCTTGTCGAAATGGGTGTGCAACAGCTGTTGCAGCTGGCATTGATCCAGTGGTTTCGCCAGCCAGTCGTCCATACCCGCTGCCAAGCATTGACTCCCGTCATTGATTAAGACATTGGCAACCAAGCCGATAATCGGCAGGTTCATCACCGCCTCGCCCGCCTTGGCGTTGCGGATTAAATGCGCCGTTTCAAAACCGTTGAGCCCCGGTAATTGACAGCTCATCAGCACGCCCGCATAAGTGCCCGGCGCCGCTTGCTTGAGTTTTTCAATCGCCGCCAAACCTTCTGCTGCCACCTCCACTTCAAGTCCTAAGGTTTGTAGCATCATAAGCGCAACGCGCCGGTGCAGCGTTTCGGCTTCGACCAGAAGCAGTCGAAGGTTCCAGGTACTTAATGGGGTTGTGCTTTCGGCAAGCGCGGCGCCGCGTTTCCGGTCGTTCGGTTTGCGCACGCACCTTAAAGCACTGAGTAAACTGTCGGTTCGAACAGGTACAGGACAGATCGCCGAGATCTTCGTACGCAAATCTTCGGTCGCTTGGGGCTGCAGGCTATTTTCCAAAAGAATTCGCGGTGCGTCGATCCAGTCGGGCAACGCCTCTAAGGTGCGCTCGAGCGTGTCGGTTGTAGAGCTCGAATCAAAAACAAGCAAAGCGTTGCGCGCCTTGCCGGTTGCGCTGTCGACACTGGAAATAAAAGTCGAGTCGGCGGCTTGGGCCGCGCTTGGGCAGTAAAAGGCCTTGGCGCCGAGCGCACGCAATTGATGGCCAAATGCCGCACACTCAAGCTTGCGCTCACCAATAATTAGGGCGTCGACGGCCGTAAGATCGCACAGGTCCTTTAAACGATTCTGGATTCGAGAGGGCACAAGCTTAATGGTGAACGAAAAATTGCTGCCTTTGCGAACGGCCGTGTCTACAGCTAAATCGCCGTCCATCAGCATGCAAAGTATTTTGCTAATGGCGAGGCCGAGCCCAGCGCTGGCGAAGTCGCGTGCGATATGCGCCTGCCTTTGGCAAAACGGCATGAACAAAATGTTTAATTTATCGGGCGAGATGCCGGGGCCTGTGTCGCTGACGGCTGCGGAAAAATACAACTGATCTTTGAACTCAAATGCCGAGGCAATTAAGTGAATGCCGCCCTCGTGGGTAAATTTCATCGCGTTATCGAGCAAGTTCGATAAAATTTGGCGAAACCTATGAGGGTCGCCTTTTACCATGGACTGGTGCACGCCACTTAGATCCACGACAAGTGTCAGGCCTTTTTCGCTCGCGCGCGGCGAACAAGTGGTAACGAGATCGTCAATCGTCGCTCGAATATCGAAGTCCAAATAATCCAATGACAATTTGCCGCCCTCGACTCGGGCAAAGTCGACCGCATCCGAGACGAGCCTCAGTGCGGCTTCGGCGTTCACGCGGGCAACCTCCAATTGGTAGATTTGCTTTTCACCCAGTGGCGCTTGGCGAATGAGGCTCAGCATTTCCAAGTTCGTGTTAAGCGGTGTGCGAATCTCTCGACTTATGGACGCTAAAAACTCAGATTTTGTCGAAGCTGCGGATTCGGCCAAGCTCTTTGCTTCGACAAGTTCGGTCTCCACGTCCTCGCGACTTTGCAAGGTGCGCACGCCTTCGACAATTTGCGCGATCGTCTGGGTCAACGGCGCCATCCACTCGACCTGGGAATGTTGATAACCCTCGGGGCAGTTGCCTATGCCGATAAAGGCAATGGCCTCGCCCTTTCGCAAAATCGGAATAGCTAAAAAAGCGGTGAGATTGGGGCAGGCCTTGGTGCCTTTGGCCCATGCGTCGGTGGCTGGGGAGTTGCTCAGTACCGGAGCCAGCGATTTAATTGCCGCGTTGGTCATGACGTCCAGTGGGCTCGCCTCGGGCAGGTCGTCGCGTCGGCAGAAGTAATAATCCAGTTGGGTTTTATCCCAAGGCCCTGAGACGCAGGCGTAGGCGCGAACGCGCGGCACACCCTGTTGGTAGAAAATCTCGCCGATCATGCCAAACTCGCTCGAGGTGAGCGCCAAAAGCTCGTCGAGCAGCAGGCGAAACGCCTTGTTGAAATCGCTGTTGTCGATAAACTGCGCTTGGACAGAAGCGATGGTGCGCAAAAGCGCGACTTGGCGGGCAAGGTCCGCGTGATAGGTTCTAAGGTCACTTTCGGCTTTTTTCTGCTGAGAAATATCCTCGACTATGGACCAAAGCAACGCCCGGCCTTTGTCATCGTGCGTCAACATACTGTTGATTGACACCGGATAGCTTTCGCCGTCGACACGGTTAAGCCGCCTTTCGGTGCGCTCGTACTCGCCATTTAAACGATGAAGGTCGCGCTTGGGCTCGGTGTCGAGATCTTGAAGGCGACGGTTCAGCAAGTCCTGTTCGGCGCGGCCGGTGCTGCGCGCGAAGGCTTGGTTCACACGCAGCAGCCGCCCCGAACGCAAGTCCGACAAAACCATGCCGACGGGCGACGAATCGAACAGTGTTCTGAACAATTGGGCGTTGACGCGGGTCGTCTGAGCGAAGCGTATGGTGGCCAGGGTAGGGATCAGAATAAGCAGGGCGAGTAGCGCCATGACCAGCCGCAAGACCAAGGCATCAGGCGCGGTCTGTGCCCAGCCGCGAATCGGCACCGCGGCCATCTGCCAAGAGCCGTTGGGCAGTTGCACATCGATGACAACCGGTTTCAAGACGAAGATGTCCGGGTCGCCGTAGAAGGTTTGCCCCTTCGCGCCTAGCCCATCTTGGCCGCGTATTGCGATGTTCAAATGCGGGTGTTGACTGGCCAGACCGCTCGCTTCGTAAAGCCGCTCCAGATCGATCACCGCGGAGATCAACCCCCAGAACTCTTTGGCCTCGCCTTCGTAGGTGTACACGGGTATGCGGCCGATAAACCCCTGGCCACCCTGTACCAGGTTAACGGGGCCTGCCACAACCGGCTGCCCCGATTCGCGCGCGCGCAACGCGGCCCTGCGTTGTTGGGGGTCGACGGTGTAATCCAGCCCGAACGCGAGCTCGTTGCTCTCTTCGGGATACAGATATTGCACAACCATATCCGGCGCGCCGCCTATATGGCGGATCTGGGTGTGTCCGGAGATGAAATAGCGGCAAAAGGTCGCGAAATCTTCGTGGCTGATGTCGGGGTTCATGGAGATGGCGGCGACCAAACCCTGAACGGCTTGAAGGTTTGTATTGAAGTTACCTTCGAGGCGAGCTTTGGTGAGGGTCAGTTGTTGTAAGGCGGTGGTGCGTTGACGTTCGCTGTAGTTTTGATTGTTCAGGCCATCGACATAAATGGCGGCGGGTGCGAGCATTGCGCAAAGTGCCGCCGCCGCGCCCCAGCACCACCATCGCCCGCGTATGCTTTTTAATACTGTCGATGAAACAGGCGAGGGATAAGCCATACGACCGCGATAGCCCTCCAGGGCGTCTTTGAAAGTTTTAAAAGGTTCCGTTAAAACTCAAACACGGCTCTAACTGGTTATAGCACAGCGGCCGGGCGTTTGCCGTGGCTTTGCGGCGGGTTCAAGGGTAAAATGCGCGGCTTTTGGCCTAACTTTAGAACTTACTATGGAAACTCTTACCTTAGAGCCTGTCCGCGAAGTGGCAGGCGAGGTGGTATTGCCCGGCTCGAAAAGCTTGTCGAATCGCCTGCTGCTTCTGGCCGCACTCGCCGAAGGCGAAACTCGCATCAGCAACTTGTTAATCAGTGACGATGTCAACTATATGCTAAAGGCGCTTCGTCTGCTCGGCGTGCCCTTGGCAATGGGCGCCGATGACACCCAATGCGTTGTCCAAGGACTGGCGCGGGCGTTTAAGGTCAGCACCCCAACGGAGCTGTACCTTGGCAACGCCGGCACCGCTGTGCGACCGCTCACCGCCGCGCTCGCGATCAGCGAGGGCGACTACACCATCACCGGTGAACCGCGCATGTACGAGCGCCCGATTGGCGATCTCGTCGACGCGCTGCAGGCCTTGCAGGCCGAAATCCACTATCTGAACGACCCTGGCTTGCCGCCGCTTAAAATTGTCGGTCGCGCTCTGGCCGGCGGCGAGGTGCGCATCAACGGCAATATCTCAAGCCAGTATCTGACGGCGCTGTTGATGATCGCCCCACTTTTGACCTCGGACCTAACAATTGAGGTGGTGGGGGAGCTGGTATCCAAGCCCTACATCGACATTACGCTGAATGCTATGGCGCGGTTCGGCGTCGAGGTAGCCAACGACGCTTACCGGCGTTTTGTGGTGCGCGGCAATCAGACCTATAAAAGCCCGGGCGAGCTTATGGTCGAAGGCGACGCCTCCTCGGCGTCGTACTTTCTAGCCGCCGCCGCCATAGGCCGGGGGCCGGTTAAGGTTCACGGTGTGGGCAGCGCCAGTGTTCAGGGCGATGCCGAATTCGCGAAAGTGCTTGGGCAGATGGGTGCGAAGGTCGTCTACAGCGATTACTGGATCGAGGTGACCGGCACCGGAACCTTGCGAGGTGTCGATGTCGACCTCAATCATATTCCCGACGCCGCAATGACCATTGCCACCACGGCGCTTTTTGCCGAGGGTCCAACGACCATTCGCAACGTATACAACTGGCGGGTGAAAGAAACCGACCGCTTGCATGCGATGGCCACCGAGTTGCGCAAGCTCGGCGCCGACGTCGAAGAGGGGCGGGATTATATCCATATTGTCCCGCCCGCGGTTTTGACCCCAGCGACGATCGATACCTACAACGATCACCGCATGGCGATGTGTTTTTCGCTGGCGGCGTTTGGCAGCGCCGAAATTATTATCAACGACCCCAAGTGCACCTCGAAGACCTTTCCGGGCTACTTCGACGTGTTTCGGGGCTTAAAAGCCAAGTAAATGACTTAAACGACCAATAAGTGTGACCTATGTCTCGTATTTTTGGGTTTGGCGCCGGTTTCGTTAAAGTCGAAGGATTTTACACAAAATCGATCGATTCTTGATCAAGGAATCGTAAGCCATTGAAAATACTAACGAAAGTGTTTCTGGCAACCTTTGTGCTAAGTAGGAGGCATCAGCACCGGTTCGACGATCGCTGAAATTTGAATAATCAAAATTCGCAAAGACACAAAGAGAGACACCCATGAAAAAACTACTGATGACGATGACCTTGGCTTTTGCTATTACGTCTGTTTCGGCGCCTGCTTTTGCCGGTGATCACCACAGCAAATTTTTCAATTTTTTCCAACATATTATTCATAAGTTTTATGAAGCTATCCAAAATAGCAAAACCAAAGACAACCACCATCAAGTGCAAGCCGTGCCTGAGATCGACGGTGGTCAAGCTGGGTTGGCGTTGGCGCTTCTGGCCGGTATGGTGGCGGTAGCTCGCGAGCGCAAAAGGCGCGTATAACTCAAGCGAAGCCGTCGAATCCCCATTCGCTTCGCCGACGCTTGCGCGTCAAAACCTTGAAACAGTGTTTAAGCCCCGCGGTGTGAGCCGCGGGGCTTTTTCTTTATACTCGCGCTATTCACACGTCACGAGGGTAAGGAAATGGCCACAGTATTGATTACGGGTGCCAATCGAGGCATAGGGTTCGAGTTCGCGCGCCACTACAGCCGACTCGGCTGGAAGGTGTTGGCGGTCTGTCGTCAAGCGTCGCAGGCGTTCGAGCAAATCGACGTCGAGATCATAGACGGGGTCGATCTTGCGACAAAAGAGGGGGTCGATAAGCTCTCGTCCAAAGTCGCCAGCGAACCGCTGGAGCTGCTAATCAACAACGCCGGTATCCTGCGCGACGAACAGCTCGGTGCGCTGCGCTTTGACACAATCGTCGAACAGTTCGAGGTCAACGCCTTGGCGCCGCTGCGGGTAACCGAAGCCTTGCTCGGTAACCTTAACGAGGGGGCGAAGGTCGCGCTGGTCACCAGTCGCATGGGCTCGATCGCCGATAATACCTCCGGTGGGCGCTACGGTTACAGAATGTCAAAGGCGGCGCTGAACGCGGCCGGTAAGTCTTTGGCGATGGATTTAAAGCCCAAAGGTGTCGCGGTTGCGATTCTTCACCCGGGTTACGTCGCCACCGACATGGTCGGCGGTCAAGGCGATATTACGCCTGCGGTGGCGGCAGAGCGCCTGGCGCAGCGCATCGACGAGTTGAACCTCGATAACACCGGCACCTTTTGGCATTCAAACGGTGAGCTATTGCCTTGGTAGGCGGGGCTTGAACAGAAGAGATGTTAAAAAAGGTCGCAACTGTGCGACCTTTTTCTTTTATGGTGCCCAAGGCCAGACTCGAACTGGCACGGGTGTTAGCCCGGTGGATTTTGAATCCACTGCGTCTACCGATTTCGCCACTTGGGCAGTGTGCGGTTGCGACCGATTCCGTAGATGCCATTGCCATTTGACGGGGCCGCGAAAGTGGCGGGCATTATAGCAGCGGCTCGTCGCTCGTCAACTGAAACCTAAGCATAAAACTGCGGCGGCTAATCGGGCGTTGTCGCAATCATCGCGTGCGCTTTGGAGCAAATTTCTATACCCTTGCGGCTTTTTGTCTGAAGCGAATTTATGCGCCGCCAAGATTTCACCTATCAACTGCCCGAGACCTTGATCGCGAAAACCCCGCCCAAGGTGCGCGGCGACAGTCGTCTGTTGACGCTTGAAGGCCCGAGCGGCGCGCTGACCGACAAGGCGTTCAAGGATATTACCGATTACCTGCGCGCGGGTGATTTGCTCGTGTTTAACGACACCCGCGTGATACCCGCGCGACTCTATGGGCGCAAAGCCACCGGCGGCAAAGTCGAGTTATTGGTCGAGCGGTTTCTTGAGACGGGCCTTCTGCTCGCGCAGGTTCGCGCCAGTAAAGCGCCGGGCCCCGGCACCAAGTTGATCTTGGACGACGGCACCGAGGTGGCGGTCAACGCTCGGCGCGAGAGTCTGTTTGAGATTCGATTTCCATCGGGCGTGGACGCGCTGAGCCTGGTCGAGAAGATCGGCCACACGCCGCTGCCACCCTATATAGACCGCGCGGACACCGAAAACGACAAAGAACGCTACCAGACGGTGTATAACAAAGTGCCGGGCGCGGTGGCAGCGCCAACCGCTGGGCTGCACTTTACACGCGAGTTGTTGGCAACCTTTTCCGAGCGCGGCATAGACACCGCGTTTGTCACTTTGCACGTGGGCGCGGGGACCTTTCAGCCGGTGCGCGTCGAACAACTCGAGGCGCATCGAATGCATTCGGAGTTTATGGTGCTTGAGCCGCGCGTCTGTGAGCAAGTCGCGGCCACCAAAGCCCGGGGCGGGAGGGTCGTTGCGGTCGGCACCACGAGCGTTCGGTGTCTCGAGAGCGCGGCGCGCTCGGGGGCTTTGACGCCCTTTAAAGGCGAAACGGATATCTTTATTTTCCCAGGTTACAAGTTCCGCGTGGTCGACGCGTTGGTGACTAACTTCCACCTCCCGGAATCCACCTTATTGATGCTGGTGTGTGCCTTTGCCGGCTTTAAAAACACTATGGCGGCCTACAGTCACGCGGTAGCCCAAGCGTATCGGTTTTTCAGTTACGGGGACGCGATGTTCATCACCCGAAACCCCGAAGCCCCCGGTGACTTGAACCACTTCGCAAGCTGATCATTATGTCATTTATGCAATTCCAACTGGACACCACCGATGGCGCCGCGCGACGCGCGCGCTTAGGCTTTCCCAGAGGCACAGTCGAGACGCCCGCGTTTATGCCCGTGGGTACTTACGGCACGGTCAAAGGCATGTTGCCGAGAGACATTCGCGAGATAGGCGCCGACATCATCTTGGGCAACACCTTCCATCTGATGCTTCGCCCCGGCACAGAAGTCATAAAACACCACGGCGATTTGCACGATTTCGCCCAGTGGCAAGGCCCGATCCTCACAGATTCCGGCGGCTTTCAAGTATTCAGTCTCGGCAAACTGCGCAAGATTAGCGAAGAGGGCGTTCGTTTCAAGTCGCCAATTGACGGCAGCGACGTTTTTCTAAACCCCGAGGTTGCGATGCAGGTTCAGCGCGAACTCGGTGCCGACATTGTGATGATCTTCGACGAGTGCACCCCGTATCCGGCCACCGAGGCGCAGGCGCGAACGTCGATGGAGTTGTCCCTGCGTTGGGCTAAGCGCAGCCGCACCGCTCACGGCGACAACCCGGCAGCACTGTTTGGTATTGTCCAAGGCGGTATGTACGAATCTTTGCGGGCGCAATCGCTGCAAGGGCTTGTCGACATCGGCTTTGACGGCTATGCGATTGGCGGGCTTTCTGTTGGCGAGCCCAAAGAGGATATGCTGCGCGTGCTCGATGGCATTGTGCCGCTAATGCCCAAAGATGCCCCCCGTTATTTGATGGGTGTCGGCAAGCCCGAGGATATAGTCGAGGCGGTGCGCAGAGGCATCGACATGTTCGACTGCGTCATGCCTACCCGCAACGCCCGAAACGGACACTTGTTTACCGGCGAAGGAGTGGTAAAAATCCGCAACGCCAAACATCGATCGAGCACACTTGCGCTCGAGGAAGGCTGCGACTGTTACACTTGCCAGCATTTCAGTCGAGCCTATTTGCATCATCTGGATAAATGCGGTGAGATACTCGGCGCGCAACTGAACACCATCCACAATTTGCGTTATTACCAGCGCCTGATGGCGAGTTTGCGAGAGGCGATTGGCAAGCAAAAGCTCAACGATTTTGTCGAGTTTTTTTACCACGAGCTGCAAAGACCTGTGCCCCAGGTGCGCGAGCAATTGTGATCGATCGAAGCACTTACAATGCGGGTGCGCGGCTTGCCAAGACGCTTAGCAGTGAAGGTTAAATAGGCGTAAATGGACGGGCAGCGGTTGCTCGATCGTCTGACCGAGCCCCCGAATTCTGACTTGAATGTCGGAGGTTCGCCCGCATTACAAGGCGTTGCGTTACAATGCGCCGGCTTGTGTCAAAGGCGGCGAGGGCTTTGGGTCCTTTCGGTGCAAACCGCACGCTACTGGGCCATGTCTCAACCCTTGCCGAGCCGCGTGCCGCCTCGGGATGAATCAACAAACAACAAGATAACAAACGGATCGACTAATGAATCGTTTCCCTCTCTGGAAAAACCTAGTGATATTGGCCGCTTTGGTAGTGGGCATTATTTACGGCTTGCCGAACCTATATGCGCCCGACCCCGCGATTCAGATCTCCGCTAGCTCCCGCGCGGCGACGATTGACCAGAATTTGCTGGACGTCGCGACTGAGGCTTTGGATGAGGCTGGCATTGAATATTTCGGCGAAACTTTGGAAACAGAGGGCTCCGCCTTGGTTCGACTGCGAAGTCTGGACGCGCAGTTAGGTGCCCAGCGTGCAATCGCCGGCGCTTTAGACATAGCCTATGCGGGACATGACACACGTTTCGTGGTGGCTTTGAATATGGCATCCACCACCCCCAAGTGGTTGCAATCACTGGGCGCGTCGCCCATGAACCTGGGTCTCGACCTGGCCGGGGGCGTGCATTTTTTGTTGGAAGTGGATACGCCCAAAGCCCTGCAAGGTCGTCTCGAAGATATGGAGCAAATCCTAAAAAAAGGCATACGCGACCAACGACTGTTCAATGTGACTGTGGCTCAGCAAGACCGAACCTTCACCTTGACCGCACAAACGGATGACCATCGCGCGGCTCTGCTAAAACTGATTGAAGAGAACATGCCTGAGGCGAGCCGAGACAGCGGTCGTAACAGCGATGGTAGCTTCTGGGTGACGGCCGCACTGAGCGAGCAGACCGTAAAGGAAATTGAAGACCACGCGGTTTCTCAGAACCTCACCACCATTCGCAAACGGGTCAACGAGCTTGGCGTCAGTGAACCTTTGGTGCAAAAGCAGGGGCGCAACCGAATCGTGGTGGAGTTGCCCGGTGTGCAGGACACTGCGCGCGCGAAGGACATCTTAGGTAAGACCGCAAATCTAGAGTTTCGCCTCGAGGCCGACGCCAGCACCTTGCCTTCTCAAAAAGAGCGGTTCGAGTTCTACGACCCGGTCGAAAGAGAGCAGCGCGGGCCGAAGTTTTTAGAGCGACAAAGAATTGTCACCGGCGAGAACGTGGTCAATGCGGTCGCGGGGTTCGATCAACAAAGCAACGGCGCCAAAATCGATATTACGCTCGATAGCGCAGGTGGCGTGAAAATGGGCCGCGTCACCAAAGACGAATTGGGTCGCAACATGGGGGTGTTGTTCATCGACACCTACACCGTCAAAGAACTCGAGACCGTAAACGGCGAAACGGTGGAGCGCGAGGTAACCCGGCAAGATTCAAAAATCATAAACCTGGCGACAATTCGCGGTGTGTTTGGCTCGCGGTTTCAAATCACCGGGCTCGGCAGCTCGAAAGAGGCGAACGATGTCGCACTTTTGCTGCGGGCCGGGTCTTTGGCCGCGCCGATGAAGTTCGTCGAAGAGCGCACCATCGGCCCGTCGCTGGGTGCGGAGAACATTGCCCAGGGCGTCGCCTCGGTCAAATTGGGCTTGTTTCTGGTTGTAATTCTTATGCTGGGTTACTACAAAGTGTTCGGCATTGCCGCGAACCTTGCGCTGGCGATGAA
>CAZING010000010.1:29447-32521 GCA_964540505.1 uncultured Cellvibrionaceae bacterium | reverse complement strand
ACCGGATTGCCCGAAAGCGTACCGGCTTGGTAAACGGGCCCGAGCGGTGCAATCTCGTTCATGATGTCTTCACGCCCGCCAAAGGCGCCGACCGGCATGCCGCCACCGATAACTTTACCAAGCGTCGTTAGGTCGGGCGTAATATCGTAGTAGCCTTGGGCACCGCGGGGACCCAAGCGAAACCCCGTCATGACTTCATCGAAAATCAGCAAACTGTCGTTGGCCGTGCACAGACTTCGCAGCGTTTCGAGAAAACCGGGTGCGGGCGGTATGCAATTCATATTGCCGGCCACAGGCTCGACAATGACACCCGCTAAGGTCCCACCGAGCTCCGCGAATGCGCTCGCCAAAGCATCGCAATCGTTATAAGGCAAGGTAATGGTGTGGTCGGCCAGGCGCGCGGGCACGCCCGGCGAACTCGGAACGCCCATTGTCAATGCGCCCGAACCTGCTTTTACCAATAGCGAATCGGAATGGCCGTGATAGCAGCCTTCGAACTTGATGATATTGTCTCGACCGGTGAACCCCCGCGCGAGGCGGATCGCGCTCATGGTGGCCTCCGTGCCGGAATTGACAAACCGTATCCGATCGATGCTGGGTAAGGTCTGGACGATGAGCTCTGCGAGCTCGGTTTCGATTTCAGTCGGTGCACCGAAGCTTAAGCCAAGGCGCGCTTTTGCGATCACCGCCTCAATGACGTCGTGATCGGCGTGGCCGAGTAACATCGGCCCCCATGACAACACGTAGTCGATATAGCGCTTGCCGTTCGTGTCATAGATGTAAGCCCCCTCGGCCTTGTCGATGAAGATGGGCTCGCCGCCAACGGCTTTGAACGCTCGGACGGGAGAGTTGACGCCGCCGGGGATGACTTTTTGGGCTTTTTTGAATAGATCAGACATGTATTTGATTCCAGGTTCTCAGAAATTCTTCCGCACGCGTGCGAATGTTATCGGCGCCGAACAGGCCGTGACAAACCGCGACCGTGGCTGCGCCGTTGGTCTTTAGCAGTTTTAGGTGTTGCGGCAATATGCCGCCTATGGCGACCAACGGCTGGGCCAGGCGGGTGCGCGCCTCTTGCAGGGTTGCAACGGTCGCAGCCTCGGCATCGGGCTTGGTGCTTGAAGAGAAAAACCGGCCAAAGGCGAGATAGCTTGCGCCGGCGACCGAGGCCCGTTGCGCCAAGTCGAGGCGGTTGTGGCAGGTTGCGCCAATGATCGCATGAGCACCGAGTTGATTGCGCGCCTCGCTCAGGTTGCCATCGCCTTGGCCGAGGTGTACCCCCGGCGCGTCGATCGAAGCGGCGAGTTCCAGATGATCGTTTATGATCAACTTGGCGTCGTAGTCCTTACACAGGTTTAAAAGCTCACGCGCCCGCGCCAGACGCTGCCCGGGGGTGGCCAATTTATCCCGGTACTGCACCCAGCGCACGCCGCCTTTGAGCGCCAGTTCGACGCCCCGGTACAGCGTGGGGCCGGGGAGCAATACCGGGTCCGTTATGGCATAGATGGGCGGCGTCACGAAACGTGTACTCGCAATCAATGGGTCGCCTTACCGACTTCGGTTTCAAAATCTTCATCCGTCCAGAACAGCCGGTAAGGCGTAGGCTTGCCGAAGCCGAGCTGGCGAGCGTGACGCATCGACTGCCAGGTGAAACTTTGTGCCTGTTCAACCGAGCCCAGCACGGGGCATTCGTGCGCCCGGAATGCCGCGATGGCAGCGGCGAGCGTGCTGGATCCGCCGTGGCAGGTGGGCGTCAGTTGTTGCCATTGAAAATGTTTGATCAGGCCTTTGTTGTCATAGAGGGACGCTTGGAACTCGCGATGCGGGCTGTCGTTGAGGTTAAGCAGCAAGAATTCGCAGCCGCCGCTCATCAATGCCTGTGCCGTGGCGTCGAGAGTGTCGGCCTCTTTAATCAGTGTGTGTGCCTCGTCCTGGGTGGCCACATGGATTTCGGTCAGCGGCAGCAACAGCGCTTCGATGGCCGCCGGCAGGTTGGCCTGCTCGCGCTCGTCCTGGTCCCACAAACTAAACGCCGGGTGAAAAATCACTGGAATGTGCGGGTAATCTATTAATATCGAATGGATCGCCTCGGTCATGGCCACCGAGCCTGGAAAACCGATTTTAATGGCTTTGACGCTCATGTCTTCGAGTATCGAGCGGGCCTGTTCAATCACCAAAGTGGTGGCTACTGAAATGGTTTCGGCGGTCTCGACGATACCTGTGGTGCAAAGTGAGGTGACCACCGGGGCGCAGTGACCGCCGAGACTGGCGATGGTTTCGATATCGGCTTGAATGCCGCCGCGTCCAGAGGGGTCCAACGCAGAAAAACACAATACTACAGGCGGGGTGTCTAGGGTCAAAACGCGCTCCTTGTTTAAAGGGGTCTTTTCAATACCACCAGAAAGACAATCAGAATTAAAAACACAACCGGCACTTCATTGAAGAACCGAAAAAACACGTGCCTCGGAACGGGTTTGTCTTGTGCGAATTTTTTAACATAAGCGCCGCACATATGATGGTACCCCACCAGTAGCACTACCAGGGTGACCTTTAACCAGAACCAAGTGGCTGATAGGTAGTAACTGGCGTTGAAATGTACCAAAGTAAACCCCAAAACGACTGTGGCAACCATCGAGGGCGTGCCTATGGCGCGATAGAGTTTACGTTCCATTATTTTGAATCGTTCGCGACTGGCGGTATCTTCCGACATCGCATGGTAAACAAACAGGCGCGGCAGATAAAAAAGCGCGGCGAACCAACAGACCATGGCAATAATATGCAACGCTTTAATCCAAGCCAACGCTCTTCTCCTTACGCTAAGTGGTAACTTAGTGGTGTACTCGATACCTTGGTTTCGCGGCAAGCTCACCCAAAGCCCTCGCATTGTCTGACGAGTCGCGCTCAGCGCTCCCGGCGCAATCCGCGGGAGACTCGATTTGAAGCAAGCTACCACTTGCGCAAGCGCCGAAGGCCCGCGGCCGACAGCGCTACCATATCATGCGCGGATTTTTCTTTGAAATCCAAAACGCCCTTGCGATACGGTTTATGCGTCGCGCGGCTTCGGTCGCAGCCGG
>CAZING010000010.1:24898-29347 GCA_964540505.1 uncultured Cellvibrionaceae bacterium | reverse complement strand
TTGCCATTCGAGCGGAAATGAACACTTCTGCCTTAACTTCGCTCGGGGCATTGTTTACACTACCGGCTATTTTACCCACTCCTAAGCGGTTTGGAGCGGGCGCGGCAGACGAGGTGTGTGTGATTAATGTAGGCATAGTGGGCGGCACGGGTTATACCGGTGCCGAGTTATTGAGACTCTTGGCAAGTCATTCGCAGGTGCAGGTCCGCCTTATTACCTCTCGAGCGGAGCAGGGCAAATCGGTGACCGAGCTCTACCCGAATCTGCGCGGGCATTACGATAATCTTCGCTTCGACGTGCCAGACGCCACCGCTTTAGGGCAGTGCGATTTGGTGTTCTTCGCCACGCCCCACGGCGTCGCGCAATCGATGATGCCCGAGGTGCTCGCCACCGGTACTCGAGTCGTCGATCTTTCTGCCGATTTCAGAATCCGCGACATTGCTCTTTGGGAAAAATGGTACAACCAGCCGCATCAGTGCCCCGAATTGGTGAAAGAGGCCGTTTACGGTTTGCCGGAAGTTAACAGAGCGTCGATCCGAGACGCGCGCCTTGTGGCTTGTGCTGGCTGTTATCCGACTTCGATCGCGCTTGGGCTGTTGCCGCTTCTTGAAGAAGATCTAGTGGACGCCCGTCAGCTGATTGCCAATTCGGCAAGCGGTGTCACCGGCGCGGGTCGGCAGGCGAAGCTGGACCTGCTTTTCGCCGAGACGAGCGACAGCTTCAAAGCCTACGCGGTCGCGGGTCACCGTCATTTACCCGAAATCGAGCAGAGCCTTCGGGACATTCAAAAAGGTCGCGGCGATCCGGCTGAAATCACCTTTGTGCCTCATTTATTGCCGATGATTCGCGGCATTCATTCAACTCTTTACGCGAGGTTGAACCGAGCCGACGTGGATTTGCAAAAGCTTTATGAAAACCGCTTTCGCGATGAACCTTTCGTCGACGTTTTGCCCGCAGGCAGCTTCCCGCAAACACGCTCTGTGAAGGGCACTAATGTCTGTCGAATTGGCGTTGCGCGGCCCGGCAACAAAGACACAGCGGTGGTGATGGTCGCCGAAGATAACCTCACCAAGGGCGCCTCCGGTCAGGCGATTCAATGCATGAATATTATGTTCGGATTGAACGAGACCACCGCCCTTGATCAGCCCGCACTCATGCCTTAACGCGGAGACTACAAATTGTTTGTCGGGCCTGCCGTCTGTAGCGCTATAGCAGAGGCGGGCTTGCAGCCGGAGGCGTTATCAATGCCGCAATTCGCCCAAACAGGATTCAGACAATACCCATGAAAAGGGTCAAAGGCACCAAGGCCTATCAGTATAAAGTTGTCAAATATCGGCCCAGCAGTTGGGCTGCTGTGGCTACGGGCTTTATCGCACTTTTATTGTTGTTGGTGCAGGGCGCGTACTGGTGGGGTGTGTCGAAAGGCACCGCCGAGCAGGCGCAGGCGTTGCGTGAGTTGTCCGCAAGTCGTAAAGAGTTAAAAAGCGTGCAAGGCTCGGCCGAAAAAATACGCCAACAACTGGTTAATTTTCAGCTCGGTTCAGAGGTGGACAAAAGCGCACTCGAAGCGGTGCGTAACGAACTGATTCAACTTAAAGAAAATATGGCCCAACTCGAAGAGGAAAATCAATTCTATCGCAACCTCATGGCGCCCTCAGACAACCGGCGGGGCCTCACTATCGGTGCGGTCGAGATTTCGCAAACCGAAGTGCCGCGCAAATACCGCTACAAGGCAGTCATGCAGCAATTGGCCACGCAGCACGATGTTTTAAATGGAACTTTAAGCTTCAACGTTATAGGCCGCATGGACGGCGCTTTAAAAGTGTTTTCGTTAAACGAGCTCACCGATGGTCGCGAAAGCACCAACATCAAATTGCGATTCAAATATTTTCAAAACATCGAGGGGGAGTTGGTGTTACCTGCCGGGTTCGAACCGGAGCGCATCGAATTGGAGGCGCGTTCCACGGGCACTAACGCCGTCACTGTA
This sequence comes from uncultured Cellvibrionaceae bacterium, assembly GCA_964540505.1. GTDB lineage: Bacteria > Pseudomonadota > Gammaproteobacteria > Pseudomonadales > Cellvibrionaceae > CAYZQH01. Next base: position 27,360 of record CAZING010000010.1, on the reverse strand, counting down.
GAAAAGCGCTTCGGTTGGTTGGTAGCCGAGCCGCTCTAGAACCCGCGACATTAAAAACACAAAGGGAACACAATGGCTTCAAACCACACCTTAGTTTCTAAGGGCACGCGAATCATTGGCGATGTTCAATTCAATGGCGATCTTCACGTCCAGGGCCATGTTCTGGGCACCATAGTGGGTGACAGTAACGCGGAGCTTGAAATCTGCGAGGGCGGGTTGATAGAGGGCCAGATACAGTTGTCCAAAATTATCGTTCGGGGCGTGGTCAAAGGGGATATTCACTGCTTAAAGCATATAGAGTTGGCCGCCACTTGCGTGATTCACGGCAATGTCTATTACAACATGCTGGAAATGGTCAAAGGCGCCCAGGTCAATGGCAATTTGGTGTACGTGCCCGAGGCCGAGCAGCGCCGCCGGATAAAAGAAGCAAAGTCGTAGCGCGCCCAGGCGATCGCTCCGCGCATTGGTGTAACGAGACGAAAGTCAAAACCCGTAGCCCCGGCAGGCGTGGCCGATTGCCGCCATTAACTGCAGGCAGCTTCCGAAATAGCCGTTCCCTGAGCACAATCGAATGAGCACCGGACAGAATGGCATCGAAAGGCGCGGGCAAGGCTCCGAATTCATTTCGGCCCCGCGCAATGCTAAGCGCCCAGCCGCCGAATAAAACCGACAGCACCAAGCCCCCCAACCTTCCGTCCTCGGTCTCCCGCATGGCCCACTACAGCAGCAGCGGCAAAGGCGGCTCGTCCTGCGCTGCCATTTGTTCTCGCAATTCAAGTACGTGCTCGGCCCAGTAGCGTTCGGAGTTAAACCAGGGGAAGTGGATCGCAAAGGCGGGGTCGTGCCATCTGCGGGCGAGCCATGCCGCGTAGTGCATCAGTCGCAGTGACCGGAGGCTTTCTAGCAAACGAAGCTCACTCGGCTCAAAATGGGTAAACATCTCATAACCTTCAATCACCGCTTGCAACTGTTGCGTGCGATGGTTGCGGTCGCCGGATAAAAGCATCCACAAGTCCTGTATCGCCGGGCCGCTGCAGGCATCGTCCAAATCTACGAAATGAGGTTTGTCATCGCGCCAAAGAATATTGCCCGGGTGGCAATCACCGTGCAGTTTGATCGCCCGATAAGGGCAGTCTGCAAAGGCCTTGTCGATTTTTTCGAGTAGATGTGCCGAAACGCTCTCATAAGCCTCGCGGGTGGACTGTGGCAGAAAGTCGTGTTCGAGTAGAAAGCGCCGACTGTCGTGCCCCATGCGCGCGGGCGATAAGCTAACACGGGTATTAAAACCCGTGTCGCCCGAGAAAGCGTGAATGGTGCCAATGGTCTGTCCGAGAATGTAGAGATTGTCGAGATTGTCGAGCTCCGGCGCGTGGCCGCCGCGTCTTTGAAAGAGTGCAAACCGAAAACCTCGGTAGCGCAGCAGGGTCTCACCGTCGAATTCCATTGGCGGAACCACCGGAATATCGGCGGCTTTCAGCGCCAAGCAGTAGTTGTGTTCCTCGATGATCTGATCGTCTTGCCAGCGGTTAGGTCGATAGAATTTGGCAATAATCGGGACGTCGTCTTCGATGCCGACTTGATAGACTCGATTTTCGTAGCTGTTTAGCGCGAGTATGCGCGCGTCGCTTAACAGCCCCTGATGCTCCACAGCGTCTATGACGCAATCGGGCGTCAAGCCTTCAAACGGAGCGGGCGGTTCATGGTTCATAGGAGTCTCTAAGCGGGTGTCGGGGGACGATTATAGAGTACCGGGCAGGGGCGTGCGCGCCAGAGCCCAAACGTCGACCCGACTTGCTCCTGCAGAGTTCAAAATAGCGCTCAATAACGCTGCGGTCGTGCCGGTTGTGATGACATCATCTATCAAGGCCACATGGGCGCCTCGAAGCGCGTGCCGAGCCCAAGGCTTAAGCGCGAAGGTGCCTTCTAAATTCTTTAACCTGTCCGCTTTATTCAAAGATTTCTGCGCGCGAGGCAATCGCGACACCGCAAGCGCCTGAAGCAGGGGTAAGTTCAGTCGCTTGCCGGCCCGCTCGGCAATGCAGGCGGCTGGGTTGTAGCCGCGCCGAATCTGTCGAAGCCAGTGGCATGGCACGGGTATCAGGTAATCCGGCCATTGCGCGAGCGGATAGCGAGGTCGTAGCTGCTCGGTTAAATTATCGGTGAAAAAGCCGAGCAGGACTTCCGGAAGCCGTTCTTTAAACAGGTGTACCAGGCGATTCAGCGGTTCGCAATAAAGAAAGGGGCAGACGGCGGTGTAATAGGGCTTCGGGTTTTGTAAGCACTCGCCGCAAACGCGTTCCGCGCTCGCCAATGGCAATCCGCATTGCGCGCAGGGGCAGTCAATGCGCAAACAAAAAGCGTCACAAGCCGAACAAAGGGGATTAAAAGAGGGCGCCAGGCACAGCAGGCAGGGTTGTTGCAGCCAGGTAGAAAAAGCCATATTCGCCTCCGTGCGAATTTTT
>CAZING010000010.1:8390-24798 GCA_964540505.1 uncultured Cellvibrionaceae bacterium | reverse complement strand
ACCGTAATGCTTTTGGCGATCACGTTCGCTTTTATCGAGCCTTGTTTGCCTATGGTCAGATGGTGGTTTCTAAGCTCGATGGTGCCTTCTATCTTGCCTTCAACCAGCAGGTCTTCTTCACCGCTGAGTTCACCTCTGAACGTAATTTTGGCGCCAATTACCGCCGCCGGCGGCGCGGTGCGAACTTCGCTGGTGGTTTTGCCGATACCGCTGGAGGCAAAGTTTGGAATCACGGTGTCACTGGGGATATTGAAATCGTCGTCCTGTTTTACTGGGTTGCTTTTACTTAAGCGCATTGGATCGCTCCTGTCATTGGATTGATTTTGATAAGTTGATCGGTTCGGTGGTGCTTTTGGTTTGAAATCAAATGCGGAATCTGATCGATTCATTGAGGTCGGGCTGGCCGCGCTACCATCAATGGGGTGCGGTTTGGATTCTTTTGGCGCATCCGTGTTTTTGTTGTCGCCTGGTGTAATTCTGCTCGGCTGTTCGTCGTGCGAGATGGATTTAGAGTTTCGTCCAAGTCCGACAAGCCCTTTGAATAAACCCGCCATGCAAGCTCCTTTTCTTAAAGACGCCATTACCGAGTATAGTCCTCGATACGCGCGCGAAATGCAGTCAGTTTGAAATATCTGGCGGCTGCGACCGCCGTCACGTCTTTACCAACACACAATTCTAAATGTTGATCAGCCGGTGTTGCGCATGCCCGCGGAAATACCCGCCATGGTGACTTTTAGCGCCCGCTCTAAATCGGGGCTGATACTGCCCGCTTTGCGCTCGCGTTTAATCAGCTCGGCCTGTAACAGGTTCAATGGATCCACATAGGGTTTGCGCACGTTTATTGTGCTTTGCAATTCGAGATCACTGTCCAAAAGCGCCTGCTGACCTTTTAATTCATTCAGCATGTCTTCTAGCGCGTGTAAATCGGCGCGCATTTGTCTGCCGATTTCGTGCAAACTTGGATCCACCAATTGTTGCTCGTAGTATTCGCATATCTCGGTATCGGCCTTGCCGAGCACCATTTCGATAAGATCGATAAAACTGGAGAAAAACGGCCACTGGGTCATCATTTCTTTCAGCATCTTCGGGTCTTTTTCCAGGCCGTATTCAAGCGCCTGGCGAAAGCCGAGCCAGGCGGGCAAATTCAGCCGTACCTGCATCCACGCGAACACCCACGGAATGGCGCGCAGGCTTTCGATTCCGCCTGTTGCTTTGCGCTTTGCGGGGCGGCTGCCCAAGGCGAGCTTATTGAGCTCCTGCTCGGGCGTCAGACTTCTGAAATAGGGCACGAAGCTCTTGTGGCCGCGCACTATGCTGCGGTACCCCTCCAGGCTTTTTTGAGCCATGGCTTCAATAAATTCGCGCCACTGGGGCGAGGGCGAGGCATCGGGCGAGAGCGTGGCTTTAAGCGTGGCGGTGAAGTAGGTCGAAAAACTGCGAAAGGCAATTTTGGGGGTGCCGAATTTATAGCGGATCATTTCCCCCTGTTCAGTGACCCGAATTTTACTGCGCACCGACCCCGGTGGCTGTGAAGTCATCGCCTTCTCAACGGGGCCGCCGCCGCGACCTACCGTGCCGCCACGACCGTGGAACAGCATCAGATCGATGTCGTATTTCTCGGCCAGGGTGACCAGTTGTTCTTGGGTTTTGTACTGCGCCCAGGTGGCGGCGAGTTTGCCGGCATCTTTGGCGCTGTCGGAATAGCCAATCATCACCGTTTGGTCGCCGCGCGTATACTCTTGGTACCAATGCAGTTGCCAGAGGCGGTTCATTACGCTCGGGCCTCGGTCGAGATCATCGAGCGTTTCAAACAGCGGCACAATCGGCATGTTCCAGCTCATGCCGCTCTCTTTTAAAAGCAGCGCAACCGCCAGCACATCCGAAGGCTGCTGGGCCATAGAGATGATGTACTGCGACAGGCACTCGCCGGGTTCTTGGGCGATGATCCTGCAGGTATCCAAGACCTCTCTCGATTCGTTCGAAAGCGTCCATTTAGTGGGAAACAAGGGACGTTTGCTTGCGATTTGCGCCAACAGAAAATCTTGGCGTTTTTGCTCGTCCCATTCGCGATAACTGCCCATATCGAGATAAAGCGTCAGTTCGTCTAGAAGTTGCACGTGCCGTTCGCCGTCCTGGCGAATATCAAGCGGTACAAGGTTAATACCAAAACTGTATATGCGTCTTAATGTGTCTGTGATCGGGCCGTTGGCAATGTAGTCGAGCCCAACTTCGGTGAGCGAGCGTTGGCACAGCAGTAGCGGCTCCAGAAGCTCTGCGCGTGTCGTAATTACCCCTTCAGGTGGCGGGTGGATGTCGCCTTGCAGCTGCGCCTCGGTCCACTTCAGGGTCTCGTCCAAACGACCTCTGAGGCTGTGCAACAGGTCGCGATAAGGCGTATTGCTGTCGCCGGGCAATTGCGCCAGCAACTCAGGGCTCGCCGCGTGCATGCTGAGATCGCTGCCGAGGCTTGCGACATCGCGCTTGTATAGCTCTGCTGCCATCCATCGGCCAAGCAATAAAACCTCTTTGGTGACCGCGTGGGTGACATTTGGGTTACCGTCCCGGTCGCCGCCCATCCAAGAGAAGAATTGAAAGGGTTTAAAGTCGATCGGCAGGCCCTTGCCCAAACGTTTGCGGCTCAGACGATCCAGATGGCGAATGAAATCGGGCACGGCGTCCCAAAGGCTGTTTTCGATGACCGCAAAGCCCCAGCGCGCCTCATCCACCGCGGTCGGCCGAGAGTCGCGAATCTCGTTGGTGCTCCAGATTTCTTCAATAATTCGTCGCAGTTTGCCGCGAAGTTTGTTTTGCTCCCACTGCAATAAGTCGCCCCTTCTAATGTCGACGAGCGTGTCGGCGATCTGTTCGTACTTTTTGATGAGTGTGCGTCTGGCGACTTCGGTCGGGTGCGCGGTCAACACGAGTTCGATGCGTAAGCCCTTGACCACTTCGTGCAATTTGTCTTTGCCCAATTCGCCGACGTAGGTCTCAAGCATGGTGTCCAGAGCATCGATGTCTTCGGCTTCGACGCTGGCCTGGTACTGTTGATCTGCGATATTGGCCAAATTCAGAAACTGATTGAAAGAGCGGGTGATGGGCAGTATCTCGGCGTCTTCGAGCTGCTCTAGCAGTGTCGCCACCGGGTGCCCACCGTCGTGCTCGCTGGTTAATGACGCTTTGCCGAGACTGCGGATTTCTTCGACTTTTTTGAAGATTCCCAGGCCTTCATGCTGCATTATGGTGTCGCCAAGCAGCTCGCCCAGCAGGCGAACGTTGTCACGTAAGGTGTCAGGAAGTTTGGTCATATCAATCACTCCAACATCGGGGGGCGTATTCTATATGGATTCGCGCACTTTGTTTAGTGCACTGCAGCACGAAGGCCAGGATTGGAAATCGTCAAGGAAATCAGCAGAAGATGTGGGTATCTTCCGGAAACGCGCCAGACTTGACGTCTTGGACGAATTTAAGAAGGGCGCCCGGAATGTCGCCTGTTTCCGCGAGGAAGTTCTTGGAAAATTTCGGCGGCTTGGGCGTTAAACCGAGTATGTCGTTGATCACCAGAACCTGAGCGTCGGTCGCGCGCCCGGCGCCTATGCCTATTGTGGGTATCGCCAAGGTCTCGGTGATGGTTTGCGCGAGTTGCGCGGGCACGCACTCGAGCACCAAAAGGTCGGCACCGGCCTTCTGCAATTGAGCAGCGTCGTCCAGTATTTTGTCGGCTGTCTCGCGGCTTCGCCCTTGCACACGAAACCCGCCGAGCTTGTTCACCGACTGGGGTGTCAGGCCGAGGTGAGCGCAGACTGGGATGCCTCGGTCGCTCAGGCGTTCGATGGTCTCGCAAAGCCAGGCACCGCCTTCAAGCTTTACCATATGCGCACCCGCCTGCATGATCTGGGCGGCGTTGGTCATAGCCGTTTCAACCGTTGCGTAAGACATAAACGGCAGGTCGCCTATGATCAGCGATTGCGTATTGCCGCGGCTGACGGCCTCGACGTGATAAACCATGTGCGCCATAGTGACCGGGACGGTACTGTCGAACCCGAGTACGGTCATACCAAGACTGTCACCGACCAACACTATATGAACGCCGGTGCGTTCGGCCATCGACGCCATAGGCGCGTCGTAAAGTGCGACTGTGACGAATTTTTCGCCCGCTGACTTCATTCTTTTAAGCGTGGGAATGGTCACTTTACGAGTCAGTGCGGTATCAGAGCGTTCGGAGTAGACCATATAAAGCCTTCATTTCGCTGAGCATTTAAATAGACGGTTGCGGGTTGTAATAATGTCGGCCATGCTCGACGCTAAGCATGTAGCGAACTAGGTTGTTGAAGTCTTCCACATTGCTCGACCAATCGAGTTCGGTGGCGTTGACTATCAGCAGCGGTGACGCATTATAAAAGTGAAAAAAGCGCGAGTAGGCCTCGTTTAATCGGTTCAGATAATCTCGGGTGATCGCTTTTTCGGCCGCAACGCCTCGGTGTTCTATGCGTTGGAGAAGCACTTGTGCGGGCGCTTGCAGATAGACCACTAGGTCCGGTTTGGGCACATCCAGCGTTAGGCGCTCGTACACTTGGGTATACAGGTTCAGTTCATCCGGATCCAGCGTGACCTCAGCGAACAAACGGTCTTTATCCATAAGGAAATCGGCCACCCGATGTTCGGCGAACATATCGTCATGGGCCAATTGCGAGAGCTGCTGCGCCCTTTGCATCAGAAAGAACAGCTGAGTCGACAAGGCCGCATGCTTTTCGCCTTGATAGAAGCGCTCGAGAAACGGGTTCTCTTCGGCGCGCTCCAATAAAGTGTCGCATTTGAAGCAGTTGGCCAGCATTTTAACGAGCGTCGTTTTGCCTACACCTATAGGCCCTTCCACAACGGCGAACCGGGGGATGCTCAGGTGGGCGAGATCGGCGCGGGTGAGTAAGCGGGGTTCAGTCATATTTCTGCAGCGGTGCCAGGGTGGATGCGTCACAAGAGCGCCATAATGACGCAATTGAGCGCCCGTTGGGAAGTACGAGGTCCGGGGCGATATCGTTCAGCGGCCCCAGCACAAAACAGCGCTGCTCCAAAAACGGGTGAGGTACCTTTAGGTCGGCGGTGGCGATGGTCTGCTCGCCATAGAGCAGTAGATCCAAATCTAAGGTGCGCGGCCCCCAGTGTTGCACGCGCCGGCGCTTGTGAGCGGCTTCAATCGCCTGCAGGGCTGTTAGCAGTTCGTCCGGGGAAAGCGCTGTGGTTAAAGCGGCCGCGGCATTGATAAAATCCGGCTGTACGGGGCCCTGGGCGCGGCTGCGATAGAGACCTGAAAAACTTACCAGTTCGGTGTCGGCAAGCGCATTTAAGTCGTCTTTGGCCCGAAGTATATGAGCTTTGGGGTTGTCGAGGTTGCTGCCGAGTCCAATAAATGCAAGGGTCTTGGGTCGAGCGGGCACGGTTACTCTCCCGCAGGCGAGGTGTCGGGCTTTGGCGGCTTTCTGCTTGGGCGACGTCGGCGCGTCGGGCGCGATCTCGCTTGTTTCATTAAAGCTTCGCGGGCTTCGTCGCTTGAATCTTGGAATTGGGTCCACCAGGCGCCAGCGCCGCCCATGTTCTCGCCGGAGGCCTCCCTTAGCAGCAGGAAGTCGTAGGCGGCGCGAAAGCGCGGATGTTCGAGCAGCGAAAGCGCGCGTTTCGGCTCGCGTTTCATTAGGCGGGTCTGCAGTTGCCAGATTTCGCGCATGGGTATCATAAAGCGCTTGGGTAACGCGGTGGCGCTGAGTTGCTGGCTAATCACCCCTTGGGCGGCGGTTTGTAACATCTGTTGGTAGGGCATGGCCACACCGTCTTCGCTCAGCTTGCGCATTTGCGCCTGCAGCGGCAGCCATAGGTAAGCCGCGTAGATAAAAGCGGGCGTGACGCGTTTGTTTTGGTGGATGCGTTTGTCGGTATTGAGAGAGGCTTGGTTGACCAACTCCCGCTCTTGTTCTGTGGTCCGCGCGAGGCAATAGGCCGTACCAGGGAAGAGGTGTTTGAACAAGTCGTATTGTTGCAGTAGGTCGATAGCGGCGGTGGCGCTGCCGTTCAATAAAAGCTTCAACACCTCTTCAAACCGTCTGGCGGGAGGCACGTCTGCCAGAAGACCGTTTAAGCGCGAAATGGGCGCCGCTGTGGCCTCATCGAGCTGGAAGCCAAGTTTTGCCGCGAAACGCACCGCGCGCAGCATTCTTACGGGGTCTTCCCTGTACCGTGCCTCGGGGTCGCCAATAATCGTCAAGCGACGGGCCTTTAGATCGGCCAGACCGGTAGAGAAATCCAGAATTTCTCTTGTATCCAAGTCGAAATACAGCGCGTTGATGGTAAAGTCCCGGCGCAATGCGTCGCTTTTCAAGTCGCCGTAGACATTGTCTCGAAGCAGCTGCCCCGACTCAGAGCGCACTGCGTCTCTGTGGCTTTTGGCGTGGTCGTGGTGGCCGCGGAAAGTAGTGACTTCGATGATTTCCCGCCCGAAGCGCACGTGTACGATTCTGAAGCGTTTGCCTATGATCAGCGCCTGCCGAAAGCACTTTTTGATCTCTTCAGGGGTGGCGTTGGTGGCTACGTCGAAATCCTTGGGCGACGACTGCAACAGCAGATCGCGAACGCCGCCGCCGACCAAATAAGCCAGAAAGCCCGCCTCTTGGAGCGTTTTAATCACGGTCACCGCATTTTTGCTGATTTGATGCTCGCTTAAGCGGTGTTCATCTTCGGTCAACCGGGTGGTGAGCACTTCGGAAGGGGTCGGGGGACGAAAAATTGTCAGCAGCCGTTTTAGCATGATTGTTTTGGCGGGTCGCTTCGTTAAAAACCGCGAGTCTACCACGCTTGCCCGCGACGGTTAACGATGAATTTGTTATTCGCCTAGCTGCTCCAATCGCGCGAGTACCCGAGAGAAACGCGAAAGGCTCGATAAGTAGGGCGCAAAACCCCTTCGCGGTCGAACTGTCCGAGAGACGTGGCAGATGTGCTTTTTGCGGGCGCGACCGCTTCAAATTGGCCTCTTTGAGCGAGGCCTGGATTCAATTGGCAGCGATTACGGTTGCCGGAAATGAAAACGGGAAGATCGATATCTTCCCGTTTTAAATTCCATAGGCTGTTATTGTTCAGTTACATGCCTTTTAATCAACGTCCCTGTGATTGCTTTGCTATTTTGTAGGCAAGCTTTCCTCTGTTCTGTTTGTTAAACGCCGTATCTTATTATTGTTTGTTGTAATTATTATAAAAACACACTCTTTTTATTATTTATTGTTCTTATTAGTTATCTATGCCTTCGTTCTTATTATTTATTGTTGTTATCGTCTCTGCATAAGAGCAATGGCTATGCCACTTATATAAACCTTATTAAAAACAAAGGGATACGAGTGGTTGCGCCTACAAATTAACGCGGTTTTCCGCCTTGCATGTTACCTATTGTTTTAAATGTGTTACTTAATCAGTTTTGAGGTAACAAAAAAATGCAGCACGTTTCTCAATTTCAAGCATAGACGGGGAACTTTTTTTGGCAAGGCGCGCTGGATGTGAAGCGAACGGAAAAAGAGGCGTAGATCACGCGCTAGTGCGGGCATTTGCAGCTGCCCGCTAATTGCCGCTGGGATGTTTTTGACCACAAACACGTGGGATTGTATTCAGGGGGCGCCGCAGGGCCAAACCAAACGTTGCGCTTCGCGCACGGGATTACGATTTGGCGGCGGTCGCTTGCGTGGCTTTGATACGGGGAATGCCCAGGCGTTGGCGGCGCTCCCATAGGCATTTGCGGCTGACGCCGAGTTTGCGAGCGAGCTCGGTCTCACTCATCGAATCCTGATGTTCGAGCACAAACCGCTGGAAGTAGTCCTCCAGTGACAGGTCTTCACTCGGTTCGACGCTGGTAGAACGTTTGTGGGGCGGGTGGTCGGTGGAATCGTCGTCAACTTTGACGAGGTCTAGGTCGATCGCCAGGGCATCGTGGTCGATTTCATCGTCTTCGCAGAGGATGACAGCTCTTTGTATGGCGTTCTCGAGCTCGCGAATATTGCCGGGCCAGGTGTAGGTGGTGATCGCTTGAATGGCTTCGGGCGACAGCGTTTTCACCGGCTTATGCAATTCGTTGCAAAACCGCCGCACGAAGGTCTCGGCCAGCACTAAAATGTCCTTACCTCGTTCGCGAAGCGGCGGCAACTTCAACTGCATAACATTGATGCGAAAGTAGAGATCTTCCCGGAATTTGTGTTCGCGCGCGAGTTTGGCAAGGTTTCGATGCGTCGCCGCGACCAAACGGACGTCGACTTTGCGGGATTCAACCGAACCTATCGGGCGAACTTCGCCCTCCTGGAGGACTCTGAGGAGGCGCGCTTGGGCTTCCAGCGGCAGCTCGCCGATTTCGTCGAGAAAGAGGGTGCCGCCATCGGCGGCGGAGACCAGCCCCTCGCGTTGGCTGGCGGCGCCGGTGAAGGCGCCTTTTTCGTGGCCGAACAGCTCCGCTTCAATCAGCGTTTCAGGAATGGCGGCGCAATTGACGCAGATAAACGGCTTTTCGCCCCGCGGGCTCTGAAAATGCAATGCTCTTGCGACCAGCTCTTTACCGGTACCCGTTTCGCCATTGATCAACACGGTCGCGTCGGTTGGCGCAATTTTGTGAATCATAGCGTAAAGCTCACGCATTCTCGGCGAGGAGCCGATCATGCCCTCAACCTCTTCGCTGCGTTGGCCCAGCGCGCTCTGTTGTAACGCGTTTTTTTCCGCCTTGCTCAGTACGCGTTTAATTGCCGTTAGCATTTCATCGTGGTCAAACGGTTTGGCAATGTAGTCGACAGCGCCCATGCGCATGGAGTCCACCGCCGAGCGCAGGCTGGCGTAGCTGGTCATAATCAACACAGGTACATGGTCGACCATTTGAATCAGGTCGGTGCCTGGGGCGCCAGGGAGGCGGAGGTCTGAAATGATCAGATCGAAGCTGTCCAGGGTGTATTTACTGGTGGCTTCTTTGACCGAGGCGGCTTCCTTTACGTCATATTTGTTGCGGGTCAGCAATTTGCGCAACGCCGTGCGGATAATGATTTCATCTTCGACAATTAAAATTTTACTCATAATTCACGACACAAATACTCTACAACCTAAGTGTTACTGCTGCCTGAGCGGGCTTTAAGGTCTCTGGGCAGATTTATGACAAAGCGAGTCCCTGTGCCTTTGTCTGGATTCACGGGTGAATCGATTTCGATGTCACCATTGTGATCCTCGACGATACTATAAACCATAGCGAGCCCCAACCCTGTACCTTCGCCGGGCTCTTTCGTCGTAAAAAATGGCTCGAACACCCGGTCCACCGCCTGTTTGGGGATGCCAGAGCCTTCGTCTGTGACGCTGATTCTGACGGTGTCGCCAAAGGTTGCGCCTTCTATGACAATTTGCCCGTTATCGGGGCTCGCGTCTCGGGCGTTAGCCAGCAGGTTAATGAACACCTGGATCAGTCTTTGACTGTCGGCCATGAGGTCCAGTTCCGGGGGTATGTTGTTCGCGAAGCGTACCTGACGCTTTTCCTTCTGCAGCGACAATAGGTTTATCGCCTCCTGCGCGCACTCGTGAGGGCTCACCGCGGCGAATTCGGCCCCGTCATGATTTCCGGCGTGGGCAAAGCTCACCAACGAGTGGACGATTCGGCTTACCCGATCGGTTAACGATAGGATTTGCTCGCCCGTTTCCAGGATTTCCTCCGGTTCGTGCTCGTACTGGAGGTTCTGGGCAAGGCAAGCGATGCCGGTGACTGGATTGCCGATTTCATGCGCAACACCGGCCGCCAGGCGGCCGATAGAGGCGAGCCGTTCGCTGTGGACCAGCTCGTTTTCGAGTGTCTGCAGCTCCGTGACATCTTCCAGCAGAATGACCTGGCCATCGATTTGGTGTGCGAGAGACGACGGAATTGCCGCTTTGTGCAGTGTGACCCAATGCGGGCGGTCGTTCAGTTGAATTTGACGCTTATAAAAACGGTGCTCGCGCGACAGCGCGAACTTGTGCAAAAGCTCCCCCCAGGGCGCGTCAACGTCTTCGAGGTGTGAGCCGGTAACCCGATCGCTTGGGATACCGGTAAGCTCGATCATCGCGCTGTTCCACATCAGAATTTCAAGGTCTTGACCGACCGAGCAGGTCGCCAGAGGGAGTTGTTCCAGCGTTCTGCGGTGGTAGAGGCGCAAATTGTTGAGCTCTGCTGCCAGGCCCGTGAGGTGGTCTCGTACCTGACCCAACCGGCTTTCAATCAGGTTGATATCGGTCGCCCCTGGGCTTTCTGGTATGCGAAAGGGCACCAGCTTGTCCATGATTTCACTGGCCATGGTGATGCCGATGAGGCTAGAGAGGTTGGCTTCGATTTCATCGCGCAGTCGCCTCAACGCGTAGGGGCGGCTCTCGTTGGCGTGCAGATTCAGGCGCGAGAGTGCCCGGCGGACTTCTTGTTCTGCGGTGGATTGACCGATGCGGGTGGACAGGCGTTCGATGATCTCGTGGGGCGAGCGCACATCGAGGGTGAGGCGCACGGGGTGGCTGAGTTCGTCTTTCGAGCACAGTTCGGCCCCGTATCGCTCTTCGTCGGACTGATCGGTGGCGATTGAAACCAGCAGAAACATCACGATATTGAGTCCTAAGCTCCATAACGTGATGGTCTTCCATTGGCCGACGCCCAACGCAAAAGTGCCTATACCGGGCAAATCGAGCGCGTTCCAGTCGAAAAGCATCGGCAACATTAAACCGAACAGCCAAATCCCCGAGCCGGTCAAAAGGCCTGCAATAAGGCCTTTGCGGTTGGCCCGCGGCCAGTGGGCTACCGCTATCACCGCAGGCAGCAGCTGTAATGTCGCAATAAATGAGGTAAGCGCCAGGTCGGTCAGCACGAAGCGGTTGTTTAAGAGGACATAAAACAGGTAGCCACCAAGCACAACCGCCGCGATGAGCGTGCGCCGCAGCCAGACAATTTGACGGTAGACGTCCTCTTTCACCTGCAAGCGGATCAACGGGAGAATCCAGTGATTGAGAATCATAGTGGTCAACGCCAGCGCGATTGCGACCATCGCACCTGTCGAGGCCGAAAGCCCGCCAACGAATGCAATTAACGCGAACGTATGACTGCCTTGCGCCATGGGCACGCTTAAAGGGAAGTACTCTACCGGCGATTCCAGCCCCAGGGCCTTGCCGCCCCAAAGAATCGGAAACACAGGCACAGCCATGACCAGAAGGAACAGCGGAAACGCCCAGGTTACGGTTTTGTGGGTGTGCTTTATCGGGTTTTCGACCACGGTCATATGAAAAATATGAGGCATTGAGACGGCCGTAGCGATAAACACCAACATCAATGCGTGCGCGGATCCGTCCTTATCGGACGCGCGCAGGGCGCTGATAAACTCCGGGTGTTCGACCAGCCAAGTATCCAGCCCGTTAAAGCCTCCGAACACTTCGAACACCACGTAAAGACCCACCGCGAGCAGACCGAAGACTTTGACGATCGACTCGAAGGCCATCACCGTGACCAGCCCGCGGTGGTGCGCCCGGTCGGCGCCAAACACCAGCGCAAACAGCGTGATCACCGCGCAATAGATCAGTGCAAAACTTTGTCTAACGCCGAACTCTGAAAAAGCGGGGTTTAAATCGTCGTGGTTGTTTTGCGTTAGAAGGTGGATGGTGTCGGCGACCGCTTGCATCTGCAGGCTCAGCAGCGGCGCCATAGCGAGTAGCATCGCTAAGGTGACCACGCCCCCGACCAAATGACTGTGGTATCGAAACACCAGCAGGTCGGCCATCGAGTTGATCTGAAACCGGCGGGCGAGCTCGATTAAGGGCTTGAGAAGGTAGGGCGCAAACATAAACAACGCCCCGGTGCCTATGTAGTACGCGAGCGCGCCATAACCGTAGCGACCGGCAAGCTCGATTACGCCATAAAACGCCCAGGCACTGGCAAAAATTCCGAGCGAAAAAATATAAATAATAGGATGGCTGACCAACTTTTCCGGCACCCAGCCTCGGTCGGTCGTGTGCGCGATGCTAAACAGTATCAAAAGATACCCTGCGCAGATTACCGCTACTTCTAGGTAGCTAAGCGTCATCCTGACCCGACCTGGCCTGTACGACAAACGCTACTACCACAACGATCAACCATATTAGGAACGGCTTGTACCAAGCACCGGTCGGCGCAGTGATCCAGTTGAGCAAAGGCGGCGCGACTATATAGGTCAGCAGCAAAATGAGAATAATCGGTATGGGTCTGGTCATAATTCGGTGCAGTTGGGTTGCAGCGAGATGTTACTGCACCGACCGACCAATGTCATCTTGCCTCTCTGAGGGCGATCGCTTCGCCGGTGTCGGCGACGCCTCGGCCTGTAAGCGGCGAATATCAAAGTGGTCAATGCCGTAGGCGATGGTGTCGTCGACGTCAACCACCGAGTCCGGCACAGGGGTGGCGAGAAAGGCCAGGGCCTGCCTAAGGTTTCGCCCCGCCTGACGGTCGTCAAGGGCGGCGGCGCGGTTTTGTTTGCTGAGCTTTTGACCGCGACGGTTGAGTACCACCGGAATGTGGGCAAAGTTTGGGGCGACTTCACCGAACGCGTTGTAAAGCGCGATCTGCTTGCCGGTGCAGTCGAGCAGGTCGACGCCGCGCACGACTTGGTTGATGTTCTGGTAGATGTCATCGACCACCACCGCCAACTGGTAAGAAAACAAACCGTCTTTGCGGTGCACGATGAAATCGCCGTCGCGTTGAAGCGTTTCGACTTTTGGGCCTTGCACCTGATCGATAAACGCAATTTCAGCCGTGGCGCATGCGGTGTTGAACCTGAGGCCGGCGCTCGCCCCCGCCTTGCAGGGGTGACTTAAGCAGTGGCCGTCGTAACGGCCTTTTAGCTGTTGAAGGCGCTTGCGGTTGCAACAGCAGCGGTAAATAAAACCGGCGTCGTTTAAGGCGGCCAAGGCAGCCCGATAGGCATCGCTGCGCGTGCTTTGATAAAGAATCTCCCCGTCCCAACAAAGTCCGTGAGCTTCAAGCGTTGTTAAGATCATGGCTGCGGCGCCGGGCTGCTCACGTGGGGGGTCTATATCTTCGATACGAACGCGCCATACGCCATTGCTTTGACGAGCATGGAGGTAGCTTGCCAGGGCACACACCAGTGAACCGAAATGCAAAGGACCGGAGGGGGAGGGGGCAAAGCGGCCTGTGTAGGGGGGATTTTGGTGTTTTGCCACGAGGAACTGACCTTCAGCGGTGGCCCTCTGAAGGACCCGTCGGCGCGTCCTTTAAAGCAGCGCTCTGCCCCTGCCTTTGTAAAACGGCAAAAGCGCCAGAGCAATGAAGGTTAGAGGTGGCCGTGTGGTTATCGGGACTGCTTCAGAAGGCTGATGCGTTCACCGAGCGGGTTGCTCAGTGAGATGACCGCGCGGTTGAATGTCTTCGCGCGCGCGGTCATGAAACTTACACTTAACCTAAGACCTGTTTTTCTTTGATTTCATCAATAGTTTTGCAATCGACGCACAAAGTGGCAGTAGGTCGTGCCTCTAGTCGACGAATGCCGATTTCGACGCCGCAGGCGTCGCAATATCCATAGTCGTTGTTCTCGATCAGTTCGAGGGTTTTGTCGATTTTTTTAATCAGTTTGCGCTCTCGGTCGCGGGTGCGCAATTCGAGGCTGAACTCTTCCTCTTGGCTGGCGCGATCGGCCGGGTCGGGAAAGTTGGCCGCTTCATCCTTAAGGTGCGACATGGTGCGGTCGACTTCTTCCATCAATTCCTTTTTCCATGCGAATAGTAAGGCTTTGAAGTGATTGCGTTGTTTTTCATTCATGTACTCTTCGCCCTTACTTTCTTTGTAAGGAGCGATACCATGCAATCCGAAATTTTTTGTATCAGGCATTTTTATGGAGCCTCTGATCGTCTTTATTACTGTTATCACACAAAGGCACTTCGCAAGGAACACCTATGTGAGTTTACGAACTGTATTACAGAAACCGGCTTCTATTTGGGGTCTACCTTTAAAGTTTCAATGGTTGTCGCCCGACAAAGCTGGCAAAGCTATCAAATTCCGATATGACGCGCCAGCATTTCTTTAACCTCAATGATTGCCGATGAACGCGCTGGCATTCACCGTTAGCGGGTTAGTTTTGTTTAAATAATGATCAATTCCAGTTTTGAGTTCACTGCGTTCAAGCCATATTAGTGATCCGGCGCCATTAAAGGTTCCCACTATTACTTTCGACCGTTCATTTCGCAAAGCCCGTTGGTGCGCCCATTGGGTCGCACTCGCGCACCTAGCGCAGGTTAACGCGTTCACTAAGCGCATTTGTGCGAGTGAACGCCACGCGCTTTTGTTTTGCAATTTATCGGGCGGAGGGTCTGTTTGTACTCATTCTATGGCTGCCGCCGATGACCGCTTTTCGTCCAGCACCCAAGCGCTAGCGCGTCCAATCGTTCGTAAAAGTAAACGCCAAGGGACGCAGGCGCTTTGCGAGGCCGGGCCTGGCGATGCCCCTGCTCGGCGGCTAACACTCAACCGCTTGCCACTTGAGGTGGTGGTGCCATCTGCGCGCGCAAAGCTTGCCGTACGCGTAAAAGACGCCTTGGTGTCGCACAACGACAAACGCCGCCTCGGCAAAGGCGGCGCTATTTAGGGTGAATCCTCGGGCTTCGCCCTCGGCGACATCTTGGCAGGCACGCAAACCAACCGCCGCAGAGGGGTCGTTATGCCATCGCTCGTCGCAGCTCTGGTGTCGAACGCTCTGCTTGGGTCACCAAGTCTGCTTTCATGTCGGCGGACAACTCGTTCCAGTGGACGTCCATCAACGCGCCTTGAAGCGCGTAAAGCATAACTTTTGAAACTTGTATGCCTCTTGATTTCACTCTTCTATAGGCTTCCACGGCGCCCATTTGCGCGAGATCGTTGCGGGTGTTCACCCCAATCGCGTGGAGAATATTGACAGACGCCATGCCTAAATTTTTAAGTTCAAGAAGTTCACTGTGAGCTAAGTTCATAGCAATTTTCCTTTGTCTTTATTTTTTATATAAAGCCATGTAAATGAGTGGTATTGATCGCGTCGCAGTGACGACAAATTCCTATTGTTAAATGTAGCCTAGATTCGACGTTCGTAAACTTTGTACGATGTTTAAGCTGCCAATAAGTACAAGTGCGTTGATTCGTGCAAAAATACCAGTTTCAGCCTATGACGAAAGGCAAAAATCAGACTTAAATAAGAATTTCACGCGAAGAAGATCATACTATAGAAGTGTGTGTATTTGTGTAAATTGGTACTTAAGACTAGATAATTGATGAGTTTAAAGGTTTTAACGAGTATATAGATGAATATTGACCAAGTAGTTCTCGGTCTTGAGCCCCCCGAGCTTGTTTCGGTGGGCGATGCCTCGGTCCATTGCGATATCCTACCCGGGTTGCAACACTTGCAGCTTGCCGCCATGCGCGAAGGCTTTGATCTTAAAGTGGTCAGCGGTTATAGAAGTTTCGAGCGTCAACTGGCAATTTGGAATGCTAAGGCGTCGGGAAAACGTGCGGTTTTCGATGATAACGCCAGAGTGGTGGATGTTGCCCGGTGCAGTGCGACCGAGTTGATGTTTGCAATTTTACGGTGGTCGGCGTTGCCTGGGGGGTCGCGCCATCATTGGGGGTGCGATATAGACGTTGTTGATGCGAATGCCGTTTCCGGCGATTATCGCGTGCAACTCACAGTGTCGGAGACGCAAGGCGACGGACCTTTCGCGCCCATGCACGCTTGGCTCGACCGTTATTTCGAAGACCCAAACAATACGGATTTTTTTCGTCCCTACCGCGTCGACAGAGGCGGCGTAGCGCCGGAGCCATGGCATTTGAGCCACAGGGTGCTTTCGGCGGCGCTGCAAAAGTCACTCGATCCGAATGGTTTGCAACGCCTGATTGCGCAGACCGACATTTTATTAAAAGAGCAAATTCTCCATCATTTTAATGACATATTTAACCGATTCGTCTGGGTGGATTGGGCCTTGTATTCTGAGAGAGGCGTAAAATGCTAATTATTTTCGATTGCGATGGCGTATTGGTTGATAGCGAGCTGCTGGCCGCCGAAGCATTCTCAATAGCGCTCGCGAAGGTTGACATCGACATGAGCAAGTCCGAGTGTTTCGCCGCCTTTCGCGGGCGTGCGCTTGAAGATTGCTTTGCGATTATTCGCGATAAAGGCCATCGTTTGCCGGAGGATTTTCTCGGCGTGCTAAAGGCGGTGGAAGGCCCGCTCCTTGAGCGAGAGCTACGGGCCGTTGAGGGGGTCGAGCAAGTGTTGGTCGAACTCCAGACGCGCCGCATCGATTTTTGTGTGGCCAGCAACAGTCGGCGCGCCAAGTTGCAAAGTTCGCTCGAAATTGTCGGGTTTAGTCGCTATTTCGGCACCCGTTGGTACAGCGC
>CAZING010000010.1:3689-8290 GCA_964540505.1 uncultured Cellvibrionaceae bacterium | reverse complement strand
TTCGGTCGCACGGTCAGTGCCGGTGGCCCTGTTCTGTTTGTCTTCTTCCATCCAGCGCAAAACGGCTTCGCGACTTTGCAGCATAGTAATATAAGTTTTGAGGACGGACGAATTCGGCGTTTGCAGTTTTTTAATTCTTTCTATCCGATCGGTTAGAAACAATATATCTTGCTGAACCTTCTCAATCACCGCCAAATTGTCGGCCTGATACGGGTGCTTTAACGTTGGCATAAGCCGCTCAATGTCCGGTTTATTATCTGAGCCGTCTGTCATTGCTGATTTCCTTACAATTCGATCGGTTAATGCCATTGCCCAAACGCGGTAGCAAACTGCGGGGATAAAGCCTTAGTCCCGAAAACAAGCTTAGCTCAATTTCTTATACTATCTATATTATTTGGGACTCGAGTACAAGCACCCGGCGACCCTTGGCGCACCAGCCGGTGTTCAACCGCGGAAACTGAGCGCTCATTCATATTATTCGCTGCGCTTTGTTAGCGCTCATTCGCCTGGGGCTGTCAGAGTTTGGGCTCTATTTTTTATCGGAAATCTCACTCGAGTGCCCGAATCCGCGCAGTCGCGACTATATAAACAAACCGTGCCGTTAGTATTGGCTTATCATGAGTAATTGATCTTTGGTTGAGGGTAACTTTGCGGCGGTCAAACAGTTGTTCGAGGGGCTTAGGCTTCGCCGTTGATGGTGCAGAAGCTGTGCGTTATACAATTAAAGATGTCGATTCAAGCTAAAAGAGCTCTGGCATTTTTAGCAGGCCCTCCGGGCTGGCGGCAAGCGGAATAAGAGTGCTTTAATTGCTGAGCGTGCTTTAATTAAAAGGTAGACAGATAAATACGGGTATCACAATGGCAGAAGAACTCTACGACCTGATGTTTCGCGGCGAAATCATTAAAGGTTTTGAACTTGCGCAGGTTAAAAAAAATCTGCAGCAGTTGTTTCGTATCAGCGAAGCCCAGGTGGGCGTGCTTTTTTCGGGTAAGGACGTGCCGCTAAAAAAGGGGCTGGACGCAGATATGGCGAATAAATACCGCGTAGCCATGAAAAAGTCCGGTGCCCTAGTCAACGTGAGGCAAGCGCAAACGCAGACAGTCGAGGCCGCGCCGGCGCCGAAGGCGCCGGCCGCTGAACAAAAACCAGAGAGCAGCGCCCCTTCAGCAAACGCTCCGGCGGACTTTGGCACCGAGTTGGGCGCTCAACCGATAAAGGCCGCATCTGCTCGAACGCCTATAGACGCCCCGGATTTTCATGTGGCTGAAGTGGGCGCGAACATTTTGGAGGAAAATGAGCGTCTGAAGGAGGCTGCTGTGCCCGTGGATACCTCGCATTTGGGTGTCGCGGAAATGTCCGGTAATTTGATGCGAGACGATGAGCTTGAACGGCTGCCGGTTTTGGAAATCGATGTGCCGGAGTTTGATCTTGCGCCACCGGGCAGCGATGTGCTTAATCCGGACGAACGCCGCAAACACGATGCGGTAGAGGTCGACACCTCGCAGTTATCGCTTGCCGAAACAGGTGCGCGCATTGGCCCCGAGCGCGCCCAAGCGCCGACACCGCCTAAGGTCGACCACATTAAGCTTGCCGATTAAAGCGCTTGTCTACGGCGAGTTTAACTAACGTTCGGCCTTCAACCTGCAGAACAATCGCTCTGCAGGTTTAGACCACCCGCCGTAATTCTTACCCTTTCTGAAAAAGCTCTATAGAGTCAATAATTGCTTTTTTTGCGGCCTCGGCGTCTTCCCATCCGTCGATTTTTACCCATTTCCCGGCTTCAAGATCTTTGTAGTGCTCAAAGAAATGCGCGATTTGTTTGATCTGTATGTCAGGCAAGTCTGTGTAGGACTGTACTTTGTCGTAAATCGGCGTGGTTTTGGTAACCGGCACGGCTAATAATTTTGCGTCTTCACCGGCTTCATCGGACATGCGCAGCATTCCGATAGGGCGACATTTTACGACGCAGCCCGCTTGAAGAGGTACGGGCATAAAAACCAATACATCTATAGGGTCGCCGTCGCCACAAAGTGTGTTAGGGATATACCCGTAATTGCAGGGATAGCGCATTGACGTGCCGAGAATTCGGTCGACGAATAAAGCGCCTGTGTCTTTGTCGATTTCATATTTGATCGGCTCGCCACCCTGAGGGATTTCAATGACAACGTTTACTTCTTCGGGAGGGTTCTTGCCAGTGGGTACAGCATTAAGGCTCATGAATATTTCCTGTTAGGGTTCACTGTGAAACGCGGCGCATTTTAGCACACCAAATGCAACATACAATTTCCGAAAACCAAGGCCTCGCCCGTGCGCCATTTTGGCGGCCAACCGTGTTAGGCTCTGCAACTAAAAGGCGGAGAACGTTAGCATGCAGCACATCCATATTCTGGGTATAGGCGGCACCTTTATGGGCAGCTTGGCGCAATTGGCGAAAGCGCGAGGGTTTCGGGTGACCGGCGCGGACGAGAAAGTCTACCCGCCGATGAGCACTCAGTTAGAACGGGCGGGTATCGAGCTGATCGAGGGCTACAGCGACGATCAGTTGGCGTTGCAGCCGGATGTATTTGTGATCGGCAATGTCATCACTCGAGGCAACCCATTAATGGAAGCCATTCTGAACGGCGGGCACGCCTACTGCTCGGGGCCGCAATGGTTTGCAGAGCACATTCTGTACGACCGCTGGGTGTTGGCCGTCAGCGGTACCCATGGCAAGACGACCACCGCCAGTATGCTCGCCTGGATTCTAGACTGCGCGGGGTTCGATCCGGGGTATCTGATCGGCGGTGTGCCCAGCAATTTCGGTGTTTCCGCGAAACTGGGTTCTTCGGGGTTTTTCGTGGTTGAAGCCGATGAGTACGACAGCGCCTTTTTCGATAAGCGCTCGAAGTTCATTCATTATCGCCCGCGCACTTTGGTGATGAATAATCTCGAGTTCGACCACGCCGATATCTTCCCCGATCTCAACGCGATACAAACCCAGTTCCACCACCTGGTTCGCACTGTCGCCGGCAATGGTCTGATTGTGTATCCAAAAGACGATTGCGCGCTGCAGGAGGTAATCGATAAAGGGGCTTGGACCCCAGTTGAAACGCTAGGGGGGACTTGGCAGTATACGAGTAACGCCGATTTTAGTGAGATTAAGGTCGCTTACAAAGGGCAACCGGTGGGCGAGTTTTGTTGGCAGCTTGCTGGCGAGCACAACGCGCAGAACGCGTTGGCGGCGATTGCCGCCGCACGCAATGTCGGCGTGGATCCAGGGGTCAGCTGCGAAGCTTTAAGCCGCTTTGCCAGTGTAAAACGGCGAATGGAATTGCTGGGCGAAGTGGCCGGCGTGCGGGTCTTCGACGACTTCGCTCACCACCCAACGGCAATCGCCACCACCCTCAATGGGCACCGACAAAAGCACCCCAATGCGAACATCACCGCGATCATAGAGCCGCGCTCGAACACCATGAAACAAGGCGTTCATAAAGACACGCTGCAAGCGAGCGCTTGTGCTGCAGACAGTGTGTATTGGTATTTGCCCGAGCAACTGAGTTGGTCGCTTCGACAAGGGCAGTTCGAAGGCAGCGCCCAGTACGTGGTTAATAATTTGGACGAGCTTATCGCGCGGGTGGTGGCGCAGGCCGCAGCCGGCGACGAGTTGGTTGTGATGAGTAACGGAGGGTTTGGCGGTATTCACCGACGGTTGCTTGACCAACTCAAGCGGCGTTTCGGTCTCGAGCGCGACGGCGAGGTCGCGCTATGATCGGGCCGATATAAATCAGGTCAAAAAGAGGTAGAACGCGAGACTGACCACAGCGGCCACCAATGTCGCGGTAAGCACATAAAGCGGGATCAAGCTCCCAGCGGATTCAGGCTCGGAGCTCTGTCGAGTTTCCGGCGAGGTCGCCTCAAAGGTCGGTGACTCTGTTGTTGCATCGAACGCTGTCTCGAAGAGCTCTGGCGTGTCCACCTCTAGCGAGGCTGCGCGCGTTGCCCCCCTCTGCTGATCAAAAACCGTTTGGACATCAAAAGCATCGCCTTGCGGGCCTTCTACTTCAAAGCTGTAGATGTCCAAGCGGAGATTGTCGCCGGCGCGCACTATGCCTTCGGTGATGCGAATATCATTGATATAAGTGCCGCTGACCGAGCCTTTATCTTTTACATAGAGATGGTTTTGTTCGATCCGTAATTCGACATGCTCGCGAGATAAGTGCGTGCCAGGGAAAATAATATCGCAATGACTGGCCCGACCGATTTTTACGATTCCGTTTCCAGACTTTGAAGTCACCGCAAAGCGCTGCCCGGCAAGCCAACTGGAGGACGAAGACAGCGCCCAAATGCTTTGTGGCGTTTCGCGGCGGTCGTGGGTGTCTGTAAGGGTGGCGGTATCCGCGTCACCGCTTAGAGGGGCTTGCGATGAATCGAGTTCGCGCTCTGTGGCAGCGTCCAGGGGTGAGGTCACGGTCATAATAGTTGTCCCTTACTGTTTTTGCCCGAAGCAGTTTTGCCCCAAGCCCCGGCGAAGCCGTTGTCGGGTCGCTCGCAGATGCAGCAATAAATACATCGCGAAGCTTACACGCAACTGGTCGATTAGTGAACATCGAAATCTCTGAAC
>CAZING010000010.1:0-3589 GCA_964540505.1 uncultured Cellvibrionaceae bacterium | reverse complement strand
GTCATTCAGACGCAACAGGCGTGATCGAATTAGTGTTAACAGGCCCTGGAACAGGTAGACTGTCGCCCCGAAAAAGGTTTGGTTATGGCGCGAAAGGCACGGGTTGTGATTCATTACTGCACTCTCTGCGAATCGCAATTGAGAGCGGCTTGGCTCGCGCAAGAACTGTTGCAAAGCTTCACCGACGAACTGTTCGAGGTGGCCCTGCGACCGGGTGAAGGCGGCGTCTTTCGAATCTGGGTGGACGATGCACTTATCTGGTGTCGGAAAGAAGACGACGGCTTTCCCGGTGCTAAAGAATTAAAGCAGCGCTTTGCCCGGGTCGCCTGTCCCGAAAAACCTTTAGCCAAACACCTAGCAGATAAGGACCCAATTAGTGATTAAGCCCTTCACCAGCGCCTGGTTGCATATCGTTACTCACTACCCCAAAGCCGTGCTAGGTGTAGTTGTTGTGGTGTTATTGGCGGCCATTATAGGCTTGCCGAACTTCAAGCTCGACGCTTCGGCGGACTCGCTCACGCTCGAGCACGATACCGACCTCGACTTCTTTCGCGATGTCAGCCGCAACTACAACAAAGGGGACTTTCTGGTGGTGACCTTCACGCCGAAAGACCAGGATCTGTTCAGCGATGACTCCCTCGACACTCTAAACCGGCTGCAGCAAGGTCTGGCCGGCATCCGAGGGGTCGAGAGCATCAACAGCATTCTCAATGTGCCGCTGCTGTACAGCCCCAAACAAAGCCTGCGGGAAATAGCCAGCAACCCACGTACGCTTCTGAGCGAGGGCGTGGACCGCCAACTTGCGAAACAAGAATTTCTGACCAGCCCCATCTACCGCGAACTGATTTTAAGCCCCGAAGGCCAAACCACAGCGTTGCAACTGAATATGGCGGTGGATTACCGCTATCTCGACCTTGTTGGAGAGCGCGATGCGTTAAGAGCCAAAGACCGCGAAGGTGAACTCCGCCCGGGCGAGAAGGCGCAGCTTCAAAAGGTCAGCGAAGAGTTTCTCGCCTATCGCACCAACGCCCAGCAACGCAACCACGAGCAGGTCGAGGCGGTACGCGAGGTGGTGGCGCAATATCAGTCCGAGGCGGAAATTTTCGTCGGCGGGGTGAGCATGATCACCGCCGATATGATCACCTTCATAAAGAAAGACCTGGTGCTGTTTGGCTGCGCGGTGGTGTTGTTTATGATCCTGGTGTTGGTTGTGATCTTCCGCTCGTTGCGTTTTGTTGTGATCCCAATGGCAACGTGTCTCACCGCGTTGGTGATGATGCTTGGACTTTTAAGCTGGCTCGATTGGCGCCTGACGGTGATTTCCAGCAACTTTGTCGCGTTGCTTTTGATTATCTCCTTATCCATCATTATTCACTTGGTGGTGCGCTATCGAGAGCACGCAGAGCTGAACCCCGACTGGAGCCAACTGCAATTGGTCGAAAAGACGCTCACCGAAATGGCCAAGCCCTGTCTTTACACAACCTTAACAACGGTCGTGGCTTTTGCATCTCTCGTGGTCAGCGATATTCGTCCGGTTATCGATTTCGGATGGATGATGACCATTGGCTTGATTCTCGCGTTCGCGCTGGCGTTTATGGTAATGCCCGCGGCGTTGATGCTGTTGCCGCGCGAGAAACCTAATGCCACTCGCACAAGTGATACGGGCAGTTTGCCGTTGACCGGCTACTGTGCCATTGCGGTGGAGCGCGCGGGCCCGACCATTGTCGTAGTGAGTGTTATCGCTGCCGTACTCGGCTTTTGGGGGGTCACTAAGCTGCAGGTGGAAAACCGGTTTATCGATTATTTCCACGAAGATACCGAAATTCATCAAGGCCTTCTGGTCATTGACAATAAACTTGGCGGCACCACCTCGCTGGACATTATCATCGCCCGACAAGCCGTCGACGAGGGCGCTCAGGGGGGCCAAGCCGCAATCGGGCAAGAGCCGACCGACGCAGAAGATGACCCATTCGCAGACATGGCCGAAGCCGAGCAGTCTTTTGAAGACGAGTTCGCTTTCGATGAGAGCCAATTTGACGATCTTTCAGCGGTCGACGACGACGCGCAAACCCCTTATTGGCTTACCATTGGTGGGCTTCGGGAAATTAATAAGATTCACGATTACCTCGATTCACAGCCTGAGATCGGCAAAGTGCAATCGCTCTCGACGCTTTATAAAGTCGGCCAGGACATCAACGGCAGCTTGAACGATTTCGAACTGGCGGTTCTGAATAAGTCGTTGACGCCCGCGACCCGCGAAGTGCTGATCGACCCTTTTGTATTCGGTGAAGACCAAACCCGTATCACCATGCGCGTGATCGACTCCTACCCGGGGCTTGCGCGGTTTGAGTTGGTAGAGCGTATTCGAAACCACCTCGGCACCGGGCTTAACCTGGATATGGAGCATGTCCGATTCACTGGCTTGATGGTGTTGTATAACAATATGCTAAAGAGCCTGTTCAACTCCCAGATTGTCACGATCGGCGCGGTGTTTCTGGCCATTATGGCGATGTTTGTCGTGTTGTTTCGTTCGCTTACGGTAGCGACAGTTGCGATTGCGCCCAACCTGCTTGCGGCGCTGTGTATTGTCGGCGGTATGGGGCTGTTCGGTATTCCACTTGATATGATGACCATCACCATAGCCGCCATCACGGTTGGCATAGGCGTCGATAACACCATTCATTATATTCACCGCTTTAAAGCCGAGATTGTTAAAGACGGCGATTACATGGCGGCTATGCATCGCGCCCACAGGTCCATCGGCAGGGCGATGTACTATACCTCAATAATTATTATTTTCGGCTTTTCTATTATGGTCTTCTCGCAGTTCATTCCCACCATCTATTTTGGCGTGCTTACGGGTTTTGCAATGTTGGTGGCTTTGGTGGGGGCTCTGTTTTTACTGCCGAAAATTATCTTGTGGATTCGGCCGTTTAAAGTGCCGGCAACGCGGGTGGCCGACGCGTGAACGGCGCGAGCTAATTGGCCGTAACCCGAGCAATGGCGATAACGCGCAGCGCATCATTCAATCGGTTTGGCCTTGCCCGCGGCATTGATGGACTCGTAAGTCGCGGTGGTCAGAATGATGATGCCGCCGAGAACGGTCGACACGGAGGGCACCTCGTCGACCATTAACCAGGTCAGCACAATCGCCGTGGGCGGCTGCAGACAACTGACCAGGCTGACGGTTTTCGCACTCAGCGCTCGCAGGGTGAACGCCATAAGCGTGTGCAGTGTCGCGGTCGAAACCACCCCTAAAAACAACAGCAACTGCCAGTCTTTATCCGCGAGCTGGGTGACCGCTGGCCAATCCAAAAAGGGGAGGGTCACCACGGCAACGGTCAGCAGTTGAAAAAACATGACGTTGCTGCTTGAGGAGTCTTGAAGCCAGCGGTGATGAAGAATATTTCGCGCGCCGAAAGTTACTGCCGAAATCAGACCAAACACCACGCCGGTCAACACGTTCGTGTCTGTGGACCAGGCGGGCACCACCATCAAGGCCACCCCGGCAAGCACCGCGCAGCCTGCGAGCAGGTCTCTTAAAGCAGGCAGTTTGCGACTGAACATGGGTTCGGCGATAACAGTGATC
>CAZING010000009.1:13792-33230 GCA_964540505.1 uncultured Cellvibrionaceae bacterium | reverse complement strand
AGTTTGATCGAACCCGAACTCACCGCAGCCGCAGAAGTGGCAGCCGCTATACTGGTGTCCGCTGCAAAACTCGACGTACCTCCCAGGTTAATGGTTGATTCACTGAATAAGTGTATGGCGCCATCGTCGTCAACATAGGCGCTCACACCAGTGGCGGCTTTGTCCGTGTTGATCGCAGCCGCAACGGTCGTCATATCATCACCCGCTACCAAAGTGGTAGTGAGCGCATGACCGTTAATCTCTAAGGTGCCACCGGTCACGATCGTGCCGGGAGACGCGCCCGAACTTACTTCTACCGAAGTCGCTGCGCCGTCAAACGCAAAGGAATCCTTCGCAGTTATAGAGGCCGTTACGCCGGTTTGATCCGATACCGCATTGATGTTTGCGACTTTGTTAGCGAGGTTGTCGGTATTCGCGGCCGAGATAGCCACGCCGTTGATTTTTAAATCGCCGGCAGCCAAGCCGACGTTTTGCTCACCAAGCGCACTCAGCTCTTCACCCAGTACTTCGCCGGCACCATTGATTTCCCTGAAACCTAAGGATTCCAGTTGGTCGTCGGTACCGTTGGCGCCGCGTGTGACTGTGATCGCACCGCCGTCGTCCGACTTCAACGAAAGGCTGCCCTGATGCACGGTCGCGCCCTCTGCCAAACCAGTAGCCGCTGCCGTCTCCGTGTCTGCGGTAATCGTCATAGTGGCGCCGGTGGTGTTCGACAGGACCAATTTACCCCCCTCACTCACGCTGGCTGACACGACACCGCCTGTGGCGCTGTTGATTTCGGCAGCCAGTTCTTTCATGTTGGAGGTGGTCGCCGCGTTGATTTCAAATGTAGTGGAGGCGCCGCCTTTTACCGAGTGCAGTTCGATCTGGAGACTGTTACCCGACGCCATGACACCTGAGCCAAGGTTGCTCGCTTCGACAACGTTGAAAGCCGACGCTGTGACGCCATCCACCTTGTTATTGATATCGTCGATTAGAGTCTGCAGGTTTGTATTGTTGGCCGTGCTGGTATAGCTGCTTAAGCCCTGACCGTTGATCATCACGTCGCCATCGCCAATCGCGACACCGCCGACGGCGGCGCCCGACAGGTCAGAAGACGTCGAGCCGAGGCCCAGGGTTTTGGTGTCCATCGCATTGATTGAGAATGAAATGGTTTGATCCCGCTCGGAACCGACTTGCAGCTTAATATCACCTTGCGAGCCGTCCAGAAGCTTCTTGCCGTTGAAACTGGTGGTTTCGGCGATTCGATCGAGTTCTGCGACAAGTTGTTGAACTTCGGCGTCCAGAGTGGCACGGTCGGTATCGGAATAAATACCGTTCGACGCCTGGACGGCCAGTTCACGCATACGCTGGAGAATGTTAGTAGACTCGTCCAAGGCACCCTCTGCCGTCTGGATCAATGAAATACCGTCGTTGGAGTTACGAATTGCTTGCTCCAAACCACGAATTTGCGAGGTTTGACGGTTGGTAATGGCAAGACCTGCCGCATCGTCGGCGGCAGAGTTAATGCGCTGACCGGAAGCCAAGCGCTCACTCGCCTTGTTCAGCTCGCCTGCCGATGAATTCAACTGACGCTGAGCATTTAATGAAGAAATATTACTGTTTACGACCAAAGCCATGATCGGACTCCTGAGTGTTAACCAGAGATAATGAATAAAGCGGCAGGGTTTGCACGCCTTGCATATTGGACGTAATACGCAAAGCGCTTCGTCCCATAACTCAGGTTTTCGACCGACCTGGCACAAACTTTAGTACTAATTTAAACGAGCCCACAACCCATCCTTAAGTAGCACCCTAGATTCAACCCTCAGTCCGAAACATACGTAATATCAATAACTTACAACGACCTCCCCGGCGATCGCTGACGCCGAGCCCTACAGAAGCGGAAATCGCCGTTAGAACGTTAAAGCGCAAGAACCGAAAAGCGATAACCGCAGGCTATTTAAAGCCCGCGTTCGAGCGGCTGGGTTTGGCGTTTGCGCCCTTGCGGCGAGCTAAGTGGCTTATTGCATTGACGATCAAACGAAAAAAAGCCGGCGGACCGGCTTTTTGGGGTGGGCGTACAAATTTACCCGGCTTAGCCTTGCAACAGCTGCAGCACCTGTTGAGGCTGGGCATTGGCCTGGGCGAGCATCGCCTGGGAGGCCTGTTGCAGCACTTGCGAGCGCGACAGGTTGGCCGTTTCTGCCGCAAAATCCGCATCCACTATGCGCGAACGAGCGGCCGAAGTATTCTCGGAAATGTTCGCAAGGTTGCTCATGGTGAACTCGAGCCGGTTATTGATAGCCCCAAGCTCTGAGCGGATTTCGTTGATGGTTTCCAAGGCGTTATCGATCGGTGTAATGGCCGCCTGGGCACCCGCAGCGGTTGCGATGCTGACATTCGAAATGGACGAGCCGGTCACCACACTGGACAACTCTGTGTTCTGGCTGAGCAAGCCCGTTGCGATTTGGCCAGCAGCGTTAAGCTCCATCGAAATCGTGGTGCCGTTGATCGAGCGCAGCTCAATACCCGCCCCTATGACCTCCGCAGCCGCGTTCAACGCGCCGTCGCCATCGTCATCGGCAATCAACTCGCCGACGCCCAACGCGTGTGCCGCCGACATTGCGGTTCGGCTTGTACCCAACTGAATGCTTATGTTCGAAGAAGAGCGGAAGGTCAACTCGCCATTTTCGTCGATTTTTGCGTGTACCCCAGTTTCGGCTTGCCGGGCATTAATATCGCTGACCACCGTGGTCAAATCCCCAAGGTCGGACAGGGTGACCACTTGGCCGTTAATGACTATGTCGCTGCTGACTCCACTCATAGCGCCGGCAGGCGTGGCTGTAGCGCTCGCCACATCGGCACCGGGTGTGAACGCATTTTCGAGGTCACCAAAGTCACTGGCAAGCCCGCCGGTACCATTGGCAATCACTATCGGGCCCGACGCGAACAGATGCAGGGCATCATTGTCATCGACAAACGCCGTGACCCCGGTGTCACCAGAAATTTGGTTGATGGCTGCGGCAACCGAGGCTGCCGATGTACCGCCGTAGGCTGCGGTTTCAACACCGTTAATCACAATGGTATCGGCCGCGTCAAAGGCGTAGGTCGAAGGGTCTGCGGCCACCAGTTCTGTAGCGCTGACCGAGGTGTTCTCTTTAAACGCGGCTATCGCGGCAGCCGTGGCCACCACTTGCGTGTCTTTGGTGACGCTGTTGATTGAATCCAGCACACCTTGCAAAGAGTCGTCTTCGGTGGCGGGAACCACCACACCGTTCACCCGCATATCACCCGTGGCCAACCCTTGCGAAAAGTCGACCGCACCTGCTGGTATCGCCGAATTATTGGAGACACCTACCACTGTGCCATCCGCGGCCGCCGCTTGAAAGCCGAGGCTGAATAGATCCGCTGCCGTACCTTCAACGCCGTTTCGAATTTCAATCTCGCCGCCGGTATCGGAGACGAGCGCAATCGAGCCGGTAAACAGCGCAGCGTCTTCGGCGCCGGCCATGTACTGGCCGTTCGCGGAGTTTATGCCGCCCTGGTCGGTAACGCTGGCATTGGTAAAGCCGAGCACGTCCGCCAAGGTGTCGGCGCCCGAGCCTGTTGAGTTCTCATAGCTGAGCGCGAACGCGGCGCCGGTGTCGTTACTCAACACCAAAGCGCCGGATTCGTTCAGCCCGGCCTTTAATAGGCTACCGGTTTTGCTGTTAATCGATTCGACCAGCTCTTCGAGACTGTTCGAGGCGGTGAAAGTAAAATCGGTCCGCGCGCCGGCACTACCGTCCACGTCGAAAATGGAAATGGTCAACACGTCATTTGCGGCAATGGCGCCGGTACCCACGGTTCCAGCTTCGGCAATGTTGTAGCCGCTGGCGCTTACGCCATCCACGTTTTCATTAATTTTATTCAGCAAATCTTGAAAGCTATCGGTGTTGCCATCGAACGCACCGATGGACTGGCCGTTGATCAGGATATCGCCGTCGCCGAAGGTCACAGCGGCGCCAGCGGCGGCATCTAAGTTAAGGAGGTCTGCGGTGCGGGCGCCTGAGACATCCGAAGAAGTAGTGCCGAGACCCAACTCTTTGGTGCTCAAAGACTTGATGCTGAAGGCGATGGATTGGTTGGCCTCTGAGCCTACCTGCAGCTCGACATCGCCGAGGCTGCCGTCCAACAGTTTCTGACCGTTGAAGCTCGTGGTCTCGGCGATCCGGTCGAGTTCGGCCACCAGTTGCTGAAACTCCGCGTCTAGGGTTGCGCGGTCGGTATCGGAGTAGATTCCGTTAGCCGCCTGAATAGACAGTTCGCGCATACGCTGCAGAATATTGGTGGTTTCATCCAGCGCGCCTTCGGCGGTTTGGATCAGCGAGACACCATCGTTGGCGTTACGAATCGCCTGAGTGAGACCGCGAATTTGCGAGGTTTGACGGTTTGATATAGCAAGACCAGCGGCATCATCGGCAGCCGTATTGATCCGCTTTCCAGAGGACAAACGCTCCATTGCCTCCGCCATATCATTGCCGGATGCTACAAGTTGTCGCTGAGCATTCAACGCGGCGACGTTGGTGTTAATGACTAAAGGCATAACATTTCTCCAGTTAAATAAATCGCGAAAGCGCGCATCGACTTACATTTGCGCGTCGCGCTAAAAATTCAGTCAGAAACAATTTAGCAATGGCTGTGCCAAAGTCGTACAACCTTGTTTCCATGGAGTTTTCGTTAATATTAAGCGCGGCTGTGAGCGGCAAGCGGCAAAGGATTTCTCCTCGGTGGACGAACTATTGCCGCTCGGCTTTGTCGGCGGAGGTTAAACGGGTGAGGCGTTTATTAAGAACGGTTGAAGAAATAAAAAAAGAAAAAGCGGAAGAGAAATGCAGAAGAAAAAATAACCCGAATGGCTGTTGCGCGTCGGCCCGCAACCACTGGCGCGGGCCGACGTTTTTTGGGCTTCGCCAATGACGGCTTTTACAACATCGAGAACAAACTCAACTGGCTGACACGAATAAACGATTGCTGCGCGGCTTGCAAAATCAACGACTGCGAGGACAATCGCGTGGTCGCCTCGGCCCAGTCGACATCGCGCAGGCTCGAAAGAATTTCATCGGTGACAAACTCGGTATCCAGGTGTAGATCCAAGGTGCTCTCTAAGGTGTTCACCCGCGCACCAATTTGCGAGACCACCTCCAGTATGCTGGTTTGGCTGTGGCCGAGATTCGCCAGGGTCGAACTGACCGTCTCGGTCATAAGCTTCCTATCTTCCGGCGAGCCGTCAAAATTGGCCATCACCTCTTTAAAGCGAGAGATAGTAGTCAAAATGCCTTGTTTTTCGGTGGATTCAATAAAAAACCGGTCGCCGGCCTCGGCGCGCGCACCGTCGGTTGTGGCCGTGCCCGAACGGGTATCAAAGCCCATAGCGGCATCGATTGCAGCACTGCCATTGCCGACCACAAAGTTGAGCCCCTTCGGCATATGAAAGCCCTGGTTATCCACGGTAATGCCCAGTCTTGCAAGCTTTTGAGCATTGCCATTGGCGGTGCTATTTAAGGTCGCGGCAAGCTCGCTGACGTTGGTTAAATCGGCATCAAGCGTCAGTGTTTCAGAGTGATTGCCAACGCGCACCGTGAAGGTCTGGGGCGCGGTCGAAAACGCGGCGGCGGTGAAATCCGGTGCGCTCTCGGAGCCAAAACCCCGATTGGCGGCTTGGCTTGCCGTGCCGGAGTTCGGGCTGCCAGAAATTCGAAATTTCACCCCGTGAATTTCAATTTCCTCGCCTGCGTTGTAGGGCACATTGGCGACAATCACCCGTCCGGTGCTGCGTTCGGTAACGGTGAAATTTTTCCCCGAAGGCGTGGCGTCGCTGTCGGCGTTAAATGCAATAACCATATCCTCGGGATAAAATTCGTCAAAGGCCAGCTGGTCAGCTACCAAGCCGATGTTAATGGTTGCCGGCGGGACCGAGCGGTTGGTGGGGCTCGCCAGAGTTTGCACGGAGCTCGCATGACTTTGTATGTCCATAAAAAGTTTTTTGCCCGAGTCGGTGGCCGCCACCGAAGTGGCCGCCGATACCTGAATCCGCTGCTGGCCGGAGTTACCGTTATAGACAAACCCTTCTGTCGAGTTGCCGCTGAACGGTTCGCTGGCGCTCGCGTAGCCACCGAAAATATAATCGCCGCTGGAGTTCTTGGTGTTGAGCAAGTTCATAAGCTCGTCGAGCCGCTGCTCCACTTCCACCGCCATCGCGCGGTACTCGCTGTCGCTTAGCGTCGCGGTATTACCCGCAGCCACAGTCAATTCCTGAATGCGTTGAATCGAGCTGTTGACGCTCTTTAAAATCGACTCCTCCAAGCTCAGGTTGTTTTGGGCAATAGCAATGTTTCTTTTGTATTGACCTATAGATGCTTTTTCATCGTTCAACGCCAGAATTTTGGTCGCAGCCACTGGGTCATCGGCAGGCGTCAACAC
Organism: uncultured Cellvibrionaceae bacterium; assembly: GCA_964540505.1. Lineage (GTDB taxonomy): Bacteria > Pseudomonadota > Gammaproteobacteria > Pseudomonadales > Cellvibrionaceae > CAYZQH01. The sequence continues at coordinate 26,786 of CAZING010000009.1, read as the reverse complement.
GCGCTTACCCGAGGATAACTGTTCTTGGGTTTTGATAATGCTCTTATTAGCGTCGGCCATGCTGCGCATAGCAATATTAAAAATTTGTGATGTTGAAATACGCATAAGCTTACCTAAAACGAACTGATCAAACGGTCGAAAATATCCCGCGCCACGGAAATAACCTGAGCATTGGCCGAGAACAGTTGCTCGAAGCGAATCAGATCCGCCGCTTCTTCGTCCAGGTTGACGCCGGAGATGGAATCGCGCAGGTTCTGACTTTGCACGAGTACTTGCTCGGCCGCTTGGAGGTTGGCTTTTGCCGAGTGAGTTTCGATACCCACCAGCTCCACAAGATTGCTGTACGCCTGAGAAAAGCTGCCGAGCCCCGAGACGGTTTTGGTATTGAACAGCTCGGCGAATTTCAATGCGTTGCGGTTATCCATGGCCGCATCCCCGTTGAAATCCAGGGTGAAGGTATCGCCCGCCTGCGGACTGCCGGTCAACGTTGCCTGTATGCCCATAAATGCACCGAGCGCAAAACCCTCGGCGGCGGTGTTACCAAACAACATGCTCTCGGGCGGCAGGCTCGAAAGCGAAAGACCGTCGCCTAAGCTGACGTCTAAACGCCCGCCCACGACCGCTGCGGCCTGCACACCGTTACCGGCGCCGGCGAGACTGAGCGGCGCGTGCTCGCCGTCACTGACCGTAAGCGAGTCGCCCGCGGAGGCGGTTAGCGCTAGCGTAAAGTCCTCGCCATTGCTGTTGGAAATTCGCAGTTCGTTGGCGCCACTGATTGGGTCCACTGCGGCGATCGCGTGAACACCCGTAGCGCGCAGTGTTTGATTCGCGTTGATCTGCGACGCCAGGAAGTTGTAAAACTCGGTCTCTTGACTGATCGGGTCGGGAACACTGCCCCCTGGAGCCCCGCCACCAGCGCCCGGCAGTAGGTCGACCCCGTTCAACTGTATTTGCAACGGCGAACTCTGGCTCAGTTGCAAATCCGAAACTTCCATGTAGTTGTACGCCTGCGCCTCTACGCCCGCAACCTTCGCAAGGTCGTTGGCAAGCTGGCGGGCCGAGGCGTTCATATCGGTGGTGATGCGCGTGGTCACAGGCTTCAAGCCCGGTGTCGCCGGCGCGCGCGTAATCGTGAGCACCTCGGTCGGGTAACCGTTGCTTAAGATGCCCTGGCCGCTCACCCCGTCGGCGTTGCCGACTGTGGTGTGGGTAAAGTTCTCTATATCGATACCCAGCAGGCCGTTGGCCAAACCCGCGGCCACAGGGTCGCCGTTGCCATCGGGGTCGTCGTTAAAATTCTGCAGGGTAATATTGCCGTGACCCATCTGGTCGAGGCGAAAAGCCAAGCCGCCCGCGTCATCGAGATACGCGGTGGCACCGGTGGTACCAAGCTGGGCGTTGATGTGGGTCAAAAGCGCATTTTCGTCAACCAGCGCGCCGCCATTAATTGTAATGGTGTGCGTGCCGTTGTTGCCGTTGCGCCCAGAGACGACCAAATCGAAGGAAAACCGGTTGTTGCTGGCGCTGAAATCCGACTGCGAAAAATCAGGCGCTGCGGTGGCGGCGATTAAAGCCGCTTGGGTAACCGCTTGACGCCCATCCGGCAGACCGATCATATCGCCGCCGGACGATAACTGGGTGACGCCGGGGTCGGTGGCAAACAATAAATTGTTAGCCCCCGGAACATAGCGTTGCGATCTTATAGGCGGCGACAGGTGTACGGGGTTACCCGGGTCGCTGTTATCGAGTATGTCGTAGGTGTGGGGGCTTGTGAACGACACCAGCAATGGCGGTGCCATAGCGCCCGCAACCGCAAACAACGGCAGCGGATCGCCATTGGCATCGACCAGAGTGGTCACATCGCCGGCGCTGATTTGACCCGACCCTCGGTTGCCGAGCGACGCGTCGGTCAACAAAGGCGACGCGAAGGCTATGTCGGCAGGATTGATTATAGATGTGGCAAAGTCGCTCGCCCCGGAAGCCACCGGCTTCAATAAAAAGCTGTCGCCCGCCTGGAAGCTGCCTTTTTGAAGTTCCAGCTCAAGCCCGTCGAACTCGATATTAAACGGTAAGCGCGCCGGCATCAGCCCGCTCGAAACCTGTTCGCCATCGCTGATGCGGGTCACCTGGTAAACACCGCCGCCATTAATTTGTAGGCGATAATCGCTGCCAGAAATTTTGGAACTGTCGCGCACATTGAGCGACAAAAGCTGATCGCCTGCGTTGGCGTTTCCGGAGTTTGCGACCACGCGCTCGGCGGCTATATCCGCCTCGTTGATGTCGTAGAAAAATCGTTCGCCGAACTGGCCATCCAAGTTTATGCCTTGGCTGTTCAAGCGGTTGAAGCTATCGGCCGTCACTACCGCGATCGTGCCGAGCGCGTTGTACACGCCGTGTAAGGCTTCGTCACGAAAGCGGATTAAACCGCCCAATTCGCCGCCTTTGATGGCGCTTGTGATATCTTCAACCTGGCCGCGCCCCTTAAAGAATACCGCGGCTTTCGACGGGTCCTGGGCGCTGCCCTCGAGCTTAATTTGGCGGGCTTCCTGGCCGAGCACCAGGCTTTGCCCGGAGCCGACGGCGACGTTGACTTGACCGCTACCCTGATCAAAAACCTGTATAGGAATCAGGCCCGAGAGCTCTTGCAAAGCGCGGTCGCGCTGATCGTAGAGATCGTTGGGCGCAGCACTGGTGCTGACACCGAGCGCATTGGTGATCTTAACGTTCAACTGCGCAATGTTGCTTGCCAGCACGTTGATTTTCTCAACGGCCACTTCCATGTGATCGGTCACACCCGCGCCAATATGATCGAGCCGCGCGTGAATGGAATTGAAGCGCCCGGCAAGGCTTTCCGCTTCGCTTATAATCAATTGGCGCGCCGGGATCGAGGTCGGGTCGTTGGCGCCATTTTGAAGCGCGGCCGAAAATTGGTTAAGTGCGCTCGACAAACCGGTGGCATCGTTCGACAACAAAGTATCGAGCTGGCCTACCTGGGTGTAGAAGCTGTCCAAGTCTTGAAACAAGGTTCTATCGGTGCGCAACTGTTCGGTGACAAACCTGTTGACAATCCGGTTAACATTTTCCACCTGCACGCCGTTGCCAATGTAGGAACCGTTGTGCAGGTTGGCCGGGTTCGCCGAGGTCTCAACGCGTTGTCGGCTGTAGCCTTCGGTGTCGGCGTTGGCAATATTATGACCGACAGTGCTGAGCGCGGCTTGCGCACGGCGCAGGCCCGAAACACTAACGCCTAATAAGTCATTTGCCATAATTCACCTAATTTCGGCCACTGCCGGGCACGGGTTGTTGCAGTTGATCAAAAACGCCAATAACTTTAGCGGCGTAATCCGGGTCGGTCGCGTAACCCGCTTTGTGCAATTCTTCAATAAACGCTTTCGGCTGCGACGCCACGGCCAGCGCATTCTGATAACGGGGGTTGGTTTGCACAAACTCCACAAAATCCTGCATGCTCTCGTCAAACGAGCTGTAACTTCGAAACTGCGCAGACTCCTTCACGGCCAAGCCGTCTTTGTATTCGAGTGTCGTCTTCGCGAGCGCCTCCCCCTGCCAGCCGGCATCGGCTTTGATGTTAAACAGATTGTTGGAAACCTCTCGGCCGGCTTTCACCAAATGCTTTCCCCAGCCGGTTTCCAAAGCCGCTTGCGCGATCATCATCAAAGGGTTAAGACCAAGCACTCTGGCCGCTTTCTCTGCTGCCGGTAAAAGGTGACTGACAAACTCCTCTTTACTTTGAAATTGCGGCTCATCTTTTTGAGAGACATCGACTTCTTCTGTCGCTTTGTGCGATCTCTCGAGGCTTCCCGCGGGCTTGCTCGAAACCCGTCTGGCACCGGGTTCAAACGCGAGCGGCGCCTTTGCGGTTGTCGCACTCTCGTCTTGCTTGAAATGCTCTGCGTAATTGCCTTGCAACTGGCGATACAACAAATCGGCGATACCCAAGCCTTTGCCTTTCGCCAGCGACAGCGCCATTTGCTGGTCGTACATGTCCCGGTAGGTGTTGCCTTCGCTGCTATTTAACATGTTGTCTTTTTCAAACACGGCGTTGGCATCACGCATACTCTTTAACATGATATTAATAAAAATCGATTCGAACTCCTGAGCGACTTTTTTCAACGCAAGATCGGAATTTTTTTCCGATTTTAATGCGTTCAAACCCTGCAAGTCGGTATAGACCTCGGGGGCGCCGACAGGCGTTCTTGACACGCGGGCGTCCATCTAAATCACCATTATTTGCGCTTGTAGCGCCCCTGCCTGACGCAGGGCTTCAAGAATCGCCATCAGATCGCCCGGGGCCGCACCCACTTCGTTCACGGCCCGCACTATGTCATCAAGCGTCGGCGAGGGCGCAAACTTAAACATTCGGCTCTGCTCTTCTTCTATGGTCACTTGAGCATTGGGCACCACCGCCGTCTCGCCGCCGCCAAACGCATTGGGCTGGCTGACTTGAATGCTCTCGTTGATGGTAACCGTCAGTGACCCATGAGTGACTGCAACGGGCGAGACACGAACGTGCTGGCCGACCACAATCGTACCGGTGCGAGAATTGATAACCACTCGTGCAGGCGCGGCGCCCGGCGTCACTTCTATATTTTCCAACAACGACAGATAGTCCACCCGATGCGCGGCGTTCTGCGGCGCTTGAACCGCGACCGACACCGCGTCTAACGGGGTTGCTATGTCCGGCCCGATCAGTTCGTTAATCTGTTGCGCCATGCGTTTGGCGGTGGTGAAATCGGGAGTGTGGAGATTGAATACAATTTTGCCGTCGTTTGCGAAATCCGTCGGCACCGAGCGCTCGACGATAGCGCCACCTGGAATGCGCCCGACGCTTGGCACGTTCACGGTCACTCTGGAACCGTCGCGGCCCTCGGCGCCGAACCCGCCGACAATTAGGTTGCCTTGGGCAACCGCATAAATGTTGCCATCCAAACCTTTAAGCGGCGTCACCAGTAAACTGCCACCGCGCAAACTTTTGGCGTTGGCGATGGATGAAATGGTGACGTCTATGGTTTGACCCGGCTTGGCAAAAGCCGGAAGCTCGGCGTGCAGCGCTACCGCCGCGACGTTCTTAAGCTGAAACCGCATACCTTCGGGAATTGTGATACCGAATTCCCGCAACATGGCCGCGAACGACTGGGTCGTGAACGGAGTCTGGTTGGTCTGATCTCCCGAGCCGTCAAGGCCCACCACCAAGCCGTAACCGACAAGCTGGTTCGAACGCACGCCCTGAACCGAAGCTATGTCCTTTATCCGATCGGCGTCAGCCACATTTGCAGCCAAGCTTAAGGCGCAGCTGATGAACACTAACATTACACGTCTGATCATCTCAGGCTCTCACTAAAACGGCCAATAGGCGCTATTAAAAAACCGGCTCAACCAACCCATTTCTTGCGAGTCAGCGAGCGCCCCTTTGCCCGCGTAGGAAATCATCGCGTTGGCGATTCGGTTCGATTGCACGATATTATTGGCACTGACGTCTTCGGGACGAACAACGCCGCTCAAGCGGATAAACTCCTCGCCGCGGTTCAACGTCAGCCACTTCTCGCCGCGAATGACCAGGGCCCCGTTCGGCCATATGTCGACCACGGTGACCGCGATGGTGCCGCGCAAGTTATTGCTTTGATCCGCGTCGGCTTCGCCGGTAAACTCGCGCTGCGCGCCGAGATTGGTGCCCAGACTGTAGCCACCTAGGCTCATGCCTTTGCCCAAGAGCGTTCCGGCGGCGCCTGCAGCCTCGGGCACGGTCACGTCGGAATCTTTAGCCACCGACACATTTGATGTTTTTTTGCTTACCGTTGTCTCTTGCAAACTCACTGTCAAAATATCGCCGATTCGCTTCGCCTTGCTGTCAGAGAAAAGATCTACCGTGGTGCTGCCACGAAACAATGAACCGTTCGAATAAGCGTCGGGTGCCACTGACGGGGCAATCACAGGCGCGTAGGCCGGATCGTTCGGTCTAGGCGCTTGGTGGATGACACACCCGCTTAAGCTTATAAGACCGAGCAGTGCAATTAACTTGTTCATTTTAAATTTCCAAATCTCTGAGGATTTAACTAAGGCCGATCAAAGATTTTGCGTAATGTATTGCAGCATTTGGTCGGAGGTGGAAACCACCTTGGAATTCATCTCGTAGGCGCGTTGGGTCGTGATCATATTGACCATTTCTTCGACTATATCCACGTTGGAGTTCTCTAACATGCCCTGCTGCACAACGCCCAAACCGTTCTGCCCCGGTACGCCCTCAATCGGGTTGCCGCTTGAGGCAGTTTCCAGGAACATGTTTCCGCCTATGGCTTCGAGCCCGGCTGCGTTGACAAAATCCACCAACTGCAAGTTACCCACCACTTGAGGTTCGGCATCACCGGGCAACCGGGCGCTGACTGTGCCATCGGTGCCGATGCTGATGCTTTGGGCATCCTGGGGGATGGTTATCGCAGGCTGCACCATCAAGCCATTGGCGGTGACCAACTGCCCTTGGCCATCCATGTGCAACTGGCCGTTACGCGTATAACCCATAGCACCGTCCGGTTGCAGCACTTGAAGAAAACCGCGTCCGTCTATAGCCACGTCCAACGCCTGATCGGTCACTTGGAGGCTGCCGGCGGTAAATTGCTTTTGGGTGCCAACCACGCGCACACCACTGCCCAACTGCAAGCCCGAAGGCAGTTGCGTTTCTTCGGTGTTCTGCGCGCCGGGCTGGCGTTGGATTTGGTACAACAAATCTTCAAAGACCGCGCGATCGCGTTTGAAGCCGACGGTGGACGCGTTCGCCAAATTATTGGCCACCGTGGTCAACTGCGTATCTTGGGCGGATAATCCGGTTTTACTGATATAAAGGGCTGCGTGCATGGTGTTATCTCCAGCGTTTAATTCTTGCGTTTGTCGAGCGGCGCATGCCGCTCGGGCAAAGCTCGGGTCTTAAGTGTGTCGTCTGGTGTTAGCCGTTCATCTGAAGCAGTCGAGCGGAGGATTGCGACATCTCTTTTGCGTTAGACATTAATTTAACTTGCATCTCGTACTGCCGAGACAATGAAATGATGCTGGTAAGCTCGCTGATCGCATTAACGTTGCTCGCCTCCAGAAAGCCAGAAACCAAACGCACGTCCGCGTCTGCGGGCAGAGGACCGTCACCCTCGCGCATAATAAAAAGGCCGTTTTCATCTTTACTTAACTGTTGAATATCGGCGTTCACAAGTTTAATGCGGTCGATAACCACGGGCGCCTCCGGCCCCTGCCCTTGCGGAATCACGGTAATATTGCCGTCCGTTCCGATTTCGATTTTGTTCGACGCAGGCAAAGCCACCGGACCGCCGTTGCCCATTACCGGCAAGCCATTGCCGGTGCGCAACACGCCCAAGGCATCGACAAATAGATCGCCCGCTCGGGTGTAGGCCTCTTCACCGTTTAAACCCTGCACCGCGATAAAGCCATCGCCTTGAATCGCGACATCCAACTCTCGGCCTGTCTCCTGCAACGCGCCGTAGGCGAAGTCGGTGCCGGATTGTTCGGTCATCGCGTAAACGCGGCTGGGCAGCCCCGAGCCGCCGTACACGGGCATTGCGCGCGCCTGTTCGAAGTCGGCTTTAAAGCCATTGGTGTTTACGTTCGCCAGGTTATTGGCGTGGCCAGCCTGAGCCAGCATATTGTTCTTGGCGCCGGTCATTGCGATGTATAAAGACTTATCCACTTTCGGTTACCTGTAACGTCAAAAAATTTACTAAAGTTTTTCGTTATCTAGGTAATAGCAAAAGGTGGGCCACAGTAGGGTGGGCGGAAAAATGGCGCGTCGAACGCGGCAAGACCAATCAATTAAAATATGTTTGTGAAGATAAGACGCATGAAAAAGCCGGCTACGCCGGCTTTTTTTGAGTGCAATTAAACTTTGTCTTTTTTAAGGTTTAGCGCAGGTTAATAATCGTCTGCGTCACTTGGTTGGCCGTTTCGATGGTTTTAGCGCTTGCCTGGAAGTTGCGCTGGGCGATAATCAAATTAACCAGCTCTTCGGATAAGTCGACGTTCGACTCCTCCAATGCGCCAGCTTGAATGGCGCCAAGCGCGGCGCTGCCCGGTGTGCCCACAGTTGGAGGACCCGATTCGTAGTTCTCTGCCCACATAGAATCACCCACCGGTTGCAAGCCCTGGTTGTTGGCAAAATCCGCCAGCACCAATTGACCGAGCACCTGCGATTCGCCATTGGTAAAACGGGCGAATATCACGCCGCTCGCGTCTATGTTCATCCCCGACAGGCGGCCGGTGGTAAAGCCGTTTTGATCCACATCTTCAACAGAGAAAACGCTGCCGTATTGCGTGGTACCGGCCAGATCCAAAACGAAGTTCGAACTGCTAGGCGGGTCTTGAATATTTGAACTGCTGCCACCGGCAAGCACGTTCTGTGGCCCCAGCGCGCCGTTCGCCACGCCATTATCATCAAGCGGGGTCCAGTTGGAAATTAACACGCTGTCCGATAACAAAGGGTTTAACGACCCGTCTTTGTTAAAGCGAACATTAAAACCCGCCCGCGTAGGTAAGGTGTTCTCAGGCGGTGGCAATGTCGTGTCAGGGTCGCCAACATCCTGGCCATCGATCTGTACATACATCATCCAATGGTTTTGCGCGGTACTCGGGTCGGCGGGGTCATAGTCTTGCTTAACAAAATATTGCGTCAGAATATGAGAGTTGCCGAGACTGTCGTAAATTGTCATCGAAGTTGCGGAGTTATAAGTACCGGGGTCGGTCGGGTCGAACGCATTCAAAGTCGCGTTCACGAACGTGTTGTCATTCAAAGGACCGAATAAACCAATGGATGTCGGGTTGGGGTTATCCATTGAATAGCCTTCGAGTAGGACGATATCAATACTGCCGCCGACCACAATGGAGTTACCCGCCGCCGCGGTGGCGTTGGCAATGTTTAGCGTATTGTTATTATCGACCTCAAGGATTTGCGGCGGCGCCGCTTCGTTGCCGACCACCTCTATGCTGTCACCGTCGTCGGGACTCGCGATCGAAATCGCGATGTCTTCACCCACAGCCGAGCTAATCAGAAGGTCGCCGGTCGTCGCGTCAATTTCAGCGGAAAGACCCGGCAAGGTGGAATCGGTCAGCAGGTTAATCTGGTCGCCGAGCACCTCAAGTGTCGCGCCGCGAAGCACCACACCGTTAACATCGACTTCCAAATTACCGTTCGAGTTATTGTAATTGGCCATCACCAGACGCACATTGGTTTGCGCGGTTGCCGACACGCCCGCCAACGCGTTCATCTCTGAGGCGACGCTGGCAGCCGTTGCGCCAGCGGCGGAATTATAGGTGATCACTTCACCGTCAGGGTCGGTGATATCGATCGACTGGGCCGGGTAGCCGTTATCCACATGCGCAATCCCCGGGGTGGAAACACCGGTCGCGGGACCGACCGGCAAGCCCATATCGGCCGCCTGCGCGTTGCCGTTTAACAAACGGATTTGCGACGCTTCGCCCTCCTCCAATGAGGTGAACTCTAACCTATACTGACCACCGCCGACGTCAACGGCATTGGCCAGGACGTTAATAGCCGTTTGCGGCGCGACCGGCGAGAATATTTGAGAGTTGATAACGCCCGCAAGTGTACGCAGGTCATTAAACGTGTTAATGGTGGCCGGAACCCCAAAGTTGGTATTGAGGTTAATGCTGACGGTACCGTTATTGCTGGACGCGCCGCTCAACTCGAGATCAAAGCCAATCGTTTGCGCCGAAAAATCTGTTGGTAAAGGTAAAGTGAAGTCCGTTTGCGTTGGCAAAGTCGTGCGCGTGCTCTCCTGCAGCCCGACTTGGGTGACCCCTACCGCCCCCCCTTCGGTACTAAAGCGAACACCGTCGGACTGAAGCACCTTGGAGGTGGAATCGAGCACCAATTGCGACTCCACACGCGTGGTTGCGCGCGGCGCAAGGTTGCTGGTGGAGATCTGAATATCGCCTTGTATGCCACTGACATTGCCTCGGGCGTCGGCAGGAAACCCTTGCAATACGGCGCCGACGTTATTCACAACATGCCCGTCACGATCGATTCCGAACGTGCCCGCACGTGTATAGAACTGCTCGCCGTTTTGCTGGACTACAAAAAAGCCATTGCCATTGACGGCTAAATCCAACTCATTTTTGGTGAAAGCGACAGCCCCTTGGGTGAACTGCTGGGCAACGTTTTGAAGTCGCACCCCGCTGCCCACCGGATTGTTGCCCGCACCGATGACCGAAGTCGCGTAAATATCGCCAAACTCCGCCCGCGAGGCTTTAAACCCTGTGGTCGATGCGTTCGCAATATTATTACCCGTCACCGATAAATCTGAAGATGCTGAACGTATTCCGCTCAGGGCTGTATCAAATGTCATAACATACTCCTACTAATGACTGCTGTAGTGGTTGCGTTCGGGCATTAAACTCCATCGAACACATTAATTCGAAACCGTTATGACGCCTGTTCGACGATTCGGCAAAGGTCATAAATTGCGAAAATATTTTTCAATTAATTAAACTGTTTGACGTTGGCTAGACTCACCGCGCCGATGCCGGCGAGGTTCAAAGTCAAAGTGCCGTTCTGACCGACCGTCACACTGTTGACGTTGGCGCTAACAAATGTATCCAGACCCGTATTTTCGCCGTCAATCATGGTCGAAATTTTAAAAGAGTAATCGCCTGGGGGTAGCCCCTGATCATGGCTGCTTTGCCAGTCGAGCATCTCGCCATTTACTTCAGCCTGCTGCCCATCCCAACGCAAAATGACTTCACCCGCCTCCATTGGCCCCGTCGCGATTTGCTCGACAAGAGAGCCGCTCTCATCATAGATATCGATCGCCACAGACGAGGTGGACACCGGCAGATCTGCGGACGCGGTAATCACATCCGATGCATACAACCTGGTTGATTCGCTTGGAACTGTCACCGACCGACCCACCAAAGTTGACGCCTGCAGCGCCTGATTGCCAACAAAGCTATCGGCGAACGAGTCGAAATTGCTGTTGAGTTGATCGAGGCTTTCGACCGAACTGAACTGGGCTAACTGCGCGATAAACTCCGAGTTCTCCGCCGGGCTTAGCGGATCCTGGTTTTCAAGTTGGGTGATCATGAGCTTCAGAAAGGCCTTCTGACCAAGCTCGTTGGCCGGCTTTTCTTCGGCTTTAAATTTGTTGTTAACCAACAGGTCATTGACCAGCGAGTTGGTCGCGTTAACGTCTGTCATGATTTGGCACCCTCAACTTCTACCGACGGAATTTGTTACTGCCCGAGCGTTAAAACTCTTTGCATCATTTGTTTTGCGGAGTTCATTATTTCGACGTTGACCTGAAACGATCGCGACGCCGAAATCATATTCGCCATTTCTTCCACGACATTGACGTTCGGGTAATAAACATAACCTTGATCGTCCGCCATTGGGTGGCCCGGTTCGTAGCGGTGCTGCAAAGGCGCATCGCTTTCAACGATGCCGGCAACGCTGACCCCGGCCACTTCCGGGCGCACTGCGCCGCCAAAGCTCTTTGAATGGCCCAACATAGCGGCGTAGGAGGCTTTAAAAACGGGGTGGCGGCCTTTGTAGACTTCGCCCGAACTCGAAGCGGCCGAGTCGGCGTTAGCAATATTGCTAGCGGTGGTGTTCAGACGCACCGATTGGGCACTCATACCCGAACCCGCTATGTCGAAAATATTGTTGAAACTCATTGTCAATCACCTCTGATTGCGCTGATCAGGCCTTTAAAGCGACTGTTCAGCAATGTAAACGCGGTTTGGTGCTCGAGGCTGTTGGCCATGTACTCGGCGTGCTCTAAATGTTCATCCACTGTGTTGCCATCGACCGAGGGCTGCGTCGGGGTTCGGTATTGCATCGCCAGGCTCACCGAATCTCTGACAGAGCTTTGCCCCGGTGCCGAATTTGACCTGCCGGCCTGCACGCTGCGCGCAAGCTCGCTGCTTAAAGCTTTTTGAAAATCGAAATCTCGCGCTTTAAAATTTGGTGTGTCCACGTTCGCCAAGTTGCCGGCGAGGACTTCGGCCCGCTGGGTGCGAATCTTTAACGCGGCTTCGTAAACGCCAACCGCTTTATGAAATGTCAGTGCCACAATCTCCACCCTCCTCAGAATGACAATAATATGTCGCCACACGGGTTTTTAAGGTGTTTGCAATGCTTATGCCATAAAGCGGGAATTGCTAGGTCGTTGAAAATAAAGGAATTTATTTAACTGGATTCTGGTGAGGCAAGGGAATCGGCAATCTATTGCCGCAGGCGAAGACTTAATGAGTTGCCGCTGCGCTACCTGGCGCCGGTGGCGCAAGTTCGCAAGCTAGGCGCGGGCTTTGCCACTAATCAACGACACTTCTATACGACTCACAAGGCGCCGAGCGCCCGGTAGATGACGCCGCCGGGGCATGGCACCATCTCATAAAGGTGCCCAACGCCGACGATACTCTCCGAGGAACCGAGAAAAAGATAACCGCCCGGATTCAATGCCGCGTGCATCTTGGTCAGAATTTCGCACTTGAGTTCACTGGTGAAGTAAATCAGAACATTGCGGCAAAATATCGCATCGAACCGACCGAGCAGCGTAAAGGAGTTGCGAAGGTTGAAGGCCCGAAAGCGAACGGCCTGGGCGACCTCTGGGTTAATCTGCCACATATCCGAACCCACTTTCGAGAAAAACCGGGCGACGCGAGCATCGCTAAGGCCCCTGGCCAACGAGTATTTATCGTAAATGCCGCCTTTGGCGGTCTCGAGCACCCCACTGCTTAAGTCGGTGCCGAGCACCTCCAAAGGCGCCACCGGCGTCGCTCGGTGGTTGGCCGCGAATTCTCGATAAACCATGCTGATGGAGTAAGGCTCTTGGCCTGTGGAGCAGGCGGCCGACCAAATTCGCAACGGCTGCCGGTTTGGTTGGCGCGCGCGCTCGGGCAGTAAAGATTCTGCTAAATACCGAAATGGATAACCGTCGCGAAACCAAAAGGTTTCGTTGGTGGTCAT
>CAZING010000009.1:0-13692 GCA_964540505.1 uncultured Cellvibrionaceae bacterium | reverse complement strand
CTAAATACCGAAATGGATAACCGTCGCGAAACCAAAAGGTTTCGTTGGTGGTCATGGCATCTATAACGCGCTGTCGAAGTGCAGGGTCAGCACCCAAGCGCAAAGCGCGATTAAGATCGCCGAGCCTGACCATTGCCTGGTCTTCTAAAATTCGCCTGACGCGCGTTGACACTAAGTATTGCTTGCTCGCACCCAAATTAATACCACAGGATTCGCGCAAAAACTCGCAAAAATCCGTATATTCATCGGCGCGCATCGAAAGCGGATCCCGATTGAAATCCGAGCCTTTAACCATGTGGGGGCCCGACCTCTAAGCCGCGGAATGGGAAGTCGCCACTTAAGTCTCGCCTTTTAAGTGGTCGAGACGCGTATTGATACATTTAGCCAGTTCGTCGGGGTGAAATTTTGCGAGAAAGTCATCAGCCCCTACTTTTTTAACCATGGCCTCGTTAAAAACACCACTTAAAGAGGTGTGCAAAACGACATACAGGTTGCTTAACTGCGGGTGTGCGCGCACCTCTGCAGTGAAGGTGTAGCCGTCCATTTCCGGCATTTCGATATCCGACACCACCAGCATCAACTCTTCAGCGGGGGTTTTGCCTTGCGCCAACATCTGATGCAAATACTCAAGCGCTTGTTTGCCGTCCTGGAGAACGGTTGCAGTGATACCAAGTGACTGCATCACTTTCTGCATTTGTTTTCGGGCGATGGCCGAGTCGTCCACAATCAGCACGTGCTTTTTAATATGGGTGGCGCGGTTCATCTGCTGAATCACCTCGGCGCTGACTTCGTAATTCATCGGCGACACCTCCGCGAGGATTTTCTCAACATCGATGATTTCAACCAGTCGACCGTCGATTTCAGTCACCGCTGTCAGATAATTGTCGCGACCTGTGCCCTTCGGTGGCGGGTGAATCGAACTCCAATTCATATTAATAATGCGTTCGACCGAGCTCACCAAAAAGCCCTGAGTAGAGCGGTTGTACTCGGTAATGATGACAAAGCAGTTTTCGGTATTCTCTAAGGGGGTGGACCCTGTGGCGTGGCGCATATCCATAATAGCTATGGTGCCGCCGCGAATATGAGCCACCCCACGCACAACCGGGTTGCGCTTGGGAATCGCGGTAAGTGGCGGACACTGTAGCACTTCTTTGACTTTAAATACGTTGATGCCGTACAGCTGATTGCCGCCAAGCCCGAACAACAAGAGCTCTAAACGGTTTTGCCCCACCAGTTGGGTGCGTTGGTTGACACTGTCTAAAACGCTCACTTTAGCGCCCTCTAGTTCCCGACCCTTGCGTAGGAGTTTTATCCGGCACAGGCCTTGCAATTACAACCGTATTCCCGGCAATTTCCGGAAATCCGACAACTTTTTGACGGCCACAATTGCGGCGTTAAACACCTAAAGCATAGGACAACTTATTATGCTCCATCGCGGTTTTTTTACTCTGTGCCCTAAGCTGTTTGGCGTAGCGCTCGGCCTTCTGTTGGTGCTGAACCCCGCAGGCGCCGAGGCTGCAAGCGACGATGCTGTGCGCGCTACGGTGGTGGACTATGTTTGGCAGTTTTACGCGGATTCGCTCGGGCCCACGGCGCGCGAGGATGTCGATATACGCCCGGGCAATTTGGACCCGCGCTTGAATCTCGCCGAGTGCGACACGCCGCTTGTCAGCGAAATGTCCTCACCGGAGCCTTTGGCGGCAAACCTCACGGTTAAAGTTCAGTGCACGGGCTCTAAGCCCTGGACCATATACGTGCCGGTTAAGGTGGACCGGTTCGCGCGGGTCGTGGTGGCCGGGCGCAACTTGGCGCGGGGCACGGTGCTTAGCGAGGCGGATATCACAGTCGCGCGAATGAACATAGCGCAGGCGGGCACAGGCTATCTTGAGGATCCGGTAGAAGTGCTGGGTAAAGAATTGCAGCGCTCGCTGCGCCTGGGCAACAGTGTGCAGCACGCAAGCTTACGCGAACCCACAGTGATACGCCGAGGCGACAGCGTCGAGGTGACCGCCATAAGCGGCGGTATTGCGGTGGCGGCACGCGCTGAAGCTTTAAGCCACGGGCGCTTGGGCGAGCGAATTAAGGTGAAAAACGCCAGGTCCAAACGCGTGGTGGAAGCCACTGTGACGGGACCGGGTGCCGTCGCGATTTCGCTTTCCGGTTTATAAGGCCGATAAGCGCAAGACGACCATAAAAGTTAAATTTTTTTTTGATATTGTGGCTAAAGTATTCTAAAAGGCTGCCGATACCTTGCTTGAGAACGCAAAAATCACCCAAGGACGCAGCGCGAACAGGTTCAGATTATGATCATCGATCCCAGCTCCGGCTACAACAAAAACGGTATCGGCAGTACCGCCAGCAGCGGCGCGAAAGTCAAGCCGCAAACGGGCGACGCTGAGCGCACCGCCAAGACTCAGGCGCCTGCGGAAGGCCGCGACAGTGTGTCTTTAAGTTCCAGAGCACAGGTGCTATCGCGCCTCGAAAGCGCCGTCG
This sequence comes from uncultured Cellvibrionaceae bacterium, assembly GCA_964540505.1. Classification (GTDB taxonomy): domain Bacteria; phylum Pseudomonadota; class Gammaproteobacteria; order Pseudomonadales; family Cellvibrionaceae; genus CAYZQH01. Next base: position 11,199 of record CAZING010000009.1, on the reverse strand, counting down.
CCGAAGCCGATAGCAACAACGAAAGCCGAATTGCCGAAATCAAGCAGGCCATTAAACAGGGCACCTACGAAGTAAACGCCCATTCGGTCGCCGAAAAGATGCTGCGAGCCGAAAGCTCGTTCTGAGGGTGACTCCGGCCCCGGATGGCGCCGGTTATGGCTAGAACAGCCGTTTTTTTTTGCGTAAAGGTACGACCTATGTCCGTTAATAAATTCAACCCGGCGGAGCTTCAAACCCTTCTCAGCCAGGATATCGAAGCGTGCGAACGCTTAATTGCATTGCTGGACGATGAGCGCGAAGCGCTGAAAAACCGCGACCACGATGCCCTAGAAACTGTCATTCGCGCCAAGGCGGAGCAACTGACCCACCTCGAGAACAGTGCCCGCACTCGAAGCCTCTGGGCACAATCGGTGAAGCGCTCGGCAAATTCTGACCAGGCATGGCAGCAAATAATTGCCGACCAAGCACCCGATATTGGTGAGTTATGGGCGCGGCTTAAAGAGTTGCTGGACATTTGCCGAACCGAGAACGAAATAAACGGCAAGGTGCTTTCTCGGAATCAAAAGACATTCAACCGTCTGCTGACGATTCTCCGCGGACAAACCGCCAGCACCAATCTTTATACCAGCAAAGGCGGAAAAAACGCCTCAAGGCCAGGGCACCGTCTGGGCGAGGCCTGATTCACCATCGGCGAGCCCCAACCACCCTTTGGGTTTGGCCGGCGTTGGCTTCGCGCTCTTTGTACCGAAGCGCGAGAACAGAAATTCGAGCCACCCAGGCCCTTACAAGCCACCCAAGACGCATCTTTTCGATTAATGTTTTGCATATCCTGTGGGCGTTGCTAAAATGCGCGGCCATCTTGTTCCCGTAGTTTAATGGATAAAACGGCCCCCTCCTAAGGGGCAGATATAGGTTCGATTCCTGTCGGGAACGCCATCGCTGCTGCGACTTCAACCGATCACAATGAATCTTCTTTTGTTACACCCAAGCGACGTCTCCGAAGCCGGTGACGCGATTGTCACAGCGCGGCAGAGCGCACACATCCGCTCGATATTGAAACTCGAAGTGAACGATTCCATCAACATCGGCATCGTTGGCGGCGACATCGGCACCGCGAAAATAGCGGAATTACGACCGGACGCGGTGGTACTGGCGGAGATAAAAACCGCATTAGCGCCCCCGCCGCCGCTGCCCTTGTGTTTGATCCTGGCACTGCCGAGACCGCGGGTTTTGAACCGACTGCTGCAAACCGTCACAAGCCTCGGCGTCACGCAACTGCACTTATTGCAAAGTGCCCGTGTTGAGAAAAGTTATTGGCAAACCCCTCTGCTGGCCGAGGACTCAGTGCGCGAACAACTGTTGCTTGGCCTCGAGCAAGCCTGCGCGACGCAATTGCCGACCATTCACCACCACCGGCGCTTTACGCCTTTTATCGACGACGTGCTGCCCGCGTTGGTGCGCCGCTACAATCGCGCGTTAATTGCCCATCCGCGCGTCGACACCGGGCACGTGGCACCCCTAATGACCGAAACCATACTCGCAATAGGCCCCGAAGGCGGGTTCTTGCCTAAGGAAGTGGCGACGTTTGAACGCGCGCAGTTCACCCCTTTCTCGCTCGGGCAACGCGTACTAAAGACCGAAACGGCCGTGCCCGTAGCGCTCACGCGTCTGTTTCCCGTCGTTTAATGCAACTATCCATCGGCAGTTGAACTCCAAAGTAGACAATCCACTGAAACGGCGCTGCGACCTTTTCTGAGACTCAGCCCGGACGCCGATCATTATCCGCCGCCGGGCGCTTGAATTTTTTGGGGTTTCGTAGCATGGTGTAGTTGCGGTGTTCACCTCGCTGACAGCGAGCCGACGCCCCAAAGGGATGACAAAGGGCGACGGGGTTGAGCTATCGAAAACGCCGACCGGGCACACCGATGAAGCCGCTTCATTGGGTTTCAAATCGGCAATATGGAGTTCGGGCTGAAACTTCTAGTTGCGGCTTTGTAACTTGAACGCTTAGCGAAACCAGGCAAAAGCACACGAACAAGCGCTTTGCGCATGTCGGTTCCACGCCCTACCGCTCGGCGCGCCAGTTATGAAACAGCAACTGACAACTTAACAAAGAAAGAAGGAATGACGGTATGCAAATCAATCTGTCTGGCCACCACGTGGAGATTACCGACGGTATTCGTGAAGCTGTTGACAGCAAATTCTCTAAAGTTGCCTCTCATTACCCGAATCTGGATGCGCTTGACGTCACAATAACAGTAGAGCGCAACGTACAAAAAATAGAAGTTCTCACACAATTTGCGGGCGCTGCCATTGCAGTGCAAAGCGGCGATAACGATTTGTACGTCGCCATCGCCGATTGCGCCAAGAAACTGGACTCCGCCCTCGCGCATCGCAAAGGCGCAGTACGCTCGCACAGGAAAGACCGCATCAACCTCGATTAGCTTTTTTAAGAAAAGCTAAGGTCTAAATTCTCCTTTAGCTTTACCGGCTGATGAATTATTCTAGGGCCTGTTACACCAGTTCGCCGGAAGGCGGCGCCAGGCCCCTACACCTGCTGCATTCACGCTTAAGCGGGTGCAGCACATAACAAGCGGCAATCACTGAGACCCGCGCCGGCGCTGTCTTAATGCGCACCGATTCAAAAGATGTCTCACCCCATCGCATTTAACAGACACTTTATAACGCCTGTTGAAACGGGTTGAGACAATTTAAATTTACGCGACGACTGATACGTGACCTTTTTAACATGACTGTTTCGGCTTCCAAAGCGCCCGCATCCAACCGCCCCGAAAGCTTCCAAATAAAGGGCGGCCTGTTTCCAATGAACCTGTTGGAAGTAAAGACACTCAACTTGGAAACCATTCGCAGCGAACTTGAAATAAAAGTAAAAAAAGCGCCCACCTTCTTCCACCACTCCCCTGTTGTTCTAGGCTTCGAACTGCTCCCCCAGGCGCAACACAACGATTTTGACCTGCGCGGACTGATACACATCTGCCGAGACCTCGGTATGCTGCCCGCCGCAACCCGAAGCGCAACCGGTGCACTGCTCGAACAATCCATTCACGCTGGGCTTGCCGTTTTACAAAAAGGGCGCGAGAAACACGTGGGCGCAATTACCGAAAAGCCCATGCCGGAGTTGGGCGCAGGAGCTGTAAGCCAGCGCGACCCAAAGCCAAACGACCCGCAAACTGAAACCGAATCGCCGCCCAGAGCGTTCGACTCCAAAACCAAAATTGTCAGCACCCCGATTCGTTCCGGCCAACAGGTGTATGCACAGGGCGGCGACTTGGTTATTCTGTCCTCGGTATCCCCGGGCGCCGAGGTTCTAGCCGATGGCAACATCCATATATACGGGGCACTTCGCGGGCGAGCGCTTGCGGGCGTAAAGGGTGACGAATCCGCCCGAATCTTCTGCACCAGCCAAGAGGCCGAACTTGTCGCAGTCGCGGGGCATTTCATGGTCGATCAGCAGTTGCGCGCCGCACACTGGCAGTCCGCCGTGCAAATCCATATAGAAAACGATAATTTGATCATCCGACTAACGTAACTTCCAATCATAAAGGGCTACCGTTTTGGCAAAAGTAATTGTGGTAACTTCGGGTAAAGGCGGCGTTGGCAAAACCACCACCAGCTCAGCAATTTCCAGCGGCTTGGCGTTACGAGGCCATAAGACAGCCGTAATCGATTTTGACATAGGGCTGCGCAATCTGGATTTGGTAATGAATTGCGAACGCCGGGTTGTCTATGACTTTGTCAACGTCATCAACAAAGAAGCGACGCTTAAACAGGCACTGATAAAGGATAAGCGCTGTGAAAACCTGTTTATCCTCCCCGCCTCTCAGACGCGCGACAAAGACGCGCTCACCAAAGAAGGGGTCGAAGCCGTACTTAACGAATTGGCCGATTTGGGCTTCGAATACATCATTTGTGACTCGCCAGCCGGTATCGAGCACGGCGCCTTTATTGCGTTGTATTTCGCCGATGAAGCGCTCGTAGTCGCAAACCCCGAAGTCTCTTCGGTACGCGACTCCGACCGAATTCTCGGCATTTTGCAAAGTAAATCGAGAAAAGCCGAGCGCGGCGAGACGGTCATTGAGCACCTTCTACTGACCCGATATAATCCTGAGCGCGTTGAAAAAGGCGAAATGCTCGGCGTACAAGATGTCGAGGAAATCTTGGCCACCAAACTGTTGGGGGTTATCCCGGAGTGCCAATCGGTACTGAAAGCATCCAACCAGGGCGTACCGGTTATACACGATAAAGAAAGTAAAGCGGGGCAGGCTTACAGCGATGCCGTGGCGCGCTTACTTGGTGAAACAGTGGAGCACAGGTTTATGACGCCCAAACACAAAGGCTTCTTCCAGCGGCTGTTTAGGAGGAGTGCATGAGCTTGCTCAGTTATTTCGCGCGCCGAAAACACGAAAGCGCCAATATAGCCAAAGAGCGGTTGCAGGTCATAGTGGCTCATGAACGGCGCAAGCGTCAGCAGCCGGACTATTTGCCCGCACTGCAGCGCGACATTATGGAAGTGATTAAAAAGTACGTCGATATCGACATGGACAATATCGATGTGCAACTCGAAAACCACGGCACCTGCGCGGTTTTGGAGCTGAACGTGACCTTGCCGGATTGACTCAGTCCGTCTGAGCCCACCAAGATAGACCTACATAGCGCTGTGAAAAGGTGGCAACGCCTTTCACAGCGCTTTTCGATTAGCACACCTCTCAGTTTTCACGGCTCCAGGCCCTTCACGCAAGATTCACCGCAACTCGATAAAGCCTTTGCGATTTGCCCGCCGTTTCGAGCGTCAGACAAATCGCGATTCTGTCGTTAAGCCGGAAACACTCTCACGTTAATGACATTTTCTACCGCTTTGATAGCGGCCAGAATTTCCGTACTGGGGGCTTCGGCTATGTCTAAAATATTGTAGGCGATGTCGCCCCGGCTTTTGTTTACCATATCGACCACGTTGACGCCTTTGTCGGCAAACAAGGTCAACACATGCCCTAGAACCCCGGAAACATTTTGGTTACTGAAGGTAATCCGCCAGGTCCCCTTGGCTCTGCTCATCGCAGCCGGTGGAAAATTCACAGAGTTCAAAATATTGCCGTTCTCTATGAAATCGCGCAACTGATTGACCGCCATCACCGCGCAGTTTTCTTCCGCCTCGGCGGTGCTCGCGCCTATATGCGGCAATGCGATGACGTCGCGGCGGCCCAGAAACGCGGGCTCGGGGAAGTCGCAAACGTACTGGCGAAGCTTACCAGCATCCAAAGCGGCGACCACCGCCTTGCCGTCCACTATGGCATCCCTTGCGAAGTTCACCAGCGCCGCGGTGGGCTTCATAGCCGCAAGCGTGTCGGAGTTCATCATATGACGCGTGGACTCCAGGGCCGGTACGTGCAGCGATACGTAATCCGAAACGGACAAAAGCGCGTTTAGGTTCTCTTTTTTGGTGACCTGGCTCGGCAGTCGCCATGCGGCTTCGACACTGATGGCGGGGTCAAAGCCGACCACATTCATACCCATCGCCAGGGCCATTTCGGCGACCATAGACCCGATGGCGCCGAGTCCGACCACACCGAGTGTTTTGCCTTTAAGCTCACTGCCTGCGAAACGCTTCTTTTCGGCTTCCAAGAGCTTGTGCATCTCTTGCGCGTCGTCCATATGCGTGAGCCCCTCGACAAACACTTTGCCTCCGAGGATGTCTCGACTTGAAAGCAGCATCGCGCCAAGCACCAATTCTTTCACCGCATTGGCGTTGGCGCCGGGCGTGTTAAACGCGACTATACCTTTCTCGGTGTATTGCTCCACCGGCAGATTATTGACCCCGGCTCCTGCCCTTGCGACCGCGAGCAGGCCTTCGGGTATCGGCTCATCGTGCAACTTCTGGCTTCGAAGAACGTAGGCGATTGGGTCGGCAGCTTGCGCACTGACCTGATAAAGGGATTCGGGAAACAGGCTCAAGCCCTTTTCCGAGATTTTATTGAACGTCTTTATTGAATACATAGTACCTCACTACCGGTTGATAACGGGCATTACACCGCGAAAGCTTATCGACCAGAACGCTCGGCGTCAGTGTGTCGGTATATTTAACATCTGACAAGTGTTCGCCCCATAAACCTTTGTTTTTACTGGATATTATCCATTGGCCCGAAGATTGCTTTTATGAAAATACCAAGACGAAAAACATGCGCAACCTGTTTTTCAGAACGGTAAAACCTTGTTTCTTCGATTCTGCCCTGGCTTGCCAGGGCTTTTTTTTGTTTATTTTTTTACTTGCCTGAACCCTGAGTCGTCAAACGCCTGTAACCTGCTCGTAGGCCCAACTCAACCACGGCATTAAAGCTTCCAAGTCAGACTCTGCGACGGTCGCGCCACACCAAATGCGAATGCCCGGTGGCGCATCGCGGTACCCGCCTATATCGAATGCGACCTCTTCTTTATCCAACAACTTAACAATCGCCTTCACCTGATCGGGCTCGGCTTTAAGTGCCAGACACACACTGGTGTTGGAAAGTGTTTCCGGTGCGCGGGCCAAAAAGTCGATCCAGTCGTTGACCGCGACAAACCGGCGAATAACTTCGAGATTCGCCTGCGATTTTTCAATGGTTTTACGGACGCCGCCAAGCGACTGAACCCATTCGAGGGCATCCAGATAATCCGCCACACACAACATGGAGGGCGTATTGATGGTCTCCCCGCGAAAGATACCGTCAATCAACTTGCCGCCCTTGGTCATGCGAAACAGCTTAGGCATAGGCCAGGGCGGCGTGTAGGACTCGAGCCTCTCGACCGCGCGGGGGCTCAGAATCAGCATGCCGTGCGCACCTTCGCCGCCCAAAACTTTTTGCCACGAGTAGGTGATCACATCGAGCTTATGCCAGGGCAGCTCCATCGCGAAGACCGCCGAGGTCGCATCGCAAATCGTCAAGCCCTCGCGGTCGTCCGCAATCCAATTGCCGTTAGGCACTTTTACACCCGAGGTGGTGCCATTCCAAGTAAAGACCAGGTCATGGTCGCCATTGACTTTCGTCAGGTCCGGCAAATCACCGTAGTCCGCTTCCAGCACTGTGACATCTTTTAGCTTTAACTGCTTAGTGATGTCAGTCACCCAGCCCGCGCTGAATGACTCCCAAGCGAGCACATCCACGGGTCTCTGCCCTAACAGAGACCACAAGGCCATCTCCACGGCCCCGGTGTCGGAGCCTGGCACCACGCCGACGCGATAGCCCTCGGGTAACTCCAACACTTCGGCGGTAAGGCGGCAGACACGCGCGAGGATATCTTTGCCCAATGCCGACCTGTGCGAGCGCCCGAGCGCGTCCAGGTCGAGCTTGGCCACATTGTAGCCGGGGCGCTTGCTACAAGGCCCAGAAGAGAAATTAGGATTAACGGGTTTGATCTTCGGCTGCATAACGACCCCTGTACGAAAACCTATAGTGTGTGGCGGATATTCCGCCCGAAGAAAAGCAGACAATTATGCCAGCAACGGAGGGCTTTACCCAACTATCGGCACGGGAAACGATGTGAAAATAACCGACGCGCTACAGTGCGATGACACAGGCTTGGCGCGTCTGACAGTTTTTAACCTAGAAGTAAAGCGACCGGCAGCTTCAGGCGCGCGACGCGGCTGCAGCTCTTGGGCGGACCGCTTGGCCGTCAATATAAAAGTGCGTAGATTTTGCGCTGGAATTCAACCGCCAGCGGGTCGCCCTTGCCGAGTGCGGCTAAGACATCGTTAAAGGACTTGCGGACATCGCCGTCCCGAGCGTCGAGCTTCTTTTGCAGCAGTGCGAACAGAATGTCCAAAGCCTCGCGGTGGTAGCTGTGCTGGGAATACTGAATGGCAAGCTGGTAAGCCACCTCGTCATTGTCGGGTTCCGCTTGATGACGCTGCTCGAGAGCGTCAATTTCTGGCGCCTTACTGGCGTTCTGAGCCAGGTCGAGCTGCGCTTTCACCTGCTCGAAGTAAGCGTCCTGATTAATCATTTTGATCTCGTCCAAGAGGCTCTTGGCATCGGCTAACCGCTTACAGTTCAAATAGGCTTCCGCCAACGTGCAAGCGATATCGGCCCTGCGCCCCGACAGCGAAAGCGCCTCTTGAAGCGGTGCTATAGCGTCAGCAAAGCGGTGCTGCTCCAGCAGTGCTTTGCCCTCTGCCAGTTTTTTATCCCAAGGTTTTGGCAAATGTTTATCGAGCAGCGCGCGAATTTCGGATTCTGGCAACGCGCCGGTGAAACCGTCTATGGGTTGCCCGTCTTTCATCAGCACTACGGTCGGCAAGCTGCGAACGCCAAACTGAGAGGCAAGCATCTGTTGCTCGTCCGCGTTCACTTTCGCCAGCAAAAAATCGCCAGCGTATTCATCGGCAAGCTTTTCGAGTATTGGCATAAGCGACTTGCAGGGCGCACACCAGTCGGCCCAAAAATCAACGACAATTAAACGGTTGAGCGATTCGTCAATTAGAAACTCTTTCGCATTCTGTTCGTTGATGTCGACTTTATTCACCACGGTTACCCCCTTTGGGTTGCCTTATCTTCTGCCGGTCAAAAATCTGTGTGTTATATAAAGGCGGAGCGACCGGAATTCAAGGTCAACCGACTAAATATTGGGACTATAAAGGGGTTGCCATAGACAACGCAAATCAATAGCCTAGACGCTAAACGCACTTGTAGGTCTCGCCCCGGTTTCCCGTTTAGTTTTTTGATTTTGACTAATCTTTCGTGTTTGGGGCTTTAAAAAAATGGACAGCGTTGTTGTTTACTTGCTGCTGTCTTCGTTAAATTCTTTTCTACCAACAATCAGGAGTGAATGCATGGGTCGATTAGCGCTGGTTACAGGCGGTACACGTGGTATCGGAGCGGCCATCAGTGTACGGTTAAAAAACGCGGGTTATCAGGTGGTTGCAAGCTACGGTGGCAACGACCAAACCGCACATTCTTTTAGAGAGACCTATGACATACCGGTCGTTAAATTCGATGTCGGCCAGTTACCCGATTGCACTAAAGCTATAGAGCAGGTCACCGCCGAACTCGGCGCGGTCGAAATTCTGGTCAACAATGCCGGCATTACCCGCGATGCAACCCTCCATAAAATGCCGGAAAACGACTGGCAGGACGTGATCAACACCAACCTCAATTCCTGTTACAACGTCACGCGCGCGGTGATCGACGCGATGCGCAGCGGCGGCTTCGGCCGCATAGTCAATATCACCTCAATCAACGGCTTGGCCGGCCAGATTGGCCAGACGAACTATGCGGCAGCCAAAGCGGGCATGATCGGTTTCACCAAGGCACTTGCACTTGAAAATGCTAATAAAGGCATTACCGTGAATGCGGTGGCGCCTGGCTATATCAATACCGAAATGATGACGACCATCCCTGCAAACATTATGGAAAAAATCATTGCGCGCATTCCGGTTGGGCGGCTCGGTGAAGTTGAGGAAATCGCGCGGTGCGTAGAGTTTCTCGTTGCAGACGAAGCCGCTTTTATCACCGGCTCGACGCTCTCGGCAAACGGCGGTCAATACCTCGATTGACGCCCCGCGCGCTTTAAGTCGTCCGGCGCTTAGCCTGTAGAAGCTCCGGACGACTTCTCAACCTCGCCGAAGCGATTTCGTTGTGGCATAAAACCTTCAGGTACAGCGCCTAGACGCGACGACTCGCTCGCTGGTTCCATGCTTTTAAATGGGGTGTAACAAGACCCTAGTGGGCCATGGGAAAAGTAGAAAACAGTTCGCTGCTGCCTTAGGCACCTAACTTCCCGCATGACCCACCCGTGGAATAAGGCGAAACCATTGCTTAAAGAACACCCGGCATCGAAGACGTTTTCAGTTTATCGGCCGGCTGCTCAATCGTACTGTTCGGCAAACGCCCCGTTTGGTATAAATAGATTTTTAAAACGGCGTCAGCCCAAAGAAAGGTACCAAAAAGCACCCACAATAAATTGGTCGTGGTCATGCGCGGGTTGACGTGACCAAATGGGTCTTTCGCGATACGGTTGACTGCCAACTGCACCTGATAAACCGCATAAAACTGCGCGAAAAACGCGAGCAATTGAATCAGAAAGTACACCATTGCCGGCAGCGAGCTACTGCCCAAAATAACCAGCATCTGTACCGCCCAACTGCCGACGAATACCCCCGCGAGAAAATCCGGCCGCCATTCACGGCCGTTCTCGCAGTTGCGCTCTTCGCGGTAGATGAAGTTGAACAAGCCGAGCGCAAAGATAAAACTCAGCAGCGTTCGAAGGATCGGCAGCAGTTTGCGATCTTGGACGACCTCCATCGATTTAAACATGCGATAAAACCAATAAAGCTGGTACATGCCCATGGTGCCAATAAACAACACCATGAACTTGCGCATGGACACAACATAATAATGGTCTAACCGCGAAGTATTCATATCGAAGGCTATGGTTCAGATGTGTTTAACGGCGTCGATCTCATACTCAATTTCACCACTGGGCGCCTTCACTTCGGCGATATCGCCCTCTTCTTTGCCCACCAAGGCGCGGGCGATGGGTGAATTCACCGAAATTTTATTGGCTTTAATATCGGCCTCGTCCTCGCCCACTATCTGATAGGTGACCCGCGCATCGGTTTCGACGTTGATCAAATCCACCGTCGCGCCAAAAATCACGCGCCCCGAGTGGGCGATAGTCGTCACGTCTATTATTTGGGCGTGCGACAGTTTGCCTTCAATTTCTTGTATTCGGCCTTCGCAAAAGCTTTGCTGCTCCCGCGCTGCGTGATATTCGGCGTTTTCTTTCAAATCGCCGTGCTCGCGTGCTTCTGCAATCGCCTGGACGATACGCGGACGCTCGACTTTTTTAAGGTTATCCAACTCTTGGCGCAAACGTTCGGCGCCCGCTACGGTCATGGGTACTTTCGAAATGGACATTACAATAACCCCTCATGCAGGTCTTGAAGGCGCCGAACCCGCTGGTTTTGGCCGAAACGCAGCGCCATACACAATGCGTTGGTGGCCGCCAGTGTGGTGGTGTAATAAATTCTTAAACTTTCTGCGCCGCGGCGAATATAGGCAGAATCTCGGATTGCCTGTTTCCCTTCGGTGGTGTTAATCACCAGGTCGACCTGCTTGTTTTTAATTAAATCCACTACGTGCGGTCGGCCTTCGGCGACTTTGTTGACAATGTCCACCGCTATGCCGGCTTCTATCAATTTCGCTGCGG